>DATCZS010000180.1:0-5295 GCA_036525795.1 Acidimicrobiia bacterium | reverse complement strand
ATCCCCTCGGCTGTCGTGAGGTCCACCTCGAGCCTCCGGGCGTTCTCGATCACTCCTGTCGGGCTGACCCCGGTGTCGAACAGCAGCCGGCGGCTGCGCCCGTCCGTCTCGGCCTCGACGAACATCGAGAACCCGTGCTCGGCGACCAGCGCCTCGCTCCCTCGGCCTCCCAGGATCGCCGCCGCCGGTACCGTTCCGTCCCCGAAGGCGCGGCGCCGGGCCGGACCGGTGTCGGGAGCCGTGGAGTCGACGGCGTTGTCCACCAGCGTGGTGAGCGTCAGACGGTCGACCGGCCGCAGCGTGAGCACCTCCACGTCAGTCGTCCTCCACCACGGCGAAGAATCTGGCCGGGACACCCTCGGCGCCCGTGAACTTCATGAAGGAGGCGAAGAACCGGACAGGTTCGCCGGCCGGCAGCCGGTCGAGCGCGGTGAGTTGCTGCATCAGGACGGCTCCGCCTTCCCCGATGGTGGCGTGCACCACGAATTCTTCGGCCCGGTAGTCGGTCTTCTTGGCGGCGGCCTCGGGGAAGCAGTCGAAGCCGATCGCCTTCGCCCCCCGATCGACGAGCCAGCGGGCGGCCTCCGGCGAACACGACGGCGAGTCGACGTAGTAGTCGGGGAACCGGCCCCACGACCGGTCGGTCCAGGCGGTGCGAACCAGGGCGATCTCGCCGGGCTGGAGTCCGGGGTCGGCGCCCTCGAGGTCCTGGATCGAGATGTCGTGTCCGGCCTCGACCTCGCCGAGGTCGAACACGCGCGCCGTGCCGATCGTCCGGTCGAGGGCGATCTGCTCGGCGGTCTCTCCGTCCGTCCGGTAGTGCTTGGAGAAATCGACGTGTGGCCCGGCATGGAGCGCCATCTGGACCTCGGTGACCTGCCAGCCCGGCTCCTTGGTCCTCACGGTCACGGCGATCGGGGTGTTCACCGACGGCGGGGCGTAGGTGTCCGGCCCGATTGCCACGGTCAGGTCGATGATGGCCATGTCGCTCCTCTCGATGCGGGGTCTCCCGGGCCGCGCTCGACCCGATCGTATAGGATGCAGGATCGCCGGGTCACACGGGAGAGGAAGGCCGAAATGGTGCAGCGAGTAGGTGTGGTTGGTGTCGGTGTGATGGGTGCGGCCATGTCCCGGCACCTGCTGGCAGCGGGCTACGAGATCCACGGCTACGACGTGGACGAGGAAAAGACGGCGGCGCTCGCCGAGATGGGGGGAGTGGCCGAGCCCTCCGGTGCGGCGGTGGCGGCGGCATCCGAAGTCGTGTTGTTCTCTCTCCCGTCGGTGGCCGCTCTCGAGGCCGCCACCGCAGACGTCGCCGCCGGCGCCCATGAAGGGCTCATCGCGGCGGAGATGGGCGTCTTTCCCATCGAGGACAAGCAGAGGGCGTTCGACGCGCTGGCCGCGGTGGGTGTCGAACTCATGGACGTGGCGGTGAGCGGCACAGGACTGCAGGCGGCCGACGCCACGCTGGTGGTGATGGCGTCCGGGACCCAGGAGGCCTTCGACAAGACGAAGGACATCTTCGATGTCGTGGGACGGGCCACCTACTACCTGGGCGCCTTCCCCAACGGCTCGATCATGAAATACATCGCCAACCTGCTGGTCGCCATCCACAACCTGTCGACGGCGGAGGCGCACGCGCTGGGAATCGCCGCCGGGATGGACCCGGCCGTCGTCCAGCAGGTGATCGGTGACGGGGTGGGCTCTTCCCGGATCTTCGAGATCCGCGGGCCGATGATGGTGACAGACACCTACGAGCCGCCTTCTGCCCGCCTGGCGATCATCAAGAAGGACGCCACGATCATTCAGGCATTCGCCCGATCGGTGGGGGCTCCCACGCCGCTCCTCGACACGGCGCTACCGATCTATCAGGCTTCGGCCGACGCCGGACTGGGCGACCTGGACGCCGCCGCGTTGTGCCGGTACCTCGAGCAACTCGCCCACCTCGAACGGCCATGAGCTCTCGTCGCCCGGACGGCGTTGGCGCTCCCCTCCGGCGGGTCGAGGACCCGCGCTTGATCACCGGTCGAGGGATGTACGTCGATGACATCCGACTCGCCGGGACGCTGCATGTGGCGTTCGTTCGATCGCCCGAAGCCCACGCCCTCGTCCGTTCGATCGACGCAGAGGAGGCCCGTTCCATGCCCGGGGTGGTGGGGGTCTTCACCGCCGAAGACCTCGGGGTCACCGCCGCCATGCCCAATCCGCATCCCCATCCGCTGTTGGAGGGGAGCGTCCAGGCGCCGCCCCTGGCCTCCGAGGAGGTGTGCTACGTCGGACAGGCGGTCGCAGTGGTGGTGGCGGAGAACCGGTACGCGGCGGCGGATGCCGCCGAGTCCGTGTGGATCGAGTTCGAGCCCCTCCCCGCGGTGGCCCACGTGGAGCGCGCCATCGAGCCCGGTGCCCCGCCGGTGCATCGCGGCGGGTCGACGAACCTCGTGACGACGCTGTCGGCGGCATACGGAGACGTCGACGGTGCCTTCGCCCGGGCCGACGTGGTGATCCCGCTCGAACTGCGTCAGCATCGGGGTGCGTGTGCCTCGATGGAGCCGCGAGGTGTGCTCGCCCACGAGGCGGATGGCCGGCTCAACCTGTGGTCCTCCACCCAGGCTCCCTACCCGGTGCGTCGTCGCGTCGCCGAGTACTTCGGCCGTGACGATGTCAGGGTGATCGCTCCCGACGTCGGGGGAGGGTTCGGTCCCAAGGGCGGCATCTACGCCGAGGAGTACGTGCTGGCGGCATTGGCGGCGAAGCTCGACGCCCCCGTGAAGTGGATCGAGACCAGGCGTGAGCATCTGCTCACCACCCAGCAACAGCGGGACATGGTCGCCTTCCTGGAGGTGGCCGCCTCGGCAGACGGCCGCCTGCTCGGGCTCAGGGGCAGGCTGCTCCACGACAACGGTGCATACGTTTCGTACGGCCTCCTGCTTCCGATGACCGGATTCCAGCTCATTCAGGGCCCGTACACCCTCGAGGCGATGGATCTGACCCTCGAGGTGGTGTACACGAACGCGGTTTCAACCAGCCCGATCCGGGGTGCCGCCCGACCCAACGCCACGTTCATCCACGAACGGGTCATCGATGCCGTGGCCAGGGCGCTCGGGCTGGACGCCGCCGAGGTGAGACGGCGCAACTTCATCCCGGCGGACGCCTTCCCGTATGAATATCCACTCGCCGCCCGGTACGGCGGGAACATCACCTACGACTCCGGCGACTATCACCGGGGACTGGAGGAGGTGCTGGCCCTGGCGGACAGGGACGGGTTCGAGGCGCGCCGGGAGACGGCGCGAAGCGAAGGCCGGCTGCTCGGGATGGGCATCGCCGCGTACGTCGAGGACACCGGTCTCGGCCCGCACGAGCAGGCGCGCGTCCAGATCGAAGCCGACGGCACCGTCACGGTGGTGCTCGGGGCCAACTCCCAGGGACAGGGCCACGCCACGGTCCTGGCCCAGATCTGCGCAACCGAGCTGGGCGTCGATGCGACCTCGGTGGTGGTGAAGGCCGGCGACACCGATCAGCCGGGCAACGGGGTGGCCACCGTGGCCAGCCGCACCGCCGTGAATGCCGGATCCTCCACCCATCTGGCCGCGGTCGAGACGGCCTCGATCCTCAAGCGCCTCGCCGCCGAGCATCTCGAGGCCGCCGAAGCGGACCTGATCCTGGAAGACGGCGAGGTTCGAGTCGTGGGCCAGCCTGATGCCGGGGTCGGCTTCGCACAGCTGGCCGCCATCGCCGCCTCCCGCGGTGAGGAGGCGGCGGCAACGGAGGCGTTCCCCACTCCGCGGCCGCCGTACGCCTTCGGCTGCCACGTGGCCGAGGTGGAGGTCGACCGCGAAACCGGCCTCGTCACCGTCGTGCACTACTCGGTGGCCCACGACTGCGGGACGGTGCTCAACCCGATGATCGTCGACGGGCAGATCGACGGCGGCGTCGCCCACGGGCTGTCGAACGCGCTCCTCGAGCGAGTGGTGTACGCCGAGGATGGCCAGCCGCTCACGACCACGTTCATGGACTTCCGGATCCCGACGGCGATGGAGATGCCTCCGCTGTCGAAGGTGCACACGGTGACACCCGCGCCGGACAACCCCCTCGGGGCGAAGGGGGCGGGAGAGGGCGGCACCATCCCGGCGATGGCCGCCGTCGCGGCGGCGGTCGAGGACGCGCTGTCGCATCTGGGAGTCGTCGTGGACCGGTATCCGCTGACACCCGAAGTGGTCAGGGGCATGATCCTGGAGGCAGCTGGTGGCTGAGCGCTTCGGCCCGCCCTATTGGGAGCAAGGGGCATTCGACCAGGTCAACGGCTTCCCGCGGTATCCGGCAGCCGAGATGGACCGCCGTCACCGGTTCGCCCGCGACCTGCTCGAAGACGGGTTCGACGCCCTGGTGGTCGGCGGTGCGACCGGACCGCTGGAGACGTCCGTCCAGTACTTCTCCAACTGGCCCTCTCAGGTCCAGTCGTACGTGGTGTTCCTGCCGGACGAGGAACCGACGCTGCTCGTGCGGCTGTGGAACCACCTGCCCGATGCGGAGCGGATCTCGACCATCACCGATGTGCGCTACGGCGGCGACACGCCGGGTGAGCAGGCGCACGCGCTCGGACGCCTCCTGGCTGCGGCCGGGGCGCGCCGGGTCGGCCTGATCGGCGTGATCCCCCACGGCGACCTGTTCGTCCTCCAGGGTGAGAACCCCGGTGCGGTGTTCTCGGACGTGAACGCCGCCTATCAGGCCTTCCGCCTCGTCAAGACCGAGGCGGAGATGACCTTCGTCCGCATCGCGTCTGCGATGAACGACGCCGCCGTCGCCGCGCTGGCGGAATCGCTGGTGCCCGGGATGAACGAGTACGAGGTGGCCAGGATCGTCGAGGACACCTATCTCGGCCACAGGGCGTGGAACCTGATCCACTTCAGCCTGACGACGCCGATGGACGACCCCGCCGTCTGCGTTCCCCATCAGTATCACCCCGACCGTGTGCTCCGGGCGGGCGATGTGTTCGTCACCGAGATCTCGACCACGTTCTGGGGGTATGCCGGCCAGATCCTCCGTACCTTCACCATCGGCCAGGGTCCCACCGACCGCTACGCCCGCCTGCACGACGTCGCACTCAGGGCCTACCGCGGCATCGTCGACGTGCTCACCCCGGGGGTGACCGTGGGCCGGGTGCTCGACGCCGCCGGGGTCATCGAGGACGAGGGTTTCGACATCTGGGACGACCTGGTGCACGGGTTCGGCGGCGCCTACCTCCCTCCCATCGTTCGAACCAGAGCCTCCCGCGGGGCCACCCATCCCGACGACTTC
>DATCZS010000179.1:0-5149 GCA_036525795.1 Acidimicrobiia bacterium | reverse complement strand
AAGTAGTACCCGCGGAACCACCTTTCAAACGGGTCGATCTCCTCATCGAGGCATCCACACGACCATCCCCGATGTTCCTTGGGCCTATGAGGGGTCCGTCGAGTATCAGTACTCGCAAACTGCTCTCAAACCACTCCAGGGACGTTCCGGTAGCTGCTGCACCACGCTCGGCCGCGCCGACAACCGGGCGACATTCACCCTCGCGCGACGAGCGCCCGGAAGTCGCCTAGGCCGCGGGGGTGCATCAGGGTCTCGGCCTCGGTGCGGATCGTGCGGACTCGCAGGCGTTCCATCTGGTCGCCGGAGCGGGCCAGGGCCAACTCCCGGTGACGGAGTTCGGAGATGCGATCGCGCAGGCCCAGGTCGGCGAGAAAGTCGTCCTGGCGCAACAACTCGACTTCGGCGCCCACCTCCCGGGCGATCGCTTCCAGAGCCGTGAAGTTGACGTCGGCGGTGATGTCGGTGGCCCCGGGCTCCTCCAGTGGATGGGGTCCGAGGTGGTGAGACCGGTAGGTGCGAAGGGTGCCGTCCTGACGCCTCGGGAGCAGGTTCTCGGCGGTGTCGCCGTAGTCGATGAGCACCACCGCCCCCGCATCCAACCGGGCAAGGGCCGAACGCAGCCACGCGGCCGCCGCCAGCTGCACCTCGACCCAGCCGCCGTCGCCCACCTCGTCGGCGAATCGCTCCAGCCAGTCGATCACCGCAGGCCGGGGGTCGGCATCGACGAAGGCCAGGCCGTCGCCGTCGAGGCCCACCCACCGCTCGCGCCACGCCCCGTCGACCCGCTGGGCGATCGCCATCGGGAGGTTGTCGACCAGCTCGTTGGCCAGCACCACGCCGCGAAGCGGGCCGGGCACCTCGTCGAGGGAGCCGACCACCCGCCCGGGCCCGACCACCTCGGCCAGCGCCTCCCGTGCGGGAGGCGACACCTCGACCGCCCACGTTTCGACGGGATGAAGCTCGAGCAGCGGCCGGATCAGCGAGCCAGAACCGCCCGCCACCTCGACGAGGCAGAACGGATCGCCGATGCGTTCGTGCTCACGGCGAACGAACCCGGCCAGTGTCTCCCCGAACAGCGGGCTCACCTCGGGCGAGGTGAGAAAGTCGCCGGCCTTCACCGAACGCAGGTCCGCCGAGGCGAAGAACCCGCCCTCCCCGTACAGCGCCAGTTCCATGAACCGCTCGAAGGGGATCGGTCCCTCCCGGGCGATGATGTCACGAACTGGCTGGATCATGGCGGCAAGCATCCACCGCCCCAACCCTCGGCGCAAACCCGCCGGGTAGCCTCCCGACGATGAAGTTCGGCATCGTGATCTTCCCCACCGACCTCACCATGCAGCCGGTCGAGCTGGCCCGGACCTGCGAACGGCTCGGATTCGACTCGCTGTGGTTCCCCGAGCACAGCCACATCCCCACCTCGCGGCTCACACCCTGGGGCGGGCGGGCGGAAGCACCACCCCTCCCCGAGCACTACTGGCGCACCCACGACGCCTTCGTCGCCCTCGGGGCCGCCGCCGCCGTCACCGAACGCCTCACACTGGGAACCGGCATCAGCCTCCTCGCCCAGCGAGACCCGCTGTGGACCGCCAAGGAAGTCGCCACCGTCGACACCCTCTCCGGGGGGCGATTCCAGTTCGGGATCGGATACGGCTGGAACAAAGAAGAGATGGCGTCCCACGGCATCCGCTACACCGAACGCCGGGAGCTGCTGCGCGAAAAGGTGCTGATGATGAAGGAGCTCTGGACCGAGGACGTCGCCTCGTACCAGGGCGAGCACCTGTCATTGGAACCGTCGTGGGCCTGGCCCAAGCCGGCGCAGCAACCCCACCCTCCGATCATCCTGGGCGGAAACGCCGGACCCAAGACCATCGCCGACATGGTCGAGTTCTGCGACGGATGGATGCCGCTCATGGGCCGACACAGCCTCGAGACGCTCCCCCGCCTCCGGGAGGCGCTGGAAGACGCCGGGCGGGATCCCTCCCGGTTCCTCCTCTATGCCTTCTCGGTCAAGCCGACGCACGAAGCCGTCGACGCGGTGGCCGAAGCCGGGTTCACCCAGGCGCTGTTCATGGTTCCGCCCGAACCCCCCGCCCAGGTCGAAGAGCGGCTCGAACGGCTGGCGTCGCTCGCCACCGAACTGCGGGACTGAATCCGTTGCGCATCCTGTTCCTGAGCTCGGAGGTGGTCCCCTACGCCAAGACCGGAGGGCTGGCAGACGTCTCCGGGGCACTGCCCGCCGCGCTGCGGGCAGCCGGCCAAGAGGTCATCACCATCACCCCGCTTCACCCCGGGACCGCCGCCGACCTCCACCCGCTAGGCGGCATCCGCCGGTTCGACATGTCGGGGCAGACGATCGAGTGGCGGGGGTGGACCGACCCCTCCACCTCCACGGTGTTCATCGACTCTCCACAGCTGTTCGCGCAGCCCGGTATCTACACCGACGAACCGGACGAGCCGTTCCGCTGGGCCGCCTTCCAGCACCTGGCGCTGATCGCAGCCGCCGCCTCCAAACGCCGCTTCGACGTGATCCACGCCAACGACTGGCAGACCGGGCTGGTCCCTCTGCTCACAACCACCGTCTACCGGGACGCCCCCAAGGTGGGGCTGGTGCCGACGGTGCTCACCATTCACAACCTGGGGTATCAGGGGCGGTTCGGGAGCGAGGTCGTCGAAGGCCTCGGGCTGGGCAGCGCCCGGTCGGGCCTCCACCAGGATCACCTCGCCCAAGGACACGTCTCGTTCCTCGAGACCGGGCTGCTCCACGCCACCAAGATCACCACGGTCAGCCCCACGTACGCCCGGGAGATCCAGACACCGGACGGCGGCGCCGGACTGGACGGCGTCCTCGGACGGCGGTCCGCCGACATCGTCGGGATCCTCAACGGGATCGACACCGACGAATGGAACCCGCGCACCGACCGGCACATCCCGTGGCGCTACTCCGAGAAGAGCCTGTGGCGCAAGGAGAAGGACAAAGAGGCCCTGCTCGGACGGCTGCAACTGCCCTACCACAAGCACGTGCCCGTGCTGGGACTGGTCTCGCGGCTGGCGCACCAGAAGGGGATGGACATCATGGGCGGCCCCCTGCTCCACTTCCTGGACACCTGGGACATCCGCCTCGCCGTGCTCGGCAGCGGCCAGCCGGACTACGAGAGCTTCTTCCACCGGTTGACCCGCATGAACCCCGACAAGGTTGCCTTCGTCCGGGGCTACGACATCGAACTGTCCCACCTGATCGAGGCGGGGGCCGACATCTTCCTGATGCCGTCGCTGTACGAGCCGTGCGGGCTCAACCAGATGTACTCGCTCGCCTACGGCACGCTCCCGGTGGTGAGGAAGGTGGGCGGCCTCGCCGACACGGTCACTCCCATCGAAGGCGACACCGGCAACGGCTTCGTGTTCGAGCACTACACCGAGGACGGGCTGGGGTGGGCGTTGGGCAAGGCACTGGAATTGCACATCGACCGCCCCGCCTGGAAGGCGGCCCAGATCCGGGCGATGGCCGCGGACCACTCGTGGGAGCACCGCACGGGCGACTACCTCGATCTGTATCGGGGTCTCCTCACGGGCTGAACAGCCGGCAATCGGCGATCGGCAGCGGGTTGCGGCCTCGTGGGTGAGACCGATCCCCCTACCTCCCGGCCTGACGGCCGGCAGGAACCTTCCCCCACCTTCGTGGGGGACAATCACCCAACCTTCCCCCACCTTCGTGGGTGGGACCGATCCCCCTACCTCACATCCGTGGGTGAGACCGATCCCCCTACCTCCCGGCCTGACGGCCGGCAGGAACCTTCCCCCACCTTCGTGGGGGACAATCATCCAACCTTCCCCCACCTTCGTGGGGGACAATCACCTTCCCCACCTTCGTGGGGGACAATCACCCAACCTTCCCCCACCTTCGTGGGGGACAATCACCTTCCCCACCTTCGTGGGGGACAATCATCCCCCGCGACAAAGAGAAGAGGGCCCCGGAGGGCCCTCTTCTCGGTTTGGCTCTGATCCTCGGGGATCAGAAGTCCATGCCACCGCCGTGGTCGTGACCACCGGCTGCGGCAGGCGCATCTTCCTTCTGCTCGGCGACCAGCGCCTCGGTGGTGAGGAGCAGGGCCGCGATCGAGGCAGCGTTCTGAAGCGTCGACCGTGTCACCTTGGCGGGGTCGATGACCCCGTCGGCGAACATGTCCACGTACTTGCCCGTGGCGGCGTTGAAGCCGAAGTGCGGCTCGGAGGAGGCCCGCACCTGCTCGACCACCACGCCACCCTCGAATCCGGCGTTGAAGGCGATCTGACGGAGGGGCTCCTCCATCGCCCGGCGCACGATGGCGCGGCCGGCCTTCTCGTCGTCGGAGCCGCCGCGGACCTTCTCCACGGCTTCCTGGGCGCGCAACAGCGTCACGCCACCACCGGCCACGACGCCCTCTTCGATGGCGGCCCTGGCGGCCGACACGGCGTCCTCGATGCGGTGCTTCTTCTCCTTCAGCTCCACCTCGGTGGCGGCGCCGACCTTGATGACCACCACACCGCCCGACAGCTTGGCGAGACGCTCCTGGAGCTTCTCACGGTCCCAGTCGGAGTCGGTGTTCTCGATCTCGCGCTCGATCTGCTTGATACGACCGGCGACATCGCTCTCGGACCCGCCACCGTCCACGATGGTGGTGTCGTCCTTGCTGATGACCACCTTGCGGGCACGACCGAGCATGTCGGTGGTGACGCCGTCGAGCTTGAGGCCGACCTCTTCGGAGATCACGGTGCCACCGGTGAGGATGGCGATGTCCTGAAGCATGGCCTTGCGGCGCTCGCCGAAGCCGGGTGCCTTGACGGCGGCCGAAGAGAACGTGCCGCGGATCTTGTTGACGACCAGGGTGGCGAGAGCCTCACCCTCCACGTCCTCGGAGAGAACCAGCACCGGCTTGCCGGTCTGCATGATCTTCTCGAGCACGGGGAGCATGTCGTTCACCGAGCTGATCTTCTGGTTGGCGATCAGGATGTACGGATCCTCGAGCACCGCCTCCTGGCGATCCGGATCGGTGATGAAGTACGGGGAGATGTAGCCCTTGTCGAACTGCATGCCCTCGGTGAACTCGAGCTCCAGACCGAAAGTCTGACCCTCTTCCACCGTGATCACGCCGTCCTTGCCCACCTTGTCGAA
>DATCZS010000178.1:0-2745 GCA_036525795.1 Acidimicrobiia bacterium | reverse complement strand
CCGATGCCGCTGGCGGTCGTCCCGAGCGGGGTCGCCGAACTGGCGGCGTTCCTCCCGAATGTGATCCTGCTCGCTGCCATCGTGGACTTCGTCGTTCGCTATCGACGGTCCCGCGATCCCGTCCGCAGCCAGTACCGGTGGGTGGTGTGGGCCTTCCTGTTCGAGGTGGCCGCCCTCACCCTCGCCATCGTGGTCTCGGCGGCGACGGGAAACGCCCAACACCCGTTGTGGCTGCTGGCAGTGCTCGGCTATCTCCTGGTGCCGGTGTCGTTCATGGTCGCCATTCTGAAGTACCGCCTGTATGACATCGACCGGGTCGTCTCTCGAACCGTGTCGTATGCCCTCGTCGCCCTGACCGTGGCACTGGTGTATGCGCTTCCTGTCGTGACTCTCCCCCGCCTCCTCGGCGAGTCCAACGAGCTGATCGTGGCCGGGTCGACGCTTGCCGCCGCCGCCCTCTTCAATCCCGTCCGTCGCAGGATCCAGCGGATCGTCGATCGACGTTTCAACCGAACTCGATACGACGCCGAGCGCCAGGTGGAGGTGTTCGCCGATCGGCTCCGGGCACAGACGGATCCCGCGGCCATCCAGCACCACCTGCATGAATTGATCGCCAACACGATCGGCCCCGATCGGACGGCGCTGTGGGTCAGAGAGGAGGGCACGGCATGAGGCGCCTGCTCGGCCTCGGGTTGGTGACGGCAGCCGCGACGGTGGGACTGGTGGCGGCGGTGATCACTAGAAGCTCGAACCTGCAGGCATTCCAGGTGATGCTCCTCGTCGCCTCGGTGGCGTTCGTGGCGGTGGGGATTGTGGTCGTGGCCCGTTCCGACGCCACCCGGGTGGGGTGGGCCCTGGCGTTGGTGGGGCTCTCTCTCATCGGGTCAGGTCTCTTCTCGAGCGCCGATGGGTCCGGGGACCCCGTCTCTCCTGGCATGGCCGGACCGAGTGTCGCTGCCTGGTTCGGCACCTTCGCCGGGATCGGGATGCTGATGGCCTGGTTCCCGACCGGGACCACCGCCGGCAGGCGATGGCGCTGGCTCACTCCTCTCGGGGTCACGGTCACCGCCCTCGTAATCGGCGCCAGCCTGCTGTCGGAACGAGTGTGCATGGAGGTTGACGGGGCCGGTTGCGTCTCGTGGGCCGCCAATCCCATCGGGATCAGAGGTGTTCCCAACCCCGAGTACGAGTGGGGTCAGATGCTCGCCTTGCTGGTGGCCTTCATTCTGTTGGCGGCCGTCTCGATGGTGGTGCGTTTCGTCCGTTCGACCGGCGTCGAAAGGCTCCAGCTCAAGTGGTTCGCGGCGGCGGTCGGCCTGTTCGCCCTGTGGCTTGCAGTGGGGACACTCACCGAGGTGGCCGACATCGCGCTCCCCGACGCGGTGGGAGACATGGGAGTCGGTGTGGTGATGCTGGCACTGCCGGTGACGGTCGGCCTCGCCGTGACCCGATACCGCCTCTACGACATCGACCGCATCATCTCCCGGACCGTCGCCTACACGCTGGTGGCGGTCGTGGTGGCCGGGATCTACGCGCTGCCGGTGGTGACCCTCCCTCGCCTGTTGGGCGAGTCGAACGACCTGGTCATCGCCGGCTCGACGCTGGTTGCCGCCGCCGCCTTCACTCCCGTGCGCCGCCGTGTGCAGCGGACCGTAGACCATCGCTTCAACCGGACCCGCTTCGACACCGAACGCGAAGTCGAAGTCTTCTCCGACCGGCTCCGATCGAACCTGACGCTCGAATCCGTCGACGCTGCCCTCGCGGAGGCGGTCGTCCGCACGGTCCAGCCCAGCCTCAGCAGGCTGTGGATCAGGGAGCGCCGGCCATGACGCGAGCTCGAGCAGCCAGGATCGGCACGATCCTTCTGTTCTCGGGAGCCGTCACCGGCTGGGTCCTCGCCGCGGTACTGGATTCCCCACCGTACGCGACCGCCTCGGACCTGACGTGGGCCATGTCGTTCCTCGCCTTCCCGGTCGTGGGCCTGCTGCTGGCCGTCCGGCTGCCTCGCAATCCGATCGGTTGGATGTTCATGGTCGGGCCGGGGCTGATCGGACACGGCGTGGCCCAGATGGAATCGGGTCGGGAAGCACTGGGGGACAACCTCTTCGGATCCGGTCTTCTCGTTCTCTTCTTCTCTCTCCTGCTCTTCCCCGACGGGCGGTACCCGGGACGGGTGTGGAAGTGGGCTCATCTCGTAGTTCTCGGGGGAATCGTGATCGAACCGATCGTCTCCCCCGAGACCGACGGCGGGCGGGCGGTGACAGCTGCCTTCCTCCTCACCGTGGGATCGCTGGTGTACAGGGTGGTTCGAGGGGACGGTGTCACTCGCCGCCAGCTCGCCCTCCCTGTGCTCGTCGTGGTCGGGGGGGCAGCCGGGACCACGATCAGCGGCCTCCTCACAGACTCCGATTGGGCGGTCGTAATCTGGATATCGGTGATGACTGTCGGCGCCCCTATCGCCATCGCCGTGGCCATCCTCCGCTATCGCCTCTTCGGGCTCGACCGGATCGTCTCGAGAACCGTGACCTACATCTTGGTGGCTGTCGTGGTCGTGGGTGTGTATGCCATCCCGGTGGTGACGTTCCCCCGCCTTCTGGGCGAGTCGAATGACCTCGTGATCGCCGGTGCAACGCTCGCCGCTGCTGCCATCTTTGATCCGGTGCGCCGGCGAATCCAACGGCTGGTCGACCGCCGGTTCAACCGCGCCCGGTACGATGCCGAACGGGAGTTCGAGATCCTCACCAA
>DATCZS010000177.1:0-51203 GCA_036525795.1 Acidimicrobiia bacterium | reverse complement strand
CCCGGCGTTGGCGCAGAAGACATCGATCGGCCCGAACCGGTCCCGGGCCGCCTCGATGAGAGCGATCGTGTCCTCTTCGGTGGACACGTCGCATTCGAGCCCCACCCCTCCCACCTCGGCGGCCACCCGTTCGACGCCGTCGGCGTCGACGTCGCCGAGCACGAGGCCGGCAGGGCTCTCGGAGGCGAATCGCCGGGCCATGGCCGCCCCGATGCCCTGGGCCGCGCCGGTGATCACGACCACCTTGCCGTTCAGTTCCACGGTGCGATCGCTCCTCTCGTTGCCTGATCGCAGGCTGCCCGGTCGGCCCGGGGGCCGGGGGATCAGCGAACGGTCAGGTCGGCTTCGTACAGCACGTCGCTTCCGGCCGTGACCGCGGCGGCTCCCCCTGACGCGGTGGGTACGAGTTGCTCCAGGTAGAAGCGGGTGGTGGTGAGTTTGGCCCGGGCGAAGGAGGCGTCGCCGCCGCCCGAATCCAACATGCCGCGTGCCGCCAGCGCTTCGCGAGCCATCAGCCACCCTCCGACCACCGTTCCGAACAGCTTCAGGTAGGGCGTGGCGCCGGCGAGGGCATCGTTGTAGGCGCCCGCCGCGAGCCGCGACCCGAGCCAGGCCGATGTCTCTGCCAGCGTCTGGATGGCGTCTCCGAGCTCGTGCGCCGCCTTCCCGAATCCTTCCACCCCTGCCAGTTCACCGGCGACTGATTGCATTTCGCCGATCAACGCCGCCACCACGGCGCCGTCGCGCATCGGGAGCTTCCGCATGGTGAGGTCCATCGCCTGGATGCCGTTCGTTCCCTCGTAGATCGGGGCGATCCGGGCGTCCCGGTAGAACTGGGCCGCTCCGGTCTCCTCGACATAGCCCATCCCCCCGTGGACCTGCAGGCCGATCGAGGTCATCTCGACGCCGAGGTCGGTGCACCACGCCTTGGCGATGGGGGTGAGGAGGGCGGTCAGCTCGCCGGCGTTCGCCCGGTCGGCCTCCGTCTCTCCGTGTCGCTCCCTGTCGGCATAGGCGGCCGTGACGTAGAGCAGGGCGCGCATGGCCTCGATGTACGACCGCATCGTCAACAGCATGCGGCGGACGTCGGGGTGGGCGATGATCGGGGAGGCGACCCCGGCATCGGCGCCCACCGTCCGGCCCTGGATCCGCTCGGCGGCAAACGCCGCCGCCTTCTGGTATGCCCGCTCGGCCAGCGCCAGGCCTTCGATCCCCACGCCCACCCTGGCCACGTTCATCATCGTGAACATGTACTTCATGCCGCGCTGTTCCTCGCCCACCAGGTAGCCGACCGCCCCTCCCTCGTCGGTCCCGAACGACACGACGCAGGTGGGCGAGCCGTGAATGCCGAGCTTGTGCTCGAGCGACACGATCTCGATGTTGTTTCGAGCTCCCGGCTTCCCCTGGTCGTCGAGCAGGAACTTGGGGACGATGAACAGGGAGATGCCCTGCGTGCCGGGTGCCGCGTCCGGGGTCCTGGCCAGAACCAGGTGGATGATGTTCTCGGTGAGATCCTGATCCCCCCATGTGATGAAGATCTTCTGGCCTGTGACGAGGTACGAGCCGTCGTCCTGGCGGGTGGCCCTGGTCGTGAGCGCACCGACGTCCGACCCGGCCTGTGCCTCTGTGAGGCACATCGTTCCCGCCCACTCGCCTGTGATGAGCTTCTCCAGATAGAGGGCGCGCTGTTCGTCCGACCCGTGCTCGAGGAGGGCGTCGATGGCTGCCTGGGTCAGGAGAGGGCACAACGACAGGGCCATGTTGGCCGACTTGAACATCTCCTGGACGGCGATCCCCACCGAATAGGGCATCCCCCCGCCGCCCCAGTCCTCGGGGGAATGAACGCCTGCCCAACCGGACTCGACGTACTTGGCGTAGGCGTCCTTGAATCCGTCTGGGGTGACCACGCCGCCGTCCACGAGGCGCGATCCGTGGAGATCCCCCATCCGGTTGGTGGGTGCGATCACCTCCGCGAAGAACCGGCCGGCCTCGGCGAGCACCCCGCTCACCGTGTCCGGGTCCGCGTGTTGGTATCCGTTGAGCTTCGAGATCGATGTCAGATCGACGATCGAGTCGAGGACGAAGTCGATGTCAGCCAGGGGGGCCTGATACTCGGACACGAGCACTCCTGTGAGGTTGTCGGTTCGAGCCTACCGATCGATCGGTCGGTATCCAGAGGCGTTCGCACATGCGCCGCGCCGCCGGGAGCGGCAGGGGAACAGAAGACGACGACCGGGGGTGTGGCCGGCGCAGCCGGCGGTTCGGTGACGGGTCGGAGGCTGCGGTGGACGCGTTCGGGGTTCCGCGCCGTTGCCCCTATCCAGGGGCCGACCCGTTTCCTTCCCACCAGCGGAGCACCCGCAACGCCCGCAGGGTGTTCCACCGGCTGGGTCGGCCCCCGCGCTCCATGTCGAACCACGTTCGATTCCGGTGCACGTTCTGGAGGGGCCAGCGTCCATCCGCCGTCCTGTGCCTCCCAACGAGATCGATGGCAGGTGCCAGAGCCGGGTCTCTCATGGCGTTCGATGCCCGGAAGTGATCCAGTCCCCGCAGTGCGTCGAAGTGCCAGTAGGGAGGGAACGAGAAGAGAGTGAAGGCCGGGTCGGCGACCTGTCCGGTTCGGTGCGAGTGGTACAGGCGGTGATCGAGGAAGAACCGCCGGCCGGCGGCCATCGCTTCCTCGAGGCGAGGGTCGGGGATACGGCCGGACCGTTCTCCGAGCGCCTCGAGCACCGTGATCGAGGTGTGGAAGGATCCGTGCGACGAGCCCGAACGAAGCCGCTCGCAATTCCACCCGCCGTCAGGCATCTGTTCGCTCGAAAGCCACTCGATCGCCCGTTCGATCCGCGGGTGGTCCATCCCGCTCCAGCTCGCCATCAGCACGATCATGGCGGTGATGCACGTCTCCGGGTAGGGGATCGTCCGGGCGAAGGTGAGGCCGCCGCCGAGCTCGCGGGCCCTGTCCACCAGGATCCCCACGCCTCTCGCCACTGCGGGGTGATGCCCGCTCAGCCCGAAATGGTGGAGCAGGAGGAGGGTGTAGGTGGTGGAGGTCCACTTCGGGGAGTAGAGGGCGGATGCCCAGGTGCCCTCCGGGTCCTGGAGTTCGAGGAGCCGGGCGCCCCAGCCCTCGTGGGCGACGCGGTCTCTGGCCTTCGCCGCCGCCTCGTGGTCGTCGAGCAGGTCCCGGTACACCTGCCAGCGAATGGCCGGATCGGCATCGAGGAGCCAGGGGACGATGGAGGTGTCCAGGCTGACATCATCCGGCGGAGGCGGCAGGCATCGCCAGGGCGAAACGGCCCGGGCCGGCGGAGCGGAGAGGCGAGGGACCCGTCTTCGACCCGTCGCCACCGTCGGGCTGTCAGGACAGGGCGCGGACCAGCTCGGGAACGGCACTCCCTGCCGGGGCGTCGATCGAGACGGTCGCCAGGTGGTCCTGATCGGTTGGCCCCAGGTTGATGATCACCATCGGGCACCCCGTCATTCGTACGCGAATGGCGAAGTCGGCGGCGGGGTACACCGAGAGCGTCGAGCCAATGACCAGGACGGCGTCTGCGGCGGCGGAGAAGAACTCGGCCTTGGCGATCTCCTCGTCTGGCAGCAGCTCGCCGAACATGACGGTGGCCGTCTTCACGATCCCCGAACAGTCCGGACAGCGGGGATCCTCCTGACCGGAGTCGACCCACTCGAGGACCGTCTCGGTGGGCCACGACGCCTTGCACCCGACGCAGTGGCTGCGGCGGATGTTGCCGTGGATCTCCGAGAGCGCCCCCGGGCTGATCCCGGCCTCCAGGTGGAGTCCGTCGATGTTCTGTGTGATCACTCCCGCGCAGCGGCCCTCGTTCCACAGTGCGGTGACGGCGTGGTGAGCCGGGTTGGGCCGGATTCGAGAGCGCGCCCCCCACAGTTCGCCTCTTCGGTGCATGCCCCAACTCCGGATTCGCACCTCCGGCGCCGCCAGATACCGGCCGATGGTGAAGTCGTCCGGGTCGACCTTCGACCACAGGCCGTTCGGACCGCGGAAGTCGGGAATCCCGGACTCGGTGGAGATCCCGGCGCCGGTGAAGACCAGGATACGGCGCGCCCGACGCAGCGACTCGACGGCACGATCCATGTGCTCGGTCATGCCGCTCGGTTGCTGGTCAGACGCCGACCGGCTCCGCCGCCAGGGCGGCTTCCAGCTCGGCGATGACACTGCGCAGGTCGAGGGCGAAATCGATGACGTGCCCCGGCAGCGCGGTGCCGAACCGCTCGAGGTAGTCGTCCACGATCTCGGTCTTGCTGGTTGTCTCGGTCATGTCCGTCTCCGTCTTCACCCGTTTCAACGTCTCGGGTGAGTGATACGTTCCCGGTCGGCCGTCATCGTGCCACGTTGTCCGCACAACTGTGAATGTTCTGTCCTATCGATGTACGTCTGGGTCTACCTGGGTGGCACGGGTGCGCACGGTGTGCACAGAGTCCCCGCTCAACACCCCACCGCGCCCGAACAACCTTCCATACTGCCAATTGGACAACCCCAGCTCGGGGCGGTCGAGAGCATATTGGCCGTCAACCCAGCGGGTGAACCCGTTTCCGACGAACGGCGAGTCGACGGTCTCGAAGAACCTGCGATGCAGGGCATCGCTCTGGGACACCAGACTCACGGCGAAGCGGGGCGACTGGTCGTTGAACCAGGCGACGGCGGTGTCGACATCCGGTGCTTCCACCAGGGTCACCTCCGGACTGTCCTCCCACTCCCACTCGGCGCCGAGGCGGTCAGGCCCGATCGCTTCGGCCATCGGTTCGAGCACCGGGCCGGCCGCCCGGGCGATCGGAGCCACCTCGCGCCACGACGCCGGGAGGCGGTCGTAGAGATCACCGACGACGTGGATCTTCGGGTTCGATCCGCGTCGGACGGCGGCCCGGGTCACTGCGTCAAGGAACACGGGGAGGAGGTCGTCGACGCGCTCGGTCACGATGCAGCAGGTGTTCAGCGTATTGCAGACCTTGCGGTCGAGGGAATGTTCCACGGCGTGGCCGAACGCCGACGGATCGGCGTCACCTGCGGCAACGATCCAGGCCCCGCCCGTACCGTGGAGGCTCACCGGGATGCCCGCCTGGCGGGCGACGGCGCCCAGCTGGCTGACCGCCCGGCCGGACCCGCGGGCGACCGCAAGGGCGAGCCGGGGGTCTGAGAACATCGCCCATCCTGCTGCGTGTGATGCGCTGTCCACCAGGCTGGCCGTGCCCTGCGGGAGTCCCGACTCCTCCAGCGCCGGGTCGAGCGCGTGAGTCATGATCGCCCTGGCGGTGCCGAGGGCATCCGAGCCGATGCGGAAGACCACGGTGTTGCCGGAACGGAGGACGCCGGTGGCATCGGCGAAGACGTTGGGCCTGCCCTCGAAGACGAAGCCCACGACCCCGAGCCCGGCTCTGACGAGGTCGACCCGCCAACCGGGGTGCTCCACCGTCTCGATGGTCTCTCCCCGACCTCCGCTTCGGTCCTGCCACGAGCGGAGCCCGGCGACCATGCCGGCGCGCATGGAGTCGGACAATGTCAGGCGGGTGGTGCTGCGACCCCTCTCCCGGGCCAGCGCCACGTCGGCGGCGTTCGCCTCGGCGATGGGCGCGAAGTGCCGATCGTCCGAGAGCAGGTCGGCGAATATCCCGTAGAACCGGCTGATCTGGTGGTCGGAGACGATCCCCATGTGCGAGAACGCCTCGTGGGCCTTCCCCACCGCGTTTGTCGCCGTCTCCCATTCGGGTCGGGGGATGTGGAGCAGATCGCCTGTCTCCTGGACGACGACGAGGCGATCGCCCGGCCGGAACGCGGCGGCCAGTTCGGCGGGCACCACCGTGGAGCGGTCTCCTCCGTAGGGGATCACCATCCCGGCGGTCAGCGAGTCGAGCCGATCTCCCATGCCGGCAGGTTAGGCCGCCGAGGCGGGCGCGCCCTTCCGGGGCCGGCGGGTCAGACCGCCGCCGCCTGGCGCAATGCCGGCGTCTCCTCGCACCCCTGCGCGGAGTAGAGAGGCAGCGTGAGACGGAACACCGTCCCGTCTTCGCTGTGATGGGTGAGGGTGCCTCCCATGAGCTCGGCCAGCTGGTGGGAGACGGCCAGTCCCAGGCCGACCGCCGCAGTGAGTCCCGTCGGGTCGCCATGCGCCCGGACGTATGGCTGGAAGATCCGTTCCCGGTCGGCTTCCGAGAGCGGGTCCCCGTGGTCGTGGACATCGATCACGACCTGGCGGCCCGAGCGATAGCAACGGGCCTCGATGGGAGGCCTTCCGTATCGTTCGGCATTCGAGAGAAGGTTGCGGAGGATCTGGGTCGTCCGGAGCGGGTCGGCATTGGCCAAGAGGTCCGGTTCGAGGTCGGCCGTGATTCCCGGCTTCGAGTGCTGTCCGATCACCCATTCGACCAGGGCCGACGGATCGAATGGTTCGGTTCTCACCGTGATCGACCCGGCGTCTGCCCTGGCGGCGACGAGCAGGTCCTCCACGATGTTCGACATCTGGGTTGCCTGCTCGTGGATGAGGTCTGCGATCTCCCCGCGGTCATCGGCGTCGATACCTCCGTGCGCCATCTCGGCGGCGAAGCCCACGATGGCGGCCAGCGGGGTTCGCAGCTCGTGGCTCACGCTCGCGATGAACCGGTCCTTTGCCTTCACGAGCTCGGCGGTCGCCTGTTCGGCGACGCGCTGTTCGGTGATGTCGTCGATGGCGACCAGCCGCCGGGTGCTGTTCCTGCTTCGTTCGATGCTGATCGATCGAATCCCGACGTAGATCTCCTCCCCCGTGAACTGCCGGGTCGGGTGTTCGGTGTAGTACCCCTCGTCCTCGTGGGCCACCGCCGCGATCTGTTCGATCCAGACCTCGGTATCCGCCGGCAGCAGCTGGGACAGGGGGAGAGGGTTGGTGAGCTGGGAAGGAGGCACGCCTGCAATCGAACCGGCCTCGGTGTTGACCCGGGTCACGTCGACCGCCTCGATGAGCAGTCGGACGAACTCCGGATCGCGGCGCAGGCGTTCTGCGAGCTCCTCGCGCGACTCGCTCTGCACGACGGCAGCCATCCGCACGGCCGCAGTCCAGTCCTGTTCCATCAAGCCGATAGGAGCGAGCTCGAACATCTGCTGGTAGCGACGCTGGGCTTCGACCGCCGACTGTCTCACCAGGACGAGGATCACCGACCCGACCATGAAGCTGACCGCCATGGTGAGGCCCGTGCTCGCCCACAGATCTCCCAGCCAGAGCGCCGCCGTCGCCAGCATCCACACCGTTCCCGCCGCCACGTACTGCGGCTGGCCCTTGTCGACGAACAGCGTTCCGAGCACACCGACCAGCGTCAAAGAGACCGCCGCCGGGATCAGCGTCTCCGCATCTCCCACGAGGTGGTAGGTGACGGTGATCGTGAAGATGGCGGTTGAGAAGACCGCCACCGCGTTGTGGCGCCGGGTGGCCACCAGGACGGTCGAGACCGCTCCGGCCACCGCCGGCCCGATCGCTTCGATGGCGAAGCGCTGGTTCCCGGTGACGAAGGCTGCGGCGCACAACAGCAAGGCAGCCCCCCAGCCGCCGACCGCCGCCATGTTCGTGACTTGGCGGTGAAGCCGGGCGAGGTCACCGATATTGCGAAAGAGGGCCGCGCCGCGCACGGCATTGCATCGGAAATACGGCCGTCAGACTTGAGCTACCGCTGAATGCCGATGACCTGAGCCGGGACCTCCTGCTCGCCGATCCGGACCACCGGTTCGTCCCCTCGTAGGTCCACGACGACCTGCTGGGGAGAGGGTTCCGGCTCCGGCGGCGAGCCGAACGGGTCGTTGCGCCACATCCGGATGATCATCAGGGCCGGAACGATGAGGTAAGGAAGGTTCGCCGTGAGGTAGAAGAGGGTGTTGGGTTCGACGCATCCCGGGCAGAGGGCGGGATCTGCCCACCCTTCGGTGGCCATCCGCCCAAAGACCCCCTCGGCCATGTAGGTGATCATTCCGTGGGTCAGAGCCCCTCCGTAGACCAGGCCGAAGGGTCGGATGCGATTCCATCCGCGGATGAACCCCAGCAGGAACAGGACGTAGAGCGGCAACCAGACGAAGGCCGAGATCCAGGCGGACACCCTGACCTGCGGCGGGTTGAGGACCAGGAGCGGGTCGGCCACCCTGGCGTAGGTGTCGTAGATCCACCGTTCGATCAGGTAGGGGCTGGCGGGATCGAGGGCACCGTTGAGCCCGTTCACCGTGTCGGTGACGATCGAGGTCACGATGAAGGCGCCAAACGCCACGATGAAGAACCAGTCCCGTGGACGCTCGCCGATGGGGCGTCCGGTGCGCATGTTCATGCTCGGCTCCTTTCGGGTGCTCGATCGTCGGTGAGATCACCGGTGGCGGGGGGTGCGGGGGGACGGGTGGCGCTGAGCCTGATGTAGTCGACCGGGTAGGCCAGGTAGACCATCGAGGGCAGCGCAAACAGCGGATGCTTGCCGCGCATCTGGCGGGTGATGGTGCGTCCGATCCAGCGGCGGAAGGGGGTGTAGGTGTGGTCGATGATCGATTGGGCCCGGACATCCTCGAATCCGGCGCCGGCCACCCGCGACATGTACTCGTCGATTCCGTAGAAGTTCGCCGCCGGGATGGCGAGGGCCCGGGAAAGCAGCCTGGCGGCGGCGCGCTGGACGGGTCCGGCGGGCGGCAGCGGGACCAGGTCGACAAGGGCAAGCGTGCCTCCCGGACGCAGCACCCGGAAGGCCTCGGCGAAGAACCGGTCGCGGCTCGAGAAGTGGAAGGCGGCTTCGACCGAAACGACCCGGTCGATCGTGCCGTCCGGTATGGGCAGCGACGTGGCATCGCCCACCACCAGTTCGATCTCGTCCTCCATCCCCGCCTCGTGAACGAGTCGAATGCCGATGTCGGTCTGGACTCCCGAGACGTTCACGCCGGTGACGCGGGCGCCCCGCCGGTCCGCCATTCGGATGGCGTTGACGGCAAACCCGGCTCCGACATCGAGGACCCGATCACCGGGAGCGACCTGGGCCTCGTCTGCGACGAGGTCGAACAGTGCCGAGTTGGCGTGTTCGATCGCGCCGGGGTCGGCCGGATCCAGCCCCTCCCAGAAGCCCATGTTGGCGAGCGGGGTGTCGATCCAGGCGGACATGGTGCGTTCGCCGCGCAGGTCGTAGTGGAGCGCTGCGTCGGATTCGGGGGCTCGCCAGTAGCGAAGCCAGCCTCGCCATGTTTCGCTACGTCTGCCCATGGGTTCGCCCCCCCGCATGGAGCTCGTTTCGCTGCGTTCTGCGCGGTGTGATGTGCCGAGAACATAGCCCGTGCCGGGGCGGGATCCGTGCAATGGCCCGAGAAGGCCGGGTCTTCCCCGGAGTCGGGCGGCTCGGTAGGGTTCTCGCAGGCTGCAACGGGAGGTGCCGTGAGTGGGCCGATACAGCCCAGGGACCTGACAGATGGCGACGAACTCCTCGATGCGATCGAGGTTCGGGAGGGTCGCGCGACCTCGGTCGGCGGCATGGACATCGTGCGCGTCCTCCCCACCAAGGGCCGCCGCACCGTCGGCGCCTGGTGCTTCGTCGATCTGATGATCCCCCCCGATTCCGACGAACCCGCTCCACTCGAGATCGGGCCCCATCCCCACATCGGGCTGTCCACCGTGACCTGGCTGTTCGAAGGGGAGGCGCTGCACGGTGACTCGCTCGGCACCGAACAGCTGATCAAGCCGGGGCAGCTGAATCTGATGACGGCCGGTCGCGGGATCGCCCACAGCGAGCTGGGCACGAGACCCGGGCTGCGAGGTGTTCAGATGTGGATCGCCCAGCCGGAGCGCACCCGACACGGATCGTCACGATTCGAACACCACGCCGAGCTCCCCGAATCGGCGCTTCCGGGAGCGGACGCCACGGTGCTGGTCGGTTCGCTGGCGGGAGCCCACTCCCCTGCCGCGGTCGACTCTCCTCTGGTGGGAGCAGAGCTCCGGCTGCGGGGAGGAGCCGTCGAGATCCCGATGGATCGCTCGTTCGAACACTGCCTGGTTCCGGTGGACCGGCCGGTCAAGGTGGGCGACGCCATCGTGGAGCCGGGATGGCTCGGCCTCGTCCCGGTGGGGGTGGAACAGCTTCCCATCGAGACCGAAGGACCCGGGACGGTGATGCTCCTCGGCGGAGTCCCCCTCGGCGAGCAGATCCAGATGTGGTGGAACTTCGTCGCACGCAACCGGGAAGAACTGACCGAGGCATGGCGGGACTGGCAGATGCACGACGCGGATCGCTTCGGGCCTGTTCCGTCGAAGCTCGGTCGTATCGAAGCCCCTCCACCGCCGTGGCTCCGTACGATCGAGGGTTGAGCGCCGGGATCGTGGCGTACCCCGGTCCGAGGCCTCGGCGCAGCGTGTCGGCATGAGCGAGACCCCTCTCCTCCCGCGCCACCTGGCCGAGCGGGTCCTGGCGGGGAGATCGGAGATCGAGGGGGAGCGCAAGTCGGTGACGGTGATGTTCGCCGATGTCGTGGGCTCCACGGCGATGGCCGACCGGCTCGATCCCGAGGACGTGGTCGATCTGCTCAACGGGCTGTTCGCCCGCTGGGTCGACGCCGTTCACCGCTATGAAGGCACCGTCGACAAGTTCCTCGGCGACGGGATGCTGGCGTTGTTCGGTGCGCCGCTCGCCCACGAAGACCATGCCAGAAGAGCCGTGCACGCCGCGCTGGAGATCCGGGACGCCACCGGCGTCTACGCCGCGCAGCTGACCGACGTCGATCTCGACGTCCGTATCGGACTGAACACGGGCCGGGTGGTGGTCGGGGCGGTCGGGTCGGACGCGAGGATGGAGTACACCGCGATCGGCGACGCGGTGAATGTGGCGCAGCGCGTCGAGGCCTCCGCCGAGCCCGGGACGGTGTTCATCAGCGACGCGGTCCGTCGCCTGGTTGGCCCATACTTCGAGATCGAGGAGGCCGGCAGGTTCGCCTTGAAGGGAAAACCGGAGCCGGTGCCGCTCTACCGGGCGGTCGCCGACCGAGGTGTGACCCGCACCGTCCGCGGAGTGGAGGGCCTCGACGCCCCGCTGGTTGGCCGTGATCAAGAGCTGGCGCGTCTCGAGCGGGCTCTGTCCACCCTCGAGTCGGGCCGGGGAGGCTCGATCTCGATCGTGGGCGAGGCCGGGCTCGGCAAGAGCAGGCTCCTGGGGGAGGCGCGTCTGAGAGCCACCGCCGCCGGACTGCTCTGGCTGGAGGGTCACGCCCTCTCGTTCGGCTCCACCACGCCGTACCTGGCAGTCCGCGAGTTCCTCGTTCAGCTCGATCGATCGGCGACTGATGACCTGTTTGACCGTGTGTCGGGGCTGGACGCGGAGGCACGGCACCGTGAGGTGGTGGCGGGGGTGCGCCGACTCGTCGTGGCGGCGGCTCCGGTGGTGGTGGCGGTGGAGGATCTCCACTGGGCCGACGTCCCCAGCCTGGACGTCGTCGAGGCACTCTGCCGGGTAGCGGATGAGGCCCAGGTCCTGGTGATCGTCAACAGCCGCCCGGAAGGTGGGGAGCTCACCGGGCGGATGGGGGCCGACGCGATCGAGCTGAGCCCGCTCGATCCGGACCACAGTGCCGAGCTCGTGCGAGCCTTTCTCGAGCTGGACCGAATCCCGCCCGGTTTGCGTGCGGCGGTTCTCGACAAGGCGCAGGGGAATCCGTTCTTCATGGAGGAGCTGCTTCGCGGCTTGATCGACACCGGTGTGCTCGAGCTGAGGTCGGGAGAGTGGCACGCCACCCGCGACAGCGATGAGGTCCCGCTCCCCGAGACGTTGGAGGGGCTGATCGCGGCCCGCATCGACCGGCTTCCCGATCAGGCCAAAGATCTCCTCCAGGCCGCGTCGGTGCTCGGTCGCACCTTCGAAGAGCCTGTGCTTCGTCGTGTGGTCGATTCCGGCCTCGACTCGCTGGACCTGTTGACGGGGCGAGGGTTCCTCCTCGCCGAACCCGGTGACGGGATGCATGCCTTCAAACACGTCCTCACCCAGGAGGCGGCCTACGGGGGAATGCTCCGAAAGAAGCGGCGGCACCTCCACGGACTCGCTGCGGCCGGCATCGAATCGGTGCACGGAGACGAACTCGAACTTCGGTCGGCCGAGCTTGCGCGGCATTGGGACGAGGCGGGCGAGGTAGAGCGGGCCGTGCGCTACTACGGGAAGGCGGCGGCCCGCGCCGTGAGCGAGTACGCCAACGATGCCGCCACATCCCTGCTGAACCGCGGGTTGGAGCTGGCGGCCCACCCGCGTGAGCGATTCGAGCTCTTCCGGCTTGCCGCCACGGTGGGGCTCCGACGGGGCGCGCTGGACGAGGCGGGGGAGGCGGTCGCCGGCATGCGTGCGATCGCCTCTGACGTCGGAGATCCGGATCTCCGTCTCGCCGCGCTGGTGGCCGCAGCAGAAGTCGAGGTGAAGGGCGACTACCTGACGGCCCGCTCGGCGCTGGATGTGGCACTGGCGGAAGCCGCCGAACGCCGGGATGGCGCCGCGCGGGGACGCCTCCTCCGGATGCTGGCCGTTCACCATGCGTCGCAGTACGCGCCGGGGCGGGCGATCGAGTCGCTGACCGAGGCGATCGAACTGCTCGAGGCGCACGGCCTGTGGGCCGAACACGCCGCAGCATTGGGCCAGCTGTCGAGGGCTCACGCCATGGCGTCGGATCTCCCGGAAGCCCGGCGCTGGTCCGATCGCGCGGTGGAGGCGGCGCGACGCCTCGGCGATACGGGGATGGTGGCCCAGGCGTTGCTGCGCACGGCCGGTATCGCCATCGAAGACGGCGACTTCGGCCTGGTCATCGAGCTGGCCGAGGAGGCCTGCGCCGTGGCGCGGGAGATCGGCTCGATCGAACTCGAAGGTCAGAGCAGCCAATGGAAGGCCTACGCCTGTGCTGCCTCCGGAGCCGTTCAGGAGGCGGATCTCCACTACGAAGACGCTCGCCGATTGGCCCGCCGCAGTGGCAACGAGTGGTCGTGGCTCCTGTCGGTGATGGGGATGGTCGAGTCGTGGGAGTCCTCCCAGCGAATCGGTGAACTGCTCGGCTGGCTTCGAGCCACCTATGAAGAGACGGTGCCCCGCGGGCATCGTCACAACACGGCCTACTTCCACTATGCCCTGGGGTACCGGGCTCTCCGCTGGCTGGGAGCCTGGGACGAGGCTCTGGCCGAGGCGAGGCTCGGTGTGGAGATGATCGACGACGGGGAGTTCCAGCCGCCCCGGGTGATGTTCCGCAACGCCGTCGCAGCGATCCTGCTCGAGCAGGGTCGACTCGAAGCGGCCCGGTCGGTGCTCGACGAGGGCGCTGCAATCGCCCGACAGCACGAGACGCTCGATGTGACCGGCTCCTATCTGAACGTCACCGACGGTCGGTTGGCGCTGCTCGAGGGTGACTTCGCACGGGTGCAGCAGGCCGTCGACGAGTTGCGGTCGGTCTCGGGAAGCTGGACCGGGGCAGGTGAGCGCCAGGCGGCGTCGGTGCTCTCTGCCGAAGTGGCCCTGGCACGCGGACAACTCCCCGAGGCGCGGGCATTGGCCGAGGAGGCGGTGGGGATGGAGCCGCTGTCGGCGGCGGTCGCCCGGTTCTTCAGCACACCTCAGGTGCTCGATCTCAGGGCGCGGGTCATCGGGGCATGCGGCGACGACCCGGCCGAGGCGTGGAGAGCGGCAGCCCGGGAAGTCGACCGGTGGGTGACGCACATCGTCCCGGCGCAGTACCGGGTGCATTTCGAGCAGCGCCCGGAGGTGGCCCGCATCCGGCGCCACGGGATCTGACAGCCACCCGCGGGCAGGCGGGTGGCCTCACATGCGAACGCGCTCGGAACGCGGGTCGTACAAAGGCCTGATCGAGGCCGTCGCCGGGTGGCGCACCCCGGCGATGTCGACCTCCCACGTGCCCGAATCGAGATGCGCCGGCGTCACGGGTTCGCCTGCATCGATCATCGCCAGCCCGACCGCTCCGCCGAGGGTGAACCCGTACGACGCCGATCGGACGTATCCGACAGCTGCTCCGTCGCGGTGGACGACCTCGCCGTGGAACATCAGCGGCGCGGGATCGGTGATGAGCACCTGGATGAGCCTCCTGGCGGGCGGTCCGGCGGCGCGGTCGAGGAGCACCGCGTCGCGTCCGACGAACCCGCCCGGCTTGTCGAGGTCGACGGCGAAGCCGAGGCCCGCCTCGATCACCGAGTCGGTGTTGTCGATGTCGTGCCCGTAGTCGCGGTACGCCTTCTCCATCCGCAAGCTGCCCAACGCCTTGAGCCCGGCGTGGCGAAGCCCCGCGCCCGCCCCGGCCGCGGTGAGCGCGTCGTAGACCCCGACGGCGTGTTCCGCCGGGACGTAGAGCTCGTAGCCCAGTTCCCCGACGTAGGTGATGCGGATGCACAGCGCCGGGGCGGATCCGATCTCGATCCATCGGGCGGTCCGGAAGGGGAAGCCGTCGTTGGAGAGGTCGGCCGTGGTCACCGCCTGCAGGAGCGAGCGCGAAAGGGGCCCCTGGACGTTGATCTGGGCGTAGGCCGCAGTGGCATCCGTCACCGTCACCCGCTCGTCCGGGCCGATGTGACGGCGCATCCACGCCTCGACGTGACGGTGGGCGGTGTCGGTGGCAACCACCCAGAAGCGGTCGTCGGCCAGCTTCGTGATGGTGAGATCGGCTTCGACGGTCCCGCGCTCGTTGAGCCATTGGGTGTAGGTGATGGTCTCCGATCGCTCGCCGACCCGTGCCGCAGACAGGCGTTCGAGCAGCGCCTCGGCATCAGGGCCGTCGACGACGAACTTCGACATGAACGACATGTCCATCAGGACGACGCCGGTCCGGGCGGCCTCGTGCTCGGCCCGCCAGTACGGGAACCAGTTCTCCCGGCCCCACGACAGCTGTTCGACGGCGGGATCGACCCCTGGCGGGGCGTACCAGTCCGCCCCTTCCCACCCGCTCACCTCGCGGAAGAACGCCCCGCGCTCCGCCAGGCGAGCGTGGATGGGCGAGAGACGGGCGTTGCGGGCTGTGGTCATCGAGCGGTTGGGGTAGTGGCACCGGTACACCATGCCGAGAGACTCCACGGTGCGAGCGCTGCGGTAGCCCGGTTCGGACTGATAGGGATGGAGGCGGTCGATGTTGATGCCGGTCACGTCGACGTCCGGGTATCCCTCCACGATCCAGTGGGCGACCACCCGGCCCAGCCCGCCGCCGGTGAGAATGCCGATCGAGTTCAGCCCGGCGGCCACGAAGTAGTTTCGAAGCTCGGGGGCCTCTCCCACCACCGGGGCGAGGTCGGGGGTGAAGCTCTCGGGCCCGCAGAAGAGTTTGCGGATTCCGGTCTCGTGCGAGATCGGGACACGATCCATTGCCCTTTCGAGATAGGGCCCCATGCGGTCCCAGTCGGGCGGGATCTCGCCGAAGGAGAACTCCTCGGGGATGCGGTCCACGCCCCACGGGGCGCATTCGGGCTCGAACAGCCCGATCATCAGACCCCCCACCTCCTCCCGGTAGTAGCCGTATGAGGCCGGGTCCTCGATCACGGGCCAGGTGCGCTCGATCCCCGGGATCTGCTCGGTGATGAGGTAGTAATGCTCGGCGGCCTGGAGGGGGACCGTCACCCCCGCCTCCTCTCCGAGTTGGCGCGCCCACATGCCGGCACAGTTGACGACGTACTCGGCCTCGATGTCGCCGTGTTCGGTGCGAACGCCCACCACGGCACCGCGGTCTGTGCGGATGCCCTTCACCGGGGTTCCCTCCAGGAATCGCACTCCCCTGGCCCGGGCTCCCGCCGCCAGCGACATGGTGGCGTCGACCGGGTTGACCCGTCCGTCTCCGGGGACGTAGAAGCCGGCCAGGACGTCGTCGGTGCGGGCAAGGGGAAACAGATCGCCGACCTCCGTTGCGGAGATCTCGTGGACCTCCACTCCCAGGTGGCGGTTGAGGGCGGATACGCGCCGGTACTCCTCGAGCCGGTCGGGCTCGGTTGCCAGTTCGATGAACCCGATCGGCACAAAGCCGGTGGAGAGCCCGGTCTCTGCTTCCAGCCGGGCGTACAGCTCCCTGGTGTAGCGCCGCATCTCGGTGGAGGTCGACGACATCGAACCGAAGGTGACCATCAGTCCGGCGGCGTGCCACGTGGTGCCCGAGGTCAGACGATCCCGTTCGCAGACCACCACATCGGTCCAGCCCATCGAGGCCAGGTGGTAGGCGACGCTGGTTCCGATGATCCCCCCGCCGATCACCACCACGCGGGCTCTGGTCGGGATCGGGGGAGAGGGCGCCATGGTGTCGCCCAGCATGGCATCTCGATGCGATGCTCACGTCGATCGAGCCGATGCCCGACTTCACGGCGCCGAGGGTCTTCGTAGTATCGGGCCGGTGCAGGCCGCAGCGTTCTCACTGGAGGGTCGGGCCGCCTTGATCACCGGGGCGGGATCCCCGTCGGGGATCGGTTTCGCCTGTGCCCGTCTGCTCGGAGAGCTGGGCGCCGCCGTGTTCGTCACCTCCACCACCGGGCGGGCCGGAGAGCGCGCCTCGGAGCTCCGGGCCGGCGGGATCACCGCCGAGGGGGCCCCGGGTGACCTGACAGACGAGGCCGACGTGGAACGTGTCGTCGGCCAGGCCCTCGACACGCTCGGCCGCATCGACATCCTGGTCAACAACGCCGGGATGACGAGCGTCACCGTGTCCGGTGCGCCCGAGGCGGGCCAGCTGGCCGGTGTGTCGCCGGACGCCTGGAGGGCTTCGATCGCCCGCAACCTCGATTCGGTCTTCCTGGTGTCACGGGCCGTGGTCCCCCACATGCAGCGCATCGGGTGGGGCAGGGTCATCGCCATCACCGGTCGCCCTCGACTACGGGCGCGACGGCATCACGGCCAACGCGGTGGCGCCCGGGTGGATCGCCACAGGGTCCCAGACCGCAGACGAGGCCGCGGAGGGATCCAGAACCCCGGCGGGTCGATCCGGTTCTCCTGAGGAGGTGGCGGGAGCCGTGGCCTGGCTGGCATCTCCGGCCGGTGCCTACGTCACGGGCCAGTGCATCGTGGTCGACGGCGGGAACTCGATCGCCGAGCAGCGCTCCTGAGTCCGTGACCGCACGGGGCGGCGGCGCGTCCGTAGCATTCCTTCGATGGCGGAGACGAATCCCTCTTCGATCCGTCCGGGTGACTCGGCCTCTCGGAGCCGGGTGATCGAAACGGCGGACATCGTGCGCTTCACCGAGATCAGCGGGGACCGGAACCCTTTGCACTATGACGAGGACGTCGCGGCGCGGAGCCGGTTCGGGCGAATCATCGTTCAGGGGGGCGTCACTTCGGCGTTGCTCAACGCGCTGGTGGCCGAGGACCTCCCCGGTCCTGGATCGGTGTTCCTGAACGTGAACTGGTCGTTCCGGGCGCCGGTCTCGCCGGGGGATGTGATCACCGCGACCGTGGTGGTGCTCGAGGCCCGCGAGGACAAGCCCATCTTCACGCTGTCCACCGCGATCACCAACCAGGACTCGGTGACGGTGCTCGACGGCACGGCGCTGGTGTGGCGCGAGCCGTTGGGCCGGACAGATGAGAGATGAGTCCCTCGGGCGCGCCGGGGCATCTCGCCGGTCATGCCACCTTCGCGGCGGTCGGCTCCGGGTGACCGCGTTCCCCCCTTCCCGGTGGTTCCGGGCCGGGCCGGTGGCCGGCGGCACCGGGTGGGTTCACACCCCCTGGACGGGGACCATCGACAGCCTGGGATCTGTGGCGGGCACGTAGACCTCGTCGAGGCCCAGTTCCCGGCGCACGATGTTGGCTCCGCGCACCAGCGACACCATCTTGTAGAAGGCCTGGATGCGGCTCATGCCCTGGCGCCCGAACCCGCAGTCCGAGGTGAGGATCAGCCGCTCCGGCTCGATGTGTTCGAGACACCGCCGAATCAGCTCGGCCACTTGCTCGGGTCGTTCCACCTGCACCGATCGGTGGTCGAGGATCCCCACGGCGATCTTCTTGTCCTCCGAGATCAGGCGGCCGTACATCTCGACGTCGGCGCAGCCGTTGGAGGCGCCTTCCAGGCACAAGGTGTCGATGTCGAGCCGGTCGTAGAAGGGGAGTGCCCGCTCGTAGGTGAGGTCGGGCCGGAACACCCGCTGACCGGCGGGGCTTCCCCAGCAGGCGTGGGCCCAGACCTCCGTGCGGGCGCGCAGGCCCTTCGCCTCCCGGTTGAACGCCTCCACCCATGTCTCCGGATCGATCGGTGCGTTCTGATCGTGGATCGTCTGATGGATCTCCGGCTCTTCGATCTGCACGATCGGGGCTCCGGCATCCGCCATGGCGTGATACTCGGCGTTGAGGGAATCGGACAGGGCGAACAACAGTTCCGTCCGGTCGTCGTAGTGGTCGTTCTCCACCATCATCGTGAGGATCTGGGCCGACGCCGAGCCGATCTTGCACGGCCGGTCGGTCATGCTCGCCATCGCCTTGTAGGCGCGATCCAGTTCGAGCCGGGTTTGGCCGATCGGGCCGGTGACGTGAGGCGTGAGCCGCGTCTCGATGACCTCCCACATGATGTCGCCCGGCCCCCGGTCCTCGGAGAGGAAACCTGCCGGCTGGATTTCGAGCTTGGGTGGTCCGATACCGTCGATCCGCTCCAGCGGGTAGGAGACCCACGACCTTCCGGCCCAGTCGTCGTCCAGCCGGCAGTCGCCGTCGACGAGGATGTCGATGCCTGCCTTGTGCTGCAGGGCGACGTTGGCAGCCAGTGTGTCGAGATGCTGCTCCCGGTACGCGTGTTGCGAGAACCCGACCGACAGCGGCCTTCCCCGCAGGTTCTCGGTGTACCACGACGGGCGGGGGAGGGCACCGGTGGTGGTGGTCTGCAGCGCCTTGCCTGCGGTGGCAACGAACATGGGTGTTTCTCCTGGCTCAGGATCCGACGCGGAGTCTATGTGCCGGCTTCGGGTCCGCCGCCGGGAAACGGGAAGAAGCCCCTCGCCGTCGCCGGTGTGCCGCAGGATCCTGTGGGCGAGGGTCTCGCCGCAGGACCGATCCCGGCGTCGGGGTGTTCTCGCACAGGTCGGACCTCGCCAGTTGGTGTGTCACCAATAGTTGATAAGATCCAGAATCTGACGATGACCATGACTACGCCACCCCCCGTCGACCCGGCCGAACTCCTTCGCCGTCATGGACTGCAGGTCACGGCCCAGCGGCTGGCGGTCTTGCGGGCGGTGGCGGGTCGCCCTCACGGCACGGCAGACGAGGTGGCCGAGGCGGTCAGGTCCGAGATCGGCGCCATCTCGCGCCAGGGGGTGTACGACGCCCTCGGCGTCCTGGTCGATCGGGGCCTCGTCCGGCGCATCCAACCCGCCGGATCGCCCTCCCGCTTCGAGCAAAGGGTGGGCGACAACCACCACCACCTGGTCTGTCGCTCGTGCGGCCGGACCGTCGACATCGACTGCGAGATCGCCCAGGCGCCATGCCTTCATCCCGCCGACGACCGGGGGTACGAGATCGATGAGGCCGAGGTCGTCTTTTGGGGCCGGTGTCCCGCCTGCCGGGACACGGCCGCCGAGCTGAACGAGTCACCGAGTTCGGGAATTCCCGCGACAGGAGGAGAAGAGGAATGAGCAGCGAAGAGCACGGTATGTCGACCGGGAAGTGCCCGGTGATGCACACCGACCACCAGCGGGTGGGAGGCACGGCAAACCAGCACTGGTGGCCGAACCAGCTGAACCTGAGGATCCTGCGCCAGAACCACCCGCAGGCCGATCCGATGGGCGGGGACTTCGACTACGCCGCCGAGTTCAACAGCATCGACTTCGACGAGCTGGCCAGGGACGTCGATGCGCTGATGACGGACTCCAAGGAGTGGTGGCCGGCCGACTACGGCCACTACGGCCCCTTCTTCATCCGCATGACCTGGCATGCCGCCGGTACCTATCGCACCCTCGACGGGCGCGGTGGTGGCGGCTCCGGCGCCCAGCGCTTTGCCCCGCTCAACAGCTGGCCAGACAACGTCAACCTCGACAAGGCTCGCCGTCTGCTGTGGCCGGTGAAGCAGAAGTATGGCCGCAAGATCTCGTGGGCCGACCTGTTGATCTTCGCCGGCAACCGTGCAATGGAGACGATGGGCTTCACGACCTTCGGCTTCGGTGGTGGCCGGGAGGACATCTGGGCGCCGGAAGAGGACGTGTACTGGGGCCCGGAGACGACGTGGCTGGACGACGAGCGCTACTCGGGTGACCGCGAACTCGCCAAGCCGCTCGGCGCAGTGCAGATGGGTCTCATCTACGTCAATCCCGAGGGCCCGAATGGCAACCCGGATCCGATCGCCGCCGCCCGGGACATCCGGGAGACGTTCAGCCGGATGGCGATGAACGACGAGGAGACGGTGGCACTGATCGCCGGCGGTCATACCTTCGGCAAGACCCACGGTGCGGCCGACCCCGAGAAGTACGTCGGCCCCGAGCCCGAGGGTGCCGGCATCGGCGAGCAGGGCTTCGGCTGGACGTCCAGCTACGGCACCGGCAAGGGTGACGACACGATCTCGAGCGGTCTGGAAGGTGCGTGGACCACCGACCCCGTTCGCTGGGACAACGGCTACTTCGAGCTGCTCTTCAAGTACGACTGGGAACTGACCAAGAGCCCGGCCGGTGCCCAGCAGTGGCAGCCCGTGGACATCGCCGCCGACGACATGCCCCCGGCGGCTCACGACCCGTCGAAGAAGGTCCTCCCGATGATGGCGACCACGGACCTCTCGCTGAAGTTCGATCCGGTCTACAAGGAGATCTCGCAGCGGTTCTACGAGAACCCCGACCAGTTCGCCGACGCCTTCGCCCGCGCCTGGTTCAAGCTGCTCCATCGCGACATGGGGCCCATCGCCCGCTACCTGGGTCCGTGGGTTCCCGCCGAGGAGCTGATCTGGCAGGACCCGGTGCCGGCGGTCGATCATGACCTGATCGACGACGCCGACATCGCCGCCCTCAAGGCGACGATTCTCGATTCCGGTCTGTCGATCTCCCAGCTGGTCTCGACGGCCTGGGCATCCGCATCGACCTATCGGGACACCGACAAGCGCGGTGGCGCCAACGGGGCGCGCATCCGAATGTCGCCCCAGGCCGGATGGGATGTCAATGTGACGTCCGGTGTTGGGGCCGTCGTGCGCAAGCTCGAGTCGATCGGCGACGACTTCAACGCCTCACAGGCAGGCGGGAAGAAGGTCTCGCTCGCCGACCTGATCGTGCTCGGTGGCTGCGCCGCCGTGGAGGCTGCCGCCAAGAAGGCCGGGTACGACGTGACCGTCGCGTTCACTCCGGGCCGCACCGATGCAACTCAGGAGCAGACCGACGTCGAATCGTTCGCCGTACTGGAGCCGGTGGCGGATGGGTTCCGCAATTACCTGCAGAAGGGCGCACCGCTGGCGGCCGAGCACATGCTCGTCGACAAGGCGTTCATGCTGAACCTGTCGGCACCGGAGATGACGGCTCTGGTCGGTGGGATGCGAGTTCTGAACGCCAACGTCGGTGGTGCCCGCCACGGGGTGTTCACCGACCGGCCGGAGACGCTGACCAACGACTTCTTCGTCAACCTGTTGGACATGGGGGTCGAATGGGCGCCGACATCGGAGGACGGGGACTCGTTCGAGGCCCACGACCGCACCACGGGTGAGGTGAAGTGGACCGGGACCCAGGTCGACCTGGTCTTCGGCTCGAACTCCGAGCTGCGGGCTCTGGCCGAGGTGTACGGCAGCTCCGACGGCGAGGCGAAGCTCGTGCACGACTTCGTCGCCGCCTGGGACAAGGTGATGATGAACGACCGCTTCGAGGTGAAGTAGTCGCGGCCGGTACGCAGGCAGTTGCCCCGCAACTGTCGCACGAGAAGACGAGGGGAGGTCGGCCAGTGCCGACCTCCCCTCGCGTTCAACCCGAGGAACTCGACACCCGAGCCGTGATCCACCCGCCCACGATCGCAGCGATCTCCAGGTTGTTGGTGTCCATCATCAGGTAGTGGCTGTTGCCCCCGATACCGTGCTCGGGAAGCATCATCAACTCGGCGGTGCCGCCCGCTGCGGTGATGAGGCCGACGGCCCGGCGGCACCCTTCCCTCCGCTCGTCGCCGTTGACCAGGTCGGCGCCTTCGCTGTGGTCGCCCCACAGCGAAAGGAACGGGACGTCGGCGAAGCAGCCGGTGGCGTCCTCGGCGGTCACCGTCTCGGCTCCACCCTCCACGCTGACGAGGGCGAGCACCAGGCCGGGGCGGCGGCGGACCGTCTCGATCCCGTACAGCCCGCCCTGGGAGTGGACCATCAGCACCGCCGGGCCGGTCTGGTCCAACAGGGCAGCCAGACAGGCCGGCGTGGTCTCGCCGCCGTGTTCGAGGGTCGTCTCGGCATTGGGGACGTGAGACTCCATGAACCGGTCGAAGGCGCCGATCGGGAATCTCACCCCGGGAAACGGGGTGGGATACACCGGGCCGATCCGCCCGTTCACCCACTGCCGCTCGTAGGTGGCGAGGAAGACGTTCGGGAGGTCGGTACCGGCGTTGATCCGGCTGGGATCGAACCCGGATCTGCCCCGCCCTGCGTGGTCGACCACGAACACCGGATGACCCTGCCGCACGAACCAGGTAGCCCAGCCTTCGCGTCCATCGGGAGTGGTTTCCCACAGTGACCCGCTGGCGTTGGAGCCGTGGACCATCACGATCGGCGGTTTCGTGACATCGACCGGGATCCGGTAGTGCACGTACATCTGGTCGACGGCGATGTCGCCCCGCCCCGGACTACCGGTGCGCGGTGACGAGCCGGGATGGTCGGTCGACACGCGCCGCCCGCCGACGGTGAACGCGCCCTCGTCGGCGAGGATCAGCGGGGCTGTGAGACTCTGGCCGGGGAACACCACGGGCCGATGGTAGGAGTGGGCTCCCCCGGTGTTCCCCCCATTCGAGGAAGGGTCGGGCGTCGGCGTCCGGCCCGGACCGGCTGTCGATTCGGGTCGTTGTCGCTCCTGGGACGGTGTCGCAGCTGGGGCCGGCGGTACCATCCGGACATGGAACTTCCTGAGGGGGCCGTTCCGTTCCCCACGACCGCCGTGAATCACGTTGCGCTCCGCGTGCGTGACCTGGCCGTGTCCCGGGCCTTCTATGTCGAGACGTTCGGGGCCCGCGTCGTCGCCGAATCGCCGGCCGCCTGTTTCATGGAGCTGCCCAGCAGCGACTTCATCGCACTGTTCCCGTCGGACGATCCTCACATCGAGCACTTCTGTCTCACCCTGCCGGACTACGACGCCGATGAGGTGCAGCACCGGCTCGAGGACGAGGGACACCACGTCCTCAGACGAGAGGACCGGGTCTTCGTTCGCGACCCGGACGGGCTTCTCGTCCAGCTGAGCGGTCCGAACCGCTGAGCCGATCTCCTCGCGCGGCCCGCAGGGCCGGCCTTGGCGCGAGGCCAGGCGTTCGGGACGCGTCAATCCGATTCGGCGGCGATGACGTCGGTATCCGCCAGTGAGGTACGGATGTCGACGTCGGCTCCCGGCGTGACGTCCGGGCAGAAACGGCGAGACGCGGCTTCCAGCGCGTCCCTGACCGCGACGACCACCCGGCCGGCGTCGCTGCGTTCGCATTCGATGACCACCGAGTCGTGCACGGTCTGTACGGGGCGGGCGCCGGGGACCGAACGGAGGCGCCGGTCGAGGTCGGCGTATGCCACCAGCATGATGTCGGCCACGCCGCCCTGGATGGGGGCGTTGCGCCAGGCGTTGACCATCGCCGACACCCGCTCCCGGGCGGCCCGGCCCAGACAGTCGAAGGCGACCGGCTCGCCGAGCTCGGCGGCGATCGTCTCGACGTAGATCCTCCGGAGCGAGCGGTCCTCGAAGTGGCGCTCGATGGCGGCGTCACTCGTCGCGCCTCCCCCGGGCAGGTCGATGCCGTGGTCGCGCAGGAACCGGCGGCGGACCTCGGCAAACCCCGGTTCCTCGGAACGGATGGCGCTGATCGTCGCTCCCAGGAACAGCCGGTCGAGATGCAGTTCGAACTGCTGGCGGCGGCCGGCCAGGGTCCGGCTGGAAAACCGGAACGGCATGGCTCCGCCGACGAGCGCCACCGGGGCGGAAAATCCGAGCAGCCATGCCACCTCCTCGGCGAGCCCATCCGACCCCATGCGATCGGGGTGCCGCTCCACGATCTCCTCCGCTGCCGGCCAGCGGTTCTCGGCCTGGCGGAACTCGCGCCGGATCGCCTGGACGTCACGGAACCCCCGGGCCAGCCGCATCGACATCCGCCAGTCGATCGCCCCGGTCTCTTCGGCGATCCGACGGATCTCGGCGATTCGTTCCTCTGCCCAGGCGGCGGTCCCCGGATAGGTCCTCCGATACCTGGCCAGCAGCTCGGCGGCCTCCTCGGTGGTGGTCGGGGTACCTCCGGCGGTCAGGGTGCGGCCGAGGGACACCGCCCCCGATCCGTAGGCGATTCCGAAGTTGAGTGCCTTGGCGATCCGGCGGAGGCGCGTGAAGCGGTCCGGATCGGTGCGGGCGAGCTCGTGCGGGTCGAACCCGAACATGCTCGCCGCCGTGGTGACGTGGACGTCTTCGCCCCGGGCGAACGCCTGACGCAGCGGCTCGTCGTCAGCCACCTGCGCCAGGTAGCGCAGCTCGGCCTGGCTGAGGTCGGCGTGGACGAAGACGCGATCGGGGTGGGCCGGTCGGAAATACGGCAACATCGGTGGGGTGAAGTTCTGGGCGTTGGGGTTGCGGCTGGCGAGGCGGCCGGTGTTGGTGCCGACCACCTGGACGTACTGGGGGCGGAGGCGCCCGTCCGGGTGGCGGTGTTCGGCGATCGACTCGCCATAGGTGGTGAGGACCTTCGCCTGGGCGCGGTACTCGAGGAGAGCCTCGCACAGGTCCCCCCCGATCTCGGCCAGCACGCTCGCCCGCACCGAATCGGTGTCGGCGAGGAGCCGCCCCACCCCGTGGCGACTCAGCGTCCACGCCCGAACCGCCTGCTCCGCCCATCGATTGAGTGCCCCGCGCACCTGCGCGTCCGAGGCGGGATTCCACGTCGGCTCCACCACCTCGTCGAACAGCGTGGCCTGCCCGCCGCCGGTGAGCGCGGCGAGACGGTCGATGGCGGATCGCTGCCGGTTCTCGATGCGGGCCAGCTCCGACCTCCAGCCGTCCCAGTCGAAGTGGAGACCGGTGCGTTCCATCCGGTCGAGGAACGGTCGCGCCGCCTGTTCGATCTCACAGATCTCCTCGAGCCGGGCCCGGCTGATCTCGGCCCGGATCTCGTCGGCGACCCACAGGGTGGAGACGGCGTCGGCCGCGGCATACGCCACCTGTTCGGGTGTGAGGTCGTCGGAGGCGGTGTACGAGAGTTGGGTGGTCCCCTTGCCCTCGATGTCGACGCCCAGGTAGTGCGAGGTCGCCCAGGCCAGCCCGTGGTACCAGGTGAACCCGCTCCGCCCCTGGTGGATGAGGGCATCGGCGAGCTGGGCATCCCACCAGGTGATCCCGATGGTGGTGTCCGCGGTTCCCCAGACGGCGGCATCGATCACGCGGGCGTCGAAGGTGGCGTTCCAGGCGTCGGCGGTGATGCCGGTGAGGATCGGGGCGAGCAGCGTCGGGTCGAGATCCCTGGCGTCGACCACGAACACCCGCTCGTCGGTGTCCGATCGAGCGGCGATCGAGATGACCCGCAGCTCACCGGCGCCGGGTCCATCGACCGGCACCTCGGTGTCGATGGCAATCCGCAGGGCGGAACCCATCGCTTCGGCGAGATCGGGGAGCTGTCCGGGGTCGGTGACCAGGGTGCACGGGACGTTTTCTGCAGTTCGCACCATCGAGGCGCCACCCTAGGTGAGACGGTTGGCGCCTCCATTCTCAGTGAATTGCTCCTCCTCCCACGTACGCTTGGAGAGATGAAGGAACAACAGGCAGACCAGAAGGGCAAACGTTCCACGGCGCGGGATCTCTGGCGGCTGGTGTTGGTGATCATCGGCGTCGTCGCCATCGTCCAGGAACTGCGGAGAGCTCCATCGGAACGGACCTGGCACGGCAAGGTGGGTGGTTTCGTTCCCTACGACTTCCGCAAGCCGACCGTCGATCGATTCCGCGACACCTACTGGAACCCGGAAGGTCCGATCGTGCAAGGCAAGGCGTGGGGCGTCGGCTGGGTGCTCAACCTGGGTGCCGTCAAGAAGCGCCTGGCGGGCTGAGGCCCACCGGACATCCGCCGCCGCAGGCGAGGTACGCGGACAACATGACTTGGACACCTACAGGGTGACACGGGGTCCGAGGGATTGGATCACCGCCGGGATTCGCTCGATGCTCTCTTCGAGTCCCACTCCGACCCGGTGTATCGCTACTGCCTACGCCGCCTTGGGGCATCCGACGAACGGGCTCATCCCACGTGCGCCATCACGTCCTCCGCCCAGCGCCGGGAGACTTCCTCCCAGGCGTACTCGGGCGGTGTCAGCAGGAAGTTGGTGATTCCGATCGATGCCAGCTTCTCGACTCGCTCGATGCACTCCGCCGGGGTGCCGGCGATCGAGAACCGCTGGACCAGGTAGTCGGACACGAACTCGGCCGGAACCCGGTCTTCGAGCGGCCGGCTGATGTCGAAGTTGTCCATGAACCGTTGCACGCCGGGACGTTCCTCCTCCGGCACGGAGTCCAGCGTGAGGCGGAAGTTGTGGTGCGCCCGGTTGGCGAGCCGGCGCCGCGCCCGCGAGCGGGCGTCTTCGCCGTCGTCAGAGACGTAGATGATCCCGGCCGCCATGAGGTCGACGGAAGCGGGATCGCGACCGACCTCCTGGGCACCTTCGGCGACTCGCGACCGGACGGTTTCGATCAGGTCGAGATCGAACCCGGTGCCCATGATGACGCCGTCGGCGACCCTGCCCGCAGATCGCTGGCCCTTCGGGCCCTCGACGGCGAAGTAGATGGGAGGGACGGTGTGACCCACGGGGAATCGAAGAGGCACCGGACCCACCGGAGTCTCGAGGCTCTCTCCACTCAGCAGTGTGCGGATCGTCTTCGTCGCCTCTTCCATCTCCGCGATCTTGGTGATATTGCGGCCGAGCTGATAGGCGGCGGAGTCGCCGGTGGCGATGCCGAGCACGAATCGACCACCGATCATCTGGTTGGCAGTGCCCGCCTCCCCGGCCAGCAGGGTGGGGTCACGGAACACGATGTTGGTCGTCGCCGTGCCGAGATGGATCTCGCTCGACACGAACCGGGCGGCTGCGATCAACTGGAAGGGATTGAGGATGTCGAGTTGACCTTCGCCGATGTACAGGCCGCGATATCCCAGGTCCTCGGCCAGCTGGACCCGCCGGAAGTAGGTCTCCGCCGATGTCGTCGACGCATGCAGGTTGAAATCCATGACTTCTCCGTCCGGGGTGAGGCGCGGCGGGCGACGGTACCAGGTTGCTCCTCACTGTCCCGGAGGGTCGACGAGCGCTGCTCCGGGGAGCAGGAGTGGTGTGTTTGGAAGGCGGTAAGCGAGCATGATGAGTCGGACACTCACACAGTGAAATGGAGCCTGAGGGATTGGATCGCCGGCAGCACTCGTTCGATGCCCTCTTCGAGTCCCACTACGACTCGGTCGTCCGCTACTGCCTGCGGCGGCTCGGGGCTGCCGACGCCGAGGATGCCGCCGCCGAGGTCTTCGCCGTCGCATGGCGCCGGATGGATCAGCTGCCGGCACCGGAGACCGAACGGGCATGGTTGCTGGGTGTCGCGTACCGGGTGGTGGGCAACCAGTTCAGGGGGCGTCGGCGTCGGGCGCGACTCGTCGAACGCCTCGAGTTCACCTCGTTCCGTGCGGCCGACTCGAGTTCGTCCGGCGACTTCCGGCTTGTCCATCTCGCCCTCGAGGCTCTTCGCCCCGCGGACCGCGAACTTCTGCGATTGGCTGCCTGGGACGGTCTGACGCGCGGTGAGATCGCGACAGTCATGGGTATCGACGTGAACACGGTCGACCAGCGTCTGTTCCGGGCACGTGCCCGGATGAGGAGTCGCCTCGAACGGCTCAGGGAGGACGCGCGCCGGATGGGTGCACAGGAGGCATCAGCATGATCGAACTGCTCGAACAGGCCGATCCCGCCGACGGTGCGGTGATCGACAAGTCGAGGCTGCGGGCGAGGATCGACGAGCGCATTCAGAGCACTCGTACGACACCCGGACCGGCCCGGCGGCGTCCGCTCGTGGGGGCGATCGCCTCGGTGGCGGTCGCTGTGGTGGCCGTCGTCCTGGTCGTGGTGCAGCCAAGCGCTCCGGTCGACGCGCTTGCGGTCACGACTCCCGCATTCGGGGCCTTGGGCGGCCTTCCCGGGATCGACTCCGTGGTGCGGTTGGAGATGGGAGGGGTGAAGACGATGGCGGCGGATGGAGACACCATCTGGGTGATGGAGGCGCTCCAGCAAAGGCTCGACCGGGTTGACGCCAGGCGGGGTGCGATCGACGCCACCTACTCGATCGATGGCTACGTGGAGGGGGTAGTTGTCGGCGGTGGCCATCTGTGGCTGCTGAGCTACGACAACGGTGGTGAGGTGCTCCGCTTCGATCCTTCCGCCGGTCGCGTCGACATGAGGATCTCGGTCGGGGGTGAGCCGTGGCATGGAGCCGCCTGGTTCGGTGATGCGCTGTGGATCAGCACCTCCAACGGTGAGACGATGCAGATCGCATCCTCGGGGGAGATCGTGACGAGGATCTCGGGAGAGCTGAAGGGCGTCGGTCTCGGTCACCTCTGGTTGAACGACCCCGGCACCGGCTTCATCTCGAGCATGTCGGTGCCCGGGATCAAGGGTGAGCTCGAGATCCCCACGATCTCGGGAGGTGACACGGCCGACGGTTGGGGCGTGCGCAGCGTCGAGGAGTTTGGGGGGCGCCTGTTCCTCGTGGACGGCATGTACCCGTTCGGGACGAACCTGAGCAGCTTCGACCCTGCCACCGGCGAGTTTCGTTCGTTTGGCACCTACACATTCGGGCTTCTGGACGTGGTCTCCTTCGAGGGATCGCTGTGGATGACGTCGCACACCGACCACCTGCTCTTGAAGGTCGACCCGATTTCGGGGGAGGCGACGAGGTACCCGATGCCGGGCAAGGCAGGAGGACTGGTGGTGGCGGACGGGGCGCTGTGGGTGAGTCTGTACCACCCTGGCGCACTGGTGCGTGTCGATCCGGCACTGCTGTTGGAGTCTGGACCGATCGTGGCGGACGGTTGGAACCGCTACCCCCACCGCCTCCTGTGCACGGGACCCGAGGACCACACGGGACCCACCGTCATCCTCGAGCCCTACGACTGGATCGACTACGGATCGTGGTCGGTCGTCCAGGCCCAGCTCAATGCCGCCGGGTACCTGGTCTGCGTCAATGGGTACGTGGAAGGAGAGTGGACCCCTCAGGAGCGGGCGACCGAGCTGGAGGCGGCGCTCGAGGCAAACGGAATCAAGGGCCCGTATGTCCTGGTCGGCAATGGAGATGGCGTCCACACCCTGCGTCTCTTCACGGAGGGACGCAACGACATTGCAGGAGTCGTACTGGTCGACCCGATGCCGGTGGGCTTTCCCTCCTTCCTCGACGCGAACTTGGGTGAGAGTGGGCACCCCGAGTGGGCCGAACTGTCGGTGGCGGATTCGGATGCCTTGGGTGATCTGGGCGACGTGCCGCTGACGGTGATCGAACAGGACCCGCAGGCGGTGTTCCTGAGCGAACGCGCAATCGACGGCTTCGGCGAGGAGACGGCTCGAGCAGTCGACTCCTTCTGGCAGGAAGGGCTCGACGTCTACGCAGGTCTGTCCACCGATGTCACGTCTGTGGTCGCGGAGGGGACCGGCATGCACATGGTGATCTGGGACCGCCCTGACCTGGTGGTTGGCGCCGTACTCGACGTCCTCGCGCGCGGTTGAGTGGGCGCGCATCGCCTGGTCTGCGTCTTCGGGACGGCGCAACGACCGCGCGGATCCGCGAGTCCCTCGGCAAAGCGAGGACGTTCCGGTGGGGTGTGGCGCCATCCACCGGTCATCCTTCGAAGCGCGATGGCGAGCACGAACCCGGAGGAAGCGAAGGCAGAGGGCTACATGATCGCTCAAGTCGATGTACGACAGGGAGGCAGACCGGGAGTACGCCGAAGGTCCGACAACCGTCGCTGTATTCGAGGGGGATTTCCCGGTTCGAGATGGCAGCATCGAGCCACTCGAAGGCGATCCCCCTCCGCCGGGGGAACCGTGGTCATCGAATTCCCACGGCTCGTCCCCGCCCGGAACCGGTACGAGTCGGATGAGTATCAGGCGCTCACACCCCTTCGCCACACTGCGGGCGTGGCCCGTTCGTTTCTGGTCGAAGGTTCGGGCTGAGGGTGGAGCGGGGCACGCTCGGCGCCCTCGCGGTCATAGGCCCTGGGCGGCCTGTCTGCCGGCGATGCGTCCGAAGATGAGCGCCTGCCCCACGGCGGCCCCCGAGTGATAGCTGGCCCCGTGGAACCCGCCGATCGCCTCCCCGGCCGCAAACAGCCCCGGGATGTGGCCGGCAGGCGTCAAGACCCGCATGCTGTCATCCACAGCCAGTCCTGCGTAGGTGGCGAGGAAGTGGCTCTTGGCTTCGTAGGCGTAGAAGGGCGGCGTCTCGATCTTCACCGGGACCCCGATGTTGGCCGAGAGGTGGCTGCGGCCGAACTCCGGGTCGGTGCCCGCCGCCACGAAGCCGTTGTACCGGTCAACGGTCTCGGTCAGCTCCAGGCGGGGAACGTGCATGCGGTCGGCGAGTTCCTCGATCGTGTCCGCCTTGACCAGCAGTCGGATCCTCGATTCGTCGAGTCCTGACACCACGTTCTCGGGGGGGATGGCGGACGAGGCGTTCCTGGTGTTCTCGACCGCCCGGTCGAAGATCTTCTGGTCGAAGACCATGAATCCCACGCCGTCCGTCTGGTCGATGGAAGCCATCCCGATGTCCTTGTAGGGGATGGACTCGTTGACGAAGCGGCGCCCCTCCCGGTTGACGATGATTGCCCCCAGGTAGAAGACGAGGCAGATCTCGGTGGCGGAGTCCCCGGTGACGTGCAGCTCATAGCTGGGCTTGACGTACTCCATGTCACGGAAGAAGGCGCCCAACGGCTCCGCCATGCGCAGGGCATCACCGGTATGGCCCACTCCGGTGGTCGCCGCCATTCCGATGAAGCGCCGATCGATGGCGGCCAGACGTTCGGGGGAACGGGCGAATCCACCGGTGGCCAGCACCACCCCGCCGTGGGCCCGGACGCGGGTCTCGTTCATCCGGTCCCGCAACTCGACGCCGGTCACCCGCCCGTTGCCGTCGCTGATGAGGCCGGTGACGGCGCAGTGGTAGAGGACGGTGGCTCCCCGCCGTTCCGCCTCGCGCTTGAGGATCCTCACCATGTCCAGCGGGTCGGAGAAGTGCCCGCGGGGACGGCTCATGCCCGCGGCGGCGGTTGTCGCTTCCGCCCAGCGCACTCCCATTCCCGTCAACCACCGGTAGGTCTCCAGTTGATGGTCGGCGTAGGCGCGGACGAGGTTGGGGTCGTTCTTGTGCCCTCCGACCGCCAACAGATCCTGGTACAGCAGCTCGCTCGAATCCTCGATGCCCAGCCGCTCTTGCACGTCGGTTCCGGCAAACGCCACCATGCCCACGTTGATGGCAGTCGAGGACTCCCAGATCTTGCCCTGCTTCTCGAAGACGACGGTCCTCGCCCCGGCTTCCGCAGCTTCGATCGCGGCCGCCAGCCCCGCCCCGCCGGCGCCGGCAATGACCACATCGAACTCGGCGTCCCACCGGTCGCCCTCCGTCATCACAGCTCTCCCGATCCAGGCCGGCGTACCCTATCAAGCACGGGCGAGACCCGAGATCCATCCTCGGCTTCGTCTCGAACCGCCTCGGGCATCGCGCCCAGGGCCGCCGGTTTCGGTGCCCGATCCATCGTGTCCATGCCATCCTCTGTTCTGGGCCAGTCGAACCGACGGGTGAGCCGAACGAGCGCCACGTTGCTCGGACGCGTGTGCGGATCGCCCGTCGAATGTTGTCGCCGGCGACCGTGCCGCCGGCGACCGTGCCGCCGGCCCCGGCGTTGGCCTCGACTGCCGACCGGCGTGGGCCTGCATGGACACTTCGCGAACCGATGCGATGGCCCACTCGCGGGGGGTGCCGGGGGGTTGTCCCCCTGCAGTTTCACAGTGGGCCCCGTGGGACTCGAACCCACAACCAACGGGTTAAAAGCCCGCTGCTCTGCCAGTTGAGCTAGAGGCCCCGGGCGCACGATACCGCTCGCCAGGGCGGCAACCCAGGCGGTCCACCGGCGTCTGCGGGGACGTCGCTGCCTCCCCGGGACCCTCCGTGGTCCGAATGAACCGGCGGCGCCACTCCGCAGCAGCATCGATCCCCGCTGCGGCAGGACAAGTCGGGCCATTCGACCGGACCCGCCCGGATCCCGTCCCGATAGGCTCACCGACGTCGGTGTCCCGTGGCGGAGGAGGGATGTGAAGCCGTTCGAGTACATGGCGCCTGAGGGCCTGTGGGAAGCGCTCGAAGGGCTTCACCAGGCGGGCGGCAGGGCGCGCCCTCTCGCGGGCGGCACCGATCTGCTGGTGGAGTGGAAGGGGGCGGTGGACCCCCCGGAGCTCGTGGTCGACCTCGGCCGGGTGGCGGACATGCACGGCGTGGCCGAGACGGACGAAGGGCTGCGGATCGGCAGCCTCACCACCCACTCCGAGATCATGTCCGACCCGCTGATCGCCAGGCATGCGCCGGCGATGATCACGGCGGCTCACTCGATCGGGGCTCCTCAAACCCGCAACCGCGGCACGATCGGGGGGAACCTGGTTTCCGCCGTTCCCTCGATGGACAGCGGCCCGGTCCTGTTCGCCCTCGATGCACGCCTCCACCTGGCATCGGTGGGTGCCACCCGGACGGTGCCCATACAGGAGTTCTTCCTCGGACCGCGCCGCACCGTGCTGCAGCCAGACGAAGTCGTGGTGGACATCACGATTCCCCGCGCGATGCTCGGCCGGCCGGCGGCCTTCTGGAAGTTCGGTCTGCGCAAGGGGCAGGCGCTCGCCCTGGTGAACGCGGCGGCGAGTGTGGCGGTCTCGGACGGCATCATCCGCGAGGCCAGGGTGGCGCTGGGGGCGGTGGGCCCCACCGTGATTCGATCGCAGCACGCCGAGGCGATCCTCGAAGGACAGATCGCATCCCCCAACGGAGCTGTCGGCCAGGCAGCGGCGGCCGCCGCCGGAGACGCCCGCCCCATCGACGACTTCCGCGCGTCCGCCGCGTACCGCCGCGAACTGGTGGCGGTCGGCGTTCGGAGGACCCTCCAGCGGGCCCTCGGTCAGGCGGAGGGGCCATGAGGGGAGGCGCCACCCTGTCGGTCGCCGTCGCGATCAACGGCCAGGCGCGCCGGGCCGACGTCCCCGCAGAGATGACCCTGCTCGAGGCGCTCCGCTCGGTGTGGAATCTCACAGGCGCCAAATCCGGATGTGACGCCGGGGACTGCGGTGCGTGCACCGTGTTGGTCGACGGCATGCCGGTGAACTCCTGTCTGATGCTGGCGGTGCAGGCCGACGGGCGAGAGGTGGTCACCATCGAGGGGCTCGCCGGGTTCGGTCACCTCGACCGGCTGCAGGCAGCCTTCCACCTGGCCTCGGCCTTCCAGTGCGGCTTCTGCGCGCCCGGCATGATCATCGCCTCCAAGGCGCTCCTCGACTCCCACCCCGCCCCGAACGAGGGACAGGTCCGCGAGGCGCTGGCCGGGAATCTGTGCCGTTGTACCGGCTACGCCAAGATGGTCGACACGCTGGTCGAGATCGGCCGCGAGGCGGGGAAGGGGGAGGCTTCGTGACGCGGGACCGTGAGCAGGAGACCCGGCATGTCGAGACCCGGGGTGGCGAGGCCGACGACGCGTTGCAGCGCCTCGTCGAAGAGGCCGTCCGCCCCGTTCCGGCTCTCGCCCCGGGGTCCGATCTGTCCGCCGCCGCCCTCACCGCCGAGGTGAACGAGCAGACGCCTGCCCTGGGGCTCAGGGTGGTGCGCCCGGACAGCCGGACCCACGTCACCGGCGCCACCCGGTACGCCGCCGACCTGTCCATGCCCGGCATGTTGCACGCCGCCTTCCTCCCCAGCGCCCACGCCCATGCCCGGATCCGCGCCATCGACATGACGGGGGCGGCCGGGAGCCCGGGGGTGGTCGCCACGCTCACCGGTGGCGAGATTCCCGTGAACTCGTTCGGTTCGACCTACCAGGACCAGCCGATCCTCGCCGTCGACCGGGTCCGCCATCGCGGCGATCTGGTGGCGGCGGTGGCCGCCGAGACGGAGCAGCTGGCACGAGAGGCCCTGACGAAGATCCGGGTCGACTACGAACCGCTCCCGGCGGTGTTCGATCCGCTCGAGGCGATGTCCGACGATGCGCCGCGCCTCCACGGGCCCAGCAACGTGTACACGTCGAAGACGATCGTTCGGGGCGACGTCGAGCGCGGGTTCGCCCAGAGCGATCACGTCTTCGAGGGTCGATACACGACGCAGATGATCGAGCACGCCCCGATGGAGCCGTTCGCCGCCATCGCCGTCTGGGAGCCGGGGGGCAGGGTGCACCTCACCACCACCGTCGGCAGGATCACGCTCGCTCGCACCGATCTCGCCCGTACGCTCGGCCTCCCGGTGAGCCGGATCCGGGTCACCGCCTCCATCCTCGGCGGCAACTTCGGGGGGAAGAACGAGATCCGCGTCGAGCCGGCGCTGGCGCTCCTCTCGCGCAAGAGCGGCCTCCCGGTGAAGGTCGTCTACACACGGGAGGAGGAGTTCGCTTCATCGACGGTGCGCCATCCGCTGGTCGCCGACTACAAGACAGGCGTCACCGCAGACGGCCGGCTCGTCGCCCGGAGGGTTCGCCTCGTGCTCGATGGGGGTGCGTACGCCTCGTGGAGCGAAACCACGGTGGGGAAGGCCGCCATTCTCGCCACCGGTCCGTACCGGATTCCGAACATCCATGTCGAGGGGTGCGCCGTGTACACCAACAAGACGGTCGGCGGCGCCATGCGCGGGTTCGGCGCTCCCCAGGTGTGCTTCGCCTACGAGTCGCAGATGGACGAGATCGCCCACGCGCTGGGCATCGACCCGCTCGAGATCCGCCTCCGCAACGGCTTCCAGGAAGGGGCGATCAGCCCCACGGGCCAGGTGCTCGAGGCGGTGGGGCTCACCGAGACGCTGCAGGCTGCCGCCAGGCGCGCCGGATGGCCGGGGGTGGGCGCATGAGACACACGGGGCGAGGAATCGCCTGCATGTGGTACCCGATCGGCTTCACGGTGGCGGCCAATCCGAGTGCGGCACTCGTCAAGGTGAACGAGGACGGCACGGCCACGGTGGTCTCCGGAACCGTCGAGATCGGGCAAGGCTCGCTGACGGTTCTCGGCCAGATCGCCGCCCAGGTGCTGGGCCTGGCGGCCGACGACGTCGTGGTGGTGGCGGGGGACACCGACACCTCGCCGATGGACACTGGGCCGATCGCCAGCCGTACGACGTTCGTCACCGGCGAGGCGGTGCGCCGGGCCGCGGTGACCGCACGGCAGGTCCTGTTCGAGGTGGCTGCCCCGATCCTGGCGGTGCCCTCCGCCGACCTCGAGGCGGCCGAGCGTCAGATCCGGGTGAAGGCATACCCTCAGCGCACCCTGCCGATTGCAGAGGTGGCGGCCAGGGCGCTGGTGCGAGACGGCAGCCCACCGGTCGGAGTCGGCACGTTCAACCCGCCCACGGTGGCGATGGATCCCGACACCGGCCAGGGCAAGCCCTTCGCGGCGTACGTCTATGCGACCCAGATCGCCGAGGTGGTCGTCGACGACGAGACGGGCGAGGTCGAGGTGGTCCGGATCACCGCCGCCCACGACTGCGGCACGGCCATCAATCCGGCGCTGGTGGAAGGCCAGATCGAGGGGGGCATCGCCATGGGCCTCGGGATGGCCCTCGAAGAGGAGATCCTCTTCGACGACGACGGCGCCCAGCTGAACCCCAACCTGACCAACTACATCATTCCCACCACCCTCGACATGCCCCGCATCGACACCGAGATCGTCGAAACCCACGATCCGGTCGGGCCATTCGGGGCGAAGGGCGTCGGCGAACCGACGCTGGTACCCACGGCTGCCGCCATTGCCAACGCCATCTTCGATGCGGTGGGCGTCCGCATCACCGATCTGCCCGCCACCGCAGAGAAGGTGCTGATGGCGCTGCGGGCGGGACAAGGAGCGACCCCGCCTCTCCCCGCCACCGGGCGGTGACGGGGATCGAGGCCCGGACGCCCTCAGCCGGGCATCGTTCGGTTCGACGTCCGTCTCCGACCCATGGCCGCTTGCACCATCGCCGTCGAGATCCCCGGTCGGGAGCCGCGGCGCAGGGTGTCCGGTGAGCGGCCGGCCGGGGCGAAGGGTTCGATGAGGCCGTAGCCTGCGGAGATCGAACCGGACAGGAGCGCCATGACCAGGAGCGGGATCTCCCACATCGACACCGACGACGAGAAGGGGGCGCGAGCCGCCGAACGGCTGGCCACGTCGCGGGTGCTGTGGATGACGACGGTCAGCCCGGACGGAACGCCGCAGTCCTCGCCGATCTGGTACGTGTGGGACGGCGGCGACTTCCTCATGTACAGCCTCGAGTCGGCGCGCATCCGGAACCTCGCCGCCCACCGGCGGGTCTCGCTCAACCTCGACGGGAACGGCATGGGGGGCGACATCGTGGTGGTCGAAGGCACGGCGAAGGTCGACCGCTCGCTGCCGTCGGCCGCCCGAAACCCTGCATTCCTGGCCAAGTACGGTCCGGTGATGGAGGCCCGCGGGTGGGCGCCGGAATGGTTCGCCGGCCGCTACTCGGTTCCCGTGGTGATCTCACCGACCAAGTACCGCTACTGGTGACATGGGCCGGCGAGTGAGCCGAACGGGGAGGGCCGGGCGGTGATCCGGTTCGGCACCTCCGGGCTGCCCCCGGAATCCGCCGATCCGGAGGCATTCCTCGACGGCCTGCTCGCGCGGGGTCAGCGGGCCTTCGAGCTGGGATTCACGCAGGGATTCCCCTGGAAGCAACGTCAGTGCCGGCGATTCGGCGATGCCGCCGCCGCCCGCGGGATCCGTCTCTCCGTCCATGCCCCCTACTTCGCCATCCTCACCGTCGAAGACGAGGACCGGTCGAGGCAATGCGTTGCCGCCATCGAGCACACCATGAAGCTCTGCGAGGAGCTGCGCGCTCCCATCGTCGTCGCCCATCTCGGTCACATCGGGGGCCGGTCGGCGTCGGAGCTGATGGATCTGATGCGCACCCGGCTCGGCTGGATCGATGCCAAGACCCGACACCTCCAGGTCGCGCTCGGGCTCGAGACCGCCGGCAACGATTCGAGCTTCGGAACGTTGGGTGACATCGCCCTCCTGGCCCGCGACTTCCCCTTTGTCCGACCGGTGATCGACTGGGCCCACGTGCATGCCATGGCCGGGGCGGGACTCACCTCGCGGGAGGCCTTCGACGCCGTCTTCGACTTCATCGACGCCGAATTCGCCGGATGGAAGACGTCGCCGATGCAATGCCAGTTCAGCGACAACCAGGTGGGTGACCACGGGGAGGTCCGGCACGTGGCCTACGGAGAGGGAACGCTGCGGATCGGCCCGCTGGCCGAGGCAGCCGTGACTCGCGACCTCGAACTCGTCGTCATCTCCGAGTCCCGCGACGCCGCCAGCCACCGCCTGATCCAGGAGGAACTCGAGACCGCCGTCGCGGCTCTTCCCGTGCCTTCCGGCGCGCCGGTCGGGGCCCTCACCGATGCGCCGGTCCTGACAGGCCGGGCGGCAGGAGACCGTCTCGAGGTGGGTCGGGGGAGGAGGCCGCTGCGGGTGTCCAACGCCGCCAAGCGCTACTTCGGCCCAGCGGGCCCCACCAAGGGTGATCTCCTCCAGTACTACGCCGGGGTGGCGGACCTGTTGGTTCCCCATCTGGCCGGGCGGCCCATGTCGATGTCTCGCTACCCCGAGGGCATCGACGGTCCCAGCTTCTACGAGAAGCGGGCTCCCGGCCACCAGCCGGAGTGGATGCACACGGTCGAAGTGCCCAGCGAATCCGGCGGCGGTGCCATGGCCTTCATGACCGCAGACGACCGCGAGTCCCTGCTGTGGTTCGCCAACATGGCCTGCATCGAGATGCACCCGTTCCACGCCCGCCGAGGAGCGCTCGACCGCCCGGATTGGGCGATCTTCGACCTCGATCCCTCGCCAGGGGCGTCCTGGGAACAGGTGGTGGTGGTGACCAAGATGATTCGCACCCTGCTCGACCGCCTGGGCCTGCGCGGCTACCCGAAGCTGTCGGGGTCGCGCGGCATGCACATCTACGTGCCGCTCGACCCGGTGCACACCTTCGAACGGGTTCGCTCCTTCGTGGGGGCGGTGGGGTCGCTGCTGGCGCAGGCCAACCCGGACGACGTGACGATGGCATGGGACAAGAAGGACCGGGCCGGGCGGGTGTTCGTCGATCACAACCGCAACGCCTTCGGCCAGACCGTCGCCTCGGTGTATTCGGTCCGCCCCCGGGAGGGTGCCCCGGTGTCGACCCCCCTCGAGTGGGACGAGCTCGATCGTTTCGACAACCAGTCCTTCACCATCGCCAACATCTGGAGTCGGTTGGAAGACGTGGGTGACGTGTTCTCACCCGTGTGGCGCGGCGGGCAGACCCTCGAAGGAGCGGAGGCCGTGCTGGGCCTGGAGTGAGCCGTCCATTCGCCACTCGGGCGGCGCCCCGCGTATCTTCTCCACATGCATCTCTACGCGCGGGTCAACATTCTCGGCGGTCACTCGGTTCGTCTCCCCCGCGGCGAACTCGCCGACGCCATCCGGCTCGACAACGACCCCATCGCCCGGGCACGGAACTGGGTGGAGCAGGGGGCGGACGCCCTCCACATCGTCGATCTCGACGCCGCCGCCTACCGCGACTACCGGAACCGGGACCTCATCGACCGTCTCATCTCGGCGTGCTCGATCCCCGTCCAGGTGGCGGGCGGCATCCGCTCGCCGATGGAGGCGACGCGGCTGATCGAGGCCGGGGCATGGCGGGTGGTGATGGGTACGGCGGCGATCGAAGACCAGAACATGGTCTGGGACCTCTGCAGGGACCACCCGGGCAAGATCGTGGTCTCGATCGACGTTCGACCCAACGAGGAGATCGCCACCCGCGGGTGGACGATGAACTCGGGGCGCTTCCTCGAAGAGGCGCTCGTCGAGATGTCCAGCGCCGGGGTGGCGGCCCTCCTCATCGCCGAGGCCGGCCGGGACGCCCTGTTGGAACCGCCGAATCTCGACATTCTCTCCACGGCGCTCTCCACGGTGGATCAGCCGGTGATCGCCGCCGGCGGGGTGCGGCACCTCGACGACCTCCGCGACGTGATTGCAGTGCATCACGACGGCCGCAGGGTGGACGGCGTGATCGTGGGGCGCGAGGTCACCCACGGACGGTTCACCCTGGCGGAGGCGAAGGCGGTGCTGTCGGAGACCCCGCGCGATATGCCGGAGCGGGAGTCACCCGAACCGTCCGCCGGGGCGCCGCATCCCCGGATCTCGGCCGCGGCCGACAGTTACTACGCCCTGGCGGCGGAGTTGGAGAGGGCAGCCGCCCACGCCCGCACGTCGGCTCAGCGACTGCTGGCGGGCGAGACCGCCCGGGGGCACGCCCACGGCCTGGCCACGGTGGGGCACATCACCAAGGCCCGGCAGATGATGGATCGGCTGGCGGTCGAGCTGGCGGAGACCTCGACGAGCTGAGACCCGAGCAGCGGTCGGGCGATCAGCGATCGGTCATCCTGCGTGCCACGAACTCGTTCCACGTCGCCCCGGTGGTGTCACGTTCGGGGGTCAGATTGCCTCCGGCCCGGAAGGCCGCTCCCACGATCCCGGGGTAGGTGATCTGGATCGCCCTCCGCTTCTTTCCCGTCGCCGCCAGATAGGAGCCGGCGAGATCCTTGGCGGTATAGACGGTGGGGCCGCCGAGGTCGGAGAGCCTGCCGCGAGTCGCTCCCTCACCGGCATCGACCAGCGCGTTCGCCACCGCCGTCGGGTCGACCGGCTGGGCGCGGGTGTCTCTGGGGATCACCATCACAGGCCTGGCGGAGGAACGCTCGAGACGCCACCAGACGAGCTGGTGGAATTGGGTGGCACGGAGCACGATCCAGTCGAGACCCGATCGGGCGATCGCCGTCTCCGCAGCCTGTTTTGACCGGTAGTAGCCGAGGGGGATCACATCGGACCCGACGATTCCCGGATAGACGATGAGGGGACCCCCGGCGCGCCGGGCAGCCTGGAGGAGGCGGGTGGTGCCCGCATCGTCCACCGCCCGGTGCCGGCGTCCGTCCGTGGCGCAGTGGAACACCACATCGGCAGCGGCGAGGGCCTCTCCCAGGCCTTCTCCCGTCGTGAGGTCGCCGACGATGCGAGTAGCCCCTTCCGGGATCGGGGCGTCGACGGATCGCGTCAGGACCACGGTCGGCCGGCCGCGAGCGACGAGCCCGCGGACCACCCGCCGCCCCAGGGTGCCGGTGCCGCCGGTGACCAGCGCGGTCACGTCACCACGGTGCGGCTCTGCTCCTTCAGGTACTGGCGCAGGTAGTACTGGCTGAACCCGGTGGAGGTGGTTCCGGAGCCCTTCCATCCGCCGAAACTCTGAATGCCGGGCCAGGCCCCGGTGGTGGCGCCGGCGCGGCGATTGGCGTAGGTGGTGCCGGCCTGGATGCGCGTGAAGAAGCGCTCGACCTCCTGTTCGGTGCCGGCGAACACGCCGGCGGTGAGCCCATATTCGGTGTCGTTGGCGCGATCGATGCCCTCGTCCAGGGAGTCCACGGGGCCGACCATCACGAACGGCATGAAAAGCTCCTTCTGCCACACCCAGGACTCCATCGGTGCGGTCGCCACGGTCGGTTCGACGTAGTGGCCGCGGGCGAGGTCGCCGTCGTCCACCACCTTCCCGCCGGCGAGGATCGTGCCGCCCGAGTCGGCGACCTCGGTGACGGCTTCCCTGAACCGATCGACCGCCTGGCGGTCGATCACCGGACCGATGAAGGTGTTGCGATCGATCGGGTTGCCCACGGGGAGCGCCGTGGTCTTCGAGACCAGCAGGTTCACGAAACGGTCGTAGGCGGGACGCTCGACGTAGACGCGGGAGGTGGCGGAGCACTTCTGTCCCTGATAGCCGAACGCCCCCCGCAGCACTCCGTCCGCCGCCGCCTCGAGGTCGGCGGTCGCAGTGACGATGCACGGGTTCTTGCCTCCCATCTCGGCGATGACGGGCTTGGGGGCCGTCGTGGCGAATCCGTGGTAGATCGACATGCCGACGTCGTATGAGCCGGTGAAGGTGAACCCGGCCACCTGCGGATGTGTGACCAGGGCGTTCCCGGCGACGGATCCGCGGCCGGTGAGGACATGGACCGCGCCGGCGGGAATCCCGGCGTCGATCAGCACCCGGTAGAACTCCAGAGCGGTGAGCGATCCGGTCACCGACGGCTTCAGCACGACCGTGTTCCCGGTGACGAGTGCCGCGATGGTGGGTCCGGCGGCGAGGGCAGCAGGGAAGTTGAACGGCGAGATCACGCCCCACACCCCGTGCGGACGCATCACCGAGGTGTTGTGCTCCCGTTCGGACAACTGACCGAGCGGGCGGACGAAGCCGTTGTTGGCCTGCATCTGAGAGGTGTGATAGCGGAAGAACTCGACGGTCTCACCTACGTCTCCGAGCGCCTCGAGACGTGACTTTCCGACCTCGTAGGCCACCAGTGCCGCGACGTTGAACATGCGTTCTTCGAGGAGGTCGGCCGCGGCGAGGAGGAGTTCGACCCGCCGCTGCCAGGGGGTGGCCTCCCACTCGGGTTGGAAGACCGCCGCGGCCTCCACCGCGTCGTCGACATCGGCGGTTGTGGCCAGGCTGTAGCGGCCGACGACGATGTCGGTGTCGATGGGTGATCGTTCCTCGTACTTCTCGTCGGTGAACCGTTCTTCTCCGTTCACGTAGAACGGATGGTCCTGCCCCATGCGAGCACGTGCCCAGTCGACCGCGGCGTCGTAGGCCGATTGGAGCTCCTCGTTCTCGGCCGACATCGTGGAATACGTGACCCTGATGGCCATTGCGCCTTCCTCCTCGGTTGGGCTTCCGAGCCTAGGGATTCGAACGGGGGTGTCACATCGAGGTCGCCCAAATCATCCGCTCCGGTGCCCGCTCCAGGCGATACTCGCGGTCATGGCAGACGCGTTCGTCCAGGGAATTCTGGCAGGGTATGGAATCGCCATCCCGGTCGGTGCCATCGCCGTGTTGATCGTGGGGGTCGGGATCCGGTGTGGGTTCCTCTGTGCAGCCAGTGCCGGGGCCGGCGCCGCCACCGCAGACGGGATCTACGCCACCGTGGCCGGGACCGCCGGGGCGGCGGCAGCCGCCCTACTGGCCCCTTGGGCGACGCCGATCCGGTGGGCCAGTGGATCGGTGCTGATCGCCATCGCGCTGTACGGGCTCAGTCGAGCGGGCAGGACGATCCAGCCGACCGACGCCGGGTTCACCATGCGTCGGGGAGAGTTCGTTCTCACCTACGGCCGCTTCCTCGGTCTGACCATCATCAATCCGATGACGGTCGTCTACTTCGGGACGATGGTCCTGGGCTCGGGCGTCGGGGCTGCCCTCGGTCCGGGTGAGGTAGCGATGTTCGCCATCGGTGCCTTTGCTGCCTCGCTCTCGTGGCAGACGCTCCTGGCAGGGGTTGGAGCGATTGCCCGTCACGGACTGCCGCCCCGGTTCCAAGGGCTCACCGCGATCACAGGCAACCTGATCATTCTGTTCCTGGCCGCCCGAATCGTGCTGGCAAGCGCCTAGCCGACGGGTGCGTCGCGGCCGCGGTCGAGATCCGGTACCGCCCGGCGGCGGAGCATCTCGGCCGCGGCGATGGCTGACAGGCCGAGCGCAACCACCGCCGGTCGATGCCAGGTCAGCCCGGCGACAGCCGTTGCGATGCCGGCGAGGGTGAGGATCGCCACCTGGGGGGAAGGCGATCGCCGCACGACGAAGACACCCCCGGCGCCGACGAGGATCAGACCCGGGATCAAGAGAAGGATGGTGCGCATGAGATTTCCATTCGTTCAGGCGGGAGGGCTCGGGGGAGGGTCGGCCCTCCCCCGAGGTGAGCTCCGTCAGTTGCCTGATTCCACGACGCGCTCGACGACCCCGTCGAGGCCGGGGACGGGCATGCCGGTCGACACGCCGACGACGGTCTCTTCGACGTCAGCTCCGGGGACGGGCATGCCGGTCGAGGTGTCGACGATCGTGTCGTCGACCTCTGATCCGGGGACCGGCATGGTTCCCGAGACCGACGCGCCGTCGCCCAACTGCGCCACGCCGGCCGCTGCGGCGAGGGCCAGGGCGATCGCGACGAGCACGAGGCGGGTCCGGTCCAGCTGGCGAGGGAGTGCCTGGGTGTACATCATTCGTTCCTTTCCGATCGACGGCCGATCCGTCGATTGCGCATTTCGACGAAGCGCGAATCGATTCGGTTCCCGACGGGCACCGGAACCGACTTCGGGCGGGGTCGATCTGTAAGGTCGGCCGATCGAGCGAGGAGCGAGATGACCCGGACCGCCTATCGGACCTGCCCGCTGTGCGAGGCGACCTGTGGTCTGGAGATCACCATCGAAAACGGGCAGGTCGACGTGATCCGCGGGGATCCGGACAACCCCTTCTCGGCCGGCTTCATCTGCCCCAAGGGTTCGACGCTCGGGCGGCTCCGCGACGATCCTGACCGGCTTCGCCGGCCGCTGGTGAGGCGAGACGGCGTCCATGTCGAGACCGGATGGGACGAGGCCTTCTCGCTGATCGCCGACCGGCTGTCCGCCGTCGTCGACGACCACGGCCGCCAGGCGATTGCCGTGTACGTGGGGAACCCCAACGCCCATGCCTTCGCCAATACGCTCGCCGTCCGTCCTCTCATCAAGGCCATCGGCACCAAGAACGTCTTCAGCGCGTCCACGGTCGATCAAATGCCACGACAGGTGGCATGCGCGTACCTGTTCGGGGGCGGGTTGATCACTCCCGTCCCCGACATCGACCGGACCGATCACCTGCTCATGCTGGGGGCCAACCCCTATGAATCGAACGGATCCCTGGCGAGCGCTCCAGACTGGCCGGGCCGGATGGAGGCCATCATCGAGCGCGGGGGATCGGTGGTGGTGGTCGACCCGCGGCGGACCAAGACCGCCGAACGTGCCACCGAGCATGTGTCGATCCGTCCGGGGACCGATGCGGCCCTGCTGTTGGCCATGGCATGGACGATCTTCGACGAGGGCCTGGTCGAGCTCGGCGCCCTGGAGGGTCACGTGTCCGGCCTCGACCAGGTTTCGGCGGCGATCCTCCCGTTCGCTCCGGAGCGGGTCGCTCCCTGGACCGGGATCGAGCCAGACACGATTCGGCGGCTCGCCCGCGAGCTCTCGGCGGCGCCAACGGCGTGCGTGTACGGGCGCATCGGAACCCACACCGTGGCATTCGGGACGCTCTCGGCCTGGGCAGCCGATCTGCTCAACGTCATCACCGGCAACCTCGACCGGCCCGGTGGAGCCATGTTCGCGACGCCGCTGGCTCAGCCGGCCAGGCCGCCGTCGAGGAGGCGGTTCGCCCCCGGTCGCTGGTCGTCGCGGGTGCGCGGGCTCCCCGAGGCGTTCGGCGAGCTGCCGGCGGCGACGATGGCCGACGAGATGCTCACCGGAGGCGATGGCCAGGTCAAGGCGCTCCTGACGATCGCCGGCAATCCGGTGCTGACCACTCCGGATGCCGGCCGCCTCGACGAGGCCCTGGCCGGTCTCGACTTCATGATCTCGGTCGATCCCTACCTCAACGAGACGACGCGCCACGCCGACGTGATCCTTCCGCCGCCCCCTGCGCTGGAGAAGTCCCACTTCGATCTGGCGTTCACCACCCTGGCGGTGAGGAACTACGCCATGTACTCCCCGCCGGTGTTCGCGCCCGGAGACGGCGCAATGTCCGAGTTCGACATCCTGGTCACGCTCACCGGGATCGCCATGGGGCTCGGCCCGGACGCCGACCCGGTCTCACTGTTCGAGGCGAGCATCGCCCAGCAGGTGGCTGCGGAGGTGGCCGACGCAGACAGTCCGATCCACGGCCGCGATCCCGGAGAGATCATGGAGAAGCTCTCGGCGTGGGAGGGGCCGGAGAGGGCCCTCGACCTCATGATCAGGATCGGTCACCGCGGGGATGCCTTCGGGGCTCACCCCGAGGGGTGGACGCTCGAGCGTCTGGCCGCGCATCCCCACGGCGTCGATTTCGGCCCGCTCGAATCCCGGATTCCGCAGGTGCTCGCCACCCCCAGCGGAACGGTCGAGCTCGCCCACGAGACGATCCTGTCCGATCTCCCCCGGCTGGAGGCGTGCCTCGACGCACCGGAGGGCGGGATGCTGCTCATCGGGCGGCGCGAGCTGCGCTCCAACAACTCCTGGCTTCACAACCTCGACGTGCTCGTCAGGGGCAGACACCGGTGCACGCTGGAGATCCACCCCCGAGACGCCGATCGGCTGGAGCTGGCCGAGGGGGATCTCGCCACGGTGCGTTCCCGGGTCGGCGCAGTCGAGATTCCCGTTCAGGTGACCGATTCGATCCGCCCCGGAGTGGTGAGCATGCCCTATGGATGGGGCCACGGGGCACCCGGCTCGCGTCTGTCGGTCGCGTCAACCCGGCCGGGAGTCAACGCGAACCTGCTCACCGATGCGGCGCCGATCGACCCTCTTTCGGGGAATGCGGTACTCAACGGGATCCCGGTGGAGGTCGAGGCCTCGGTCAGACATCGATCCGACGAGGCGTCGGATCGATCTTGACTTGAGGTCGGATTCCTGAGGTCCCAATCTGCAGGCAATATCAACACGAAGGGGACGCGTGAGACGGCGGGCAACCTGTCGGCGCGCGTGTCCCCGACATCGACGGAGGGGACTCTGTGAGACGGCAGGCAATGGCATTGATCGGCGCGCTCGCCCTTGTGGTGGCAGCGTGCGGAGGAGAAGCCGAGACGACGACCACCACGGCGGCGCCCACCACCACCACGGCGGCGCCCACCACCACGACCACCGAGGCGGAGACCACGACCACAACCGAGGCCGCAGAGGTGGTCTTCACCGGTGCGGACGAGGTCGAATCCACCATCACCGACACCAGCCGGATCGTGTCGCTGGGCGGTGACATCACCGAGATCATCTTCGAGCTCGGCCTGGGTGAGCAGGTGGTGGGGATCGACGTGACCACGACATTCCCGGCGGAAGCCACCGACATCCCGATGGTCGGGTTCGGACAGCAGCTCGCCCCCGAGCCGGTGCTGGCATTCCAGCCGACGCTGGTCATCGGAGACGAGATGACGGCTCCGCCGGAAGCCATCCAGCAGCTGCGGGATGCGGGCATCCCCGTCGTGATCCTTCCCCTCCAGACCACACTGGCCGGCGTCTCCGAGAAGATTCGCCAGGTCGCCCAGATCCTCTCGGCCGAGGAGGCCGGTGAGGCGCTGGTAGCCCGGGTGGAGGCGGACATCGCCGCTGCCGGAACCATCGACAACCCGGATCTGCGCGTCGCATATGTGTATGTCCGCGGCCCGCAGCTGCTCCTGTTGTTCGGCCAGGGCATCGCCACCAACGCCATGATCGTTGGGGCGGGAGCGGTCGATGCCGGGGCAGAGGCGATGGTGTTCGGTGCTGCACCGCTCACACCCGAGGCGCTGGTGGCCGCTGCCCCGGACGTGATCGTCTTGCCGGAGGCAGGTCTCGAAGGCCTCGGCGGGGTGGAAGGCTTCGCCGCCGTCCCCGGTGTCGCCGAGACGCCGGCGGGCCGGGCCGGGGCGTTCCTGGCCTACGACGAGGCGTTTTTCTTCAACCTCGGACCGCGGGCCGGGCTGGCCCTGCAGCAGTTCGTGATCGACCTCTCGGAGTTCGTCGCCTCTTGACCGAGGATCGAAGAGGACTTCGGCCGGGGCTGCGATGGCGTTTCGTCATCGCAGCCCTGGTGGTGTTTCTGGTGGCGATGCTGGGGCTGGCCCTCACGTCCGGCGCTGCAGGGGTGGCGCGAGCAGACGTGTGGCAGTCGCTGCTCCATCACGCCGGAATCGCATCTGATGCTCCGCCGGCGGATGGCGTGGTCTGGGGGATCAGAGTCCCGCGAGCATTGCTGGCCGGCCTGGTGGGCGCGTTTCTCGGGATCTCCGGAGTCGCGCTGCAGGGTCTGTACCGCAACCCTCTCGCCGATCCCCACCTTCTCGCCATCGGCCCCGGCGCCGCCATCGGCGCGGCCATCGGTTCGCTCGGGGCCGGGACGAGAGGAGCGGTGGCCGGTGGGGCGGCGATGGGAGTCATCTCGGCGCTGTTGTCCAGGCGGGTCGCCAGGAAGCAGGCAGACGACGCCGGTCGGCTCGTGCTGGTGGGAGTGGCCCTCGGCGCGGTGCTGACGGCCTGGGCCGGGTTCATCGTGACGGGCTCGGACCGGACCCGCGTGCCACCGATGGAGTTCTGGCTGCTCGGAAACCTCGGGTCTGCGACCTGGGTGTCTGTGCAGGCGCTCGCCGTGATCGGCGGGGCGGCCATCGTCGTGCTGGTCGGCGCGTCGCGCACGCTGGACCTGCTCGCGCTCGGGGAGACAGAGGCCACCCACCTCGGTGTCGACGTCGACCTGTCCGGCGCCATCATCTCGATTGCGATCGGCATGATGACCGGTGCGGCCGTGGGCGCCGGCGGGGTCATCGGCTTCGTCGGGCTGCTGGTCCCGACGGTGATCCGACCGGTCGCTCCCAGCACGCACCGGTCACGGATCGGCGCGGCCGGCCTGCTCGGCGCGGCGTTCCTGATCGGGGCGGACACGTTCGCCCGAACCATCTTCGTGCCGATCGAGATCCCGGTCGGACTGGTCACCACCGCCATCGGTGGGCCCGTGTTCCTCTGGCTGCTCGGTCGACTGCGGTCGGTGAGGTGGACATGACCAGCGTGGTCACACACTCGATCGAGTTCCGCATCGGACACAAGGCTCTGCTCGACGGTGTCTCGGTGGCGGTGCATGGAGGAGAGGTGGTGGCGATCGTCGGGCCGAACGGTGCCGGCAAGTCCACGCTTTTGGCCGCCATGGCCGGGGACATCCTCCCGACCGCCGGGCGGGTGGAGGTCGGAGGCGATCACGTCACGGACCTGACCGTGGACCAGCTGTCCCGGCTGCGCTCGATGCTGTCCCAGGACCTTCCGTCGCGGATCCCGCTGAGCATCTGGGAGTTGGTCGATCTGGGGCGTCATCCGCACCGGCGCGATCCTGACAACTCGGATCGAAACGATCGAGAGATGGTCCGCCAGGCCATTCGTGCAGTGGAGCTGGAGGGCTGGGAACACCGCATCGTGTCCACGCTGTCGGGCGGCGAGCGGCTGCGGGCGCATCTCGCCCGGGTCATCGCCCAGGACACGCCCCTGGTGCTTCTCGATGAGCCCACCGCTGCCCTCGATGTGGCGCATCAGGAGCATGTGCTGCGTCTGTGCGAATCCCTCGCCGCCTCGGGACGCGCCGTGGCTCTGGTCCAGCACGACCTCAACGCCGCAGCTCGCTACGCCGACAGGATCGTGGTCGTCGATGGCGGGCGGGTGAGGGCCGACGGCCCTCCTTCAGATGTCCTCACCGGTGAGTTGCTCAGCGACGTCTACCGCCAGCCGATGCGGGTCATCGACCATCCCCACCGGGATTGCCCGCTGGTGCTGGTTGTGGACTCATCATCTTCTGCTGATTGAAGTGGATCGACGGATTCCGGTCCTCGGAGATCACCTTGTAGCCGAGGAAGATCAGTGAGAGGCCGACGATCTCGGTGACGTAGAGCACCTCGACCATGCCTGCCCGGGTGAACGAGCCTCCGATGCCCGGAAGGAGCGCGCCGACCGCGATCAGCCAGTTTCCGGTGACCCTTGGTCCGGAACGCCCGGTCTTCTTGCGGTACCTCCAGGCAGACCAGGCGGCGCCTCCCACCAGCATGATCAGTGCGTAGGTGTTGGCCAGTGGGGAGAACAGCCGAACCCACTGCCATTCGAGCACCTCGCCCGAAAGGCGGTGAGGTTCGACCAGCGACAGATCGAGCGGGCTGAGGAGGACGAACGCCGACGCCATGGCGACGTAGCCGACGAGGGTGATGGAGATGCGATCGGCAGACTTCTGCTTCAACAGCAGGTAGGCCGTTCCCTGGGCGAGAGGGGCGCCGCCGAGGAGGGCGCCGGCGATGTACCAGGTGCGGAAGACCACGGGACTCCAGCCTGCAACCGTCGTCGTGGCCTCGGTGAGGGTGCCGAGACCGTACAGCGCCACCCCGATCATCCACCACAGCAGGTATCGCTTCGGGTTCTCCCTCCAGTGCAGGTACAGCACATAGGTGAAGTAGGCCGCAAAGGCGGTAGTGATGATCGGCACGTAGCGCACTGCCTCGATCACGCCTTGTCTCCTCGCTCGTGTGGTGCGACCCTACCCTCCAGGGTCCTGACGTCGAGTCGGATCAGCGCCGATTCGACGTGGGGGCGTCGCCCCGCCACTCGGGAGCTCACGACCTCCGGGGCGAGGATCGCCATGCGCCCGCGACGGGTTCGAGGGCGGAACCCCGAAACTCGTATGCTCGGGCGATGGTCACTCCAGATACGCCGGGGTTCGACACGATGGCGGTGCATGCCGGGGCGCGTCCCGATCCGGCCACCGGGGCCCGCATCACGCCGATCTACCGGTCGGCGGCCTTCGTGTTCGAAGACGCCGCTCACGCCGCATCGCTGTTCAACCTCGAGGTCCCCGGCCACATCTACTCGCGCATCTCCAATCCCACCGTCTCGGTGTTCGAGGAACGGGTTGCCGCCCTCGAGGGCGGGGTGGGTGCGGTGGCCACCGCCTCCGGCCAGGCCGCGCTTCACCTCGCCGTCGCCACGCTGATGGGTCAGGGCGGGCACATCGTCAGCTCGTCCGCCATCTACGGCGGCACCGCCAACCTCTTCCTCAACACCTTGCCGCGATTCGGGATCACCACCACCTTCGTCGACCCTCGCGACCTCGACGCCCTCGGCGAGGCCATCACCGAGCAGACCCGGCTGGTGTTCGGCGAGACCATCGGCAACCCGGTCATGGCCGTGCTCGACATTCCGGCCGTCGCCGAGATCGCCCATCGGGCTGGGGTCCCGCTCCTCGTCGACAACACCTTCGCCAGCCCCGCGCTGTGCCGGCCGTTTCAATGGGGGGCCGACCTGGTGTTGCACTCGGCCACCAAGTTCCTCTGCGGCCACGGCACCGTCATCGGCGGAGTGCTCGTCGACTCGGGGGCGTTCGACTGGGAGTCCTCGGGGCGGTTTCCGACGCTGACCGAGCCCTACCCGGCCTACCACGGCATCGACTTCGCCGAAGAGTTCGGCCCGGCTGCCTTCATCGCCCGGGCGAGAGTCGAGGGCCTGCGCGACTTCGGCGCTGCGATGGCGCCCGACACCGCCCATCATCTGCTGATCGGCGTCGAGACGCTCCCGGTTCGAATGGAACGGCACGTCGCAAATGCCCGTCAGGTGGCCGAGTACCTGCAGGCCCACGATGCGGTGGAGTGGGTGAGTCACCCGGACCTCGACTCGCATCCCGACCGTCACCTGGCTGCCAGGCTGCTTCCTCTCGGGGCCGGATCGATCTTCTCGTTCGGGGTGAAGGGCGGGAGGGAGGCCGGCGCCCGATTCATCGACTCGGTCGAGTTGTTCAGCCACCTCGCCAATGTCGGAGACGTCCGATCCCTCGTCATCCATCCCGCGTCGACCACCCACCAGCAGATGTCCGCCGAACAACTCGAGGCGTCTGGCATCCCGGAGTCGCTGATCCGGATCTCGGTGGGGCTGGAGGACCCCCGTGATCTGATCTCCGATTTGCGGCGGGCGCTGCGCGCCTCGCAGGCGGGCTGACGTGAACGTCGCCGTCGACGGACACGGCGTCTTCGTCCATACCGGGGGAGAGCCCTTCGACGCGGCTCGCCCCGCAGTGGTGCTCGTCCATGGGGCCGGAATGGACCATTCGGTGTGGCGCTATCAGTCACGGAGGCTGGCGGCCTCCGGCTGGGCGGTGGTGGCCCCCGACCTCCCGGGGCACGGGAGGAGCGGAGGCGATCTGCTCGCGTCCATCGCCGCCATGGGGGCGTGGGTCGGCCGGCTGACGGATGTGCTCGGGGTGGTGCGCCCCGTGATCGTGGGCCATTCCCTGGGC
>DATCZS010000176.1:0-3347 GCA_036525795.1 Acidimicrobiia bacterium | reverse complement strand
ACCGCCGGGCCGACGCCCAGCGCCCTGACAAGATTGGCACCGTAGACGGTCGGGGAGTTGGCGATCCTCGGTGCGTCCGAAGGTCTACTCCCCGCCTGCGACCGGCTCCGCCTTCCACTCGCCAGTGGTGGCGTTGTATTTCCTCGTCATGCCCGCTTCGAGCAGCACCATCCACTCCCGGCTGATCGGGTCGAACGCCCACACGTCGTCCCAAGCGGTCAAGAAGCCGTTCGGCATGGCAGCGCTACCGCCGAACAGGACGATCCGTCGGTTGACCGGGTCGTAGACGATCGACCCGCCCACACGGGCAAGCGGACCGACCGCCATCCCGTCCTGATATGTGTCTGAAGAGGTGAGGACGACCCACTCCTCGGCGACTGCGTCATACTCGATCAGGGTGCCGTCCGAGAAGATCGCCACCCGCCCGGTGGCCGCATCGAAGGTGATCTCGTTACCCGAGACGATGTCACCCCACACGAACTCCGGGAGCGGGGTCGGAGTGTCCACCTCGGTGACCAACCCGGACGGATCGAGCAGCGAGGTCCTCCCAACGCTGGACCCGGTGACCAGCACGAACCCGGACACCGCCGGGTCGTAGGTCATCAAACGCACCCCGCCGAACCCCCAGTCCGTCTCCAACGACACCGGCGACCACACCCCGGAGGCCAGGTCGAAGGTGGCCAGGGGGGGCGCAGCCAGATCACCCAAGAGATAGCGGTAGGGAGAAGGGATAGACATGGCAACGACATCCCCCGCCCACACCAGCCCCGACTCGGGATCCACCGTCGCCACCACCACATAGCTCAGGTGGGACATCGGGAACGGAGCCAACTCCGTCCACGTGTCGGTCTCCACGTCGTAGGCCCACGTCGCGGTTTCTTCCCCATCCCGTCCCAAGGCCAGGGTCAGGTCCTCGCCCGGGTGATACACCAGACGTTGCACCTCGAACGGCACATCCGCCCCCCGCCGCCAGGCATTGATGCACACATCGAAGACCCACGACTCACTCCGATCAGCCCTCGGCGACAACCACACCGTCGCCACGATCACCCCCGACTCCACATCGAACGCCATCGACGGCCACCCCCACCCCTCCGGCCCCGGCCGAGGCCGCTCACCTATGGCCGACCCGGTGGGGTCGGACCGGCCCTCACAGTCGACAGCCAGGGGCTCCGTCGTAGTCGACTCGCCCGTCGCCACCGAACACGACGCCACCACCAACCCGAACACCATGAAACCCGCCAGCCAACGAAGCTGACGCATCACATCCTCCCTTGATGCTCCCAACATCCGTCTTCGGCGTCGGCGATACAAGGGACAGCCACCAACGAAGGCGTTGACCAGCGTCTGAATCTCTGATGACAAGCGCGTCGTAGTCGGCCGGGTATGCGGACGGGACGTTCCGGCCGACAGCGGGCGTCGGCCCGGGTTCAGGTGCCGGTGGATCCATCCTTTGGCGCGTCTTCCGCTGGCACGGACCAAAGCGTCGCCTGAATTTGGACCAGACGTGGACCAAGAGGCCATGGCGCCGGAACCCGGAAACACAGAAACCCCCTGCTACCAGGGGGTTTCGTGGCTCCGGGGGTGAGACTTGAACTCACAACCAACGGATTAACAGTCCGCTGCTCTGCCGATTGAGCTACCCCGGAAGGAACGTCGAACGACGCCGGTCGAGGATGATAGTCGGCGGGTGCCGCCGGCTTCACAATCGGTTTCCGCTCGTCGAAGCACCGCTCCGTGGCGCCCCATCCCTCGCCTCCGCCGACCGACCCGCGGCAATCGTTCACGCCAACCGGTCCCGCCCTCGTCATGCGGGCCGCCCGAACGGAATCCCCAACAGCGAGGGGAGCCCGCCCACTCGCATCGTGGCACAATGGCGTCATGCGATTTCGCGCTGGACTCATCGCCGGTTTCGCCGCCGGCTACGTGCTGGGGACCCGGGCAGGACGCGAGCGATACGAGCAGATCAAACGAGTGACCGGAAAGGCCCGCACCCATCCGGCCGTGGCCCAGGTGGTCGAGCAGATGACCGCTGTCGCCGACCTGGCCCGCGACGGCGTTGCTGGAGGCCTCGACGCCGGCGCCCGGGGTCTGCGTTCGATGGCCGAACCCGGATCCGGCACCGGCTGAAGACTCAGCCCTCCTCGAGGAACCCCTCCAACCGGCGCGAGTTGTTGGGATGCCGCAGTTTGGCGAGCGCCTTGGTCTCCAGTTGCCGGATTCGCTCCCGCGTCACGCCGAACCGCTCCCCGACCTCTTCCAGTGTTCGGACCCGCCCATCCTCCAGACCGAACCGGAGAACGAGCACTTCCCGCTCCCGCTGGTTGAGGCCCTCGAGCGTCTGGGCCAGGTAGTCCTGCAGCAACCGGAAGGTGGCTGCCTCCACCGGGATCTCCGCAGTCCCGTCCTCGACGAAGTCGCCCAGGGTCGAGTCCTCCTCCTCGCCGACCGGCGTCTCCAACGACACCGGGTTCTGAGCGATCTGGCTGAGCTCCTCGACCCTGTCGATGTCGAGGTCCATCTCCCGGGCGATCTCTTTGATGGTCGGCTCCCTGCCGAGATCCTGAGACAACTCGCGCTGGGTTCTGGTGAGCTTGTTGATCATGTCGACGACGTGGATCGGCACCCGGATGGTCCGGGCCTGGTCGGCGATGGAACGGGTGATGGCCTGCCGGATCCACCACGAGGCGTAGGTGGAGAACTTGAAGCCCCGCCTGTAGTCGAAGCGGTCCACGGCCCGCATGAGTCCGAGGTTGCCCTCCTGGATCAGGTCGAGCAGCGCCAGTCCCCTTCCCACGTAGTTGCGGGCAATCGACACCACCAGCCGCAGGTTGGCTTCCACCAAGCGCTGATGGGCGCTGTTGCCCTTGCGCACCGCCCGCTCCAACAGCATTCGGTCTTCGATCGCCGGCTCGGGCTCCGCCTTCAGCCGCTCCTCCGCGGTGCGGCCCGCCTCCAGCTGCATCGCCAGCTCCACCTCCTGCTGGGCCGACAGCAGCCGGTAGCGACCGATCTCGGTGAGCCACATCTTCACCGGATCCGACACGGACAGCGTCTCGTCGTCGAGCAGATCGTCGACCGGGTCGTCGCTGTCCTCTTCGATGCGGATCTTGCGGCTCCTGAGCTGGTCGAAGACCTGCTCGAAGACATCCGGGGATGCCTCCGCCTCCACCAGATCGTGCTGCACCTCGTGAACGGTGAGGAACCCGCGCTGGGTCCCTCGCTTGATCAGTTGGTCGACAACGGTCGACACCTTCTCGTTGAGAACCGTCACGAACTCTCCCGCCTCCGTTTCTCCTCTTGTAAACGTAACAACTCGGCAAAGGTCTCGGAATACCGATCGTCCT
>DATCZS010000175.1:0-18785 GCA_036525795.1 Acidimicrobiia bacterium | reverse complement strand
AGACCGACGACAACGCCCGTACCCAGCGGTTCACGATCAACGATCCGACGCCCACGAGCACCACCACGACGGGGTGACCAATCGCCATGACGGACCCCGGTAGCATCGAACCTCCCCGACCGTCAGCATCGTGATCGACATCACCGTCCTCAGGACAGATCCAGACCTCCTGCGAGAATCGCTCCGCCGGCGCGGACTCGACCCGGATGTCGATGTGCTGATCGCCCTCGACGAACGCATCCGATCGGTACGGGCCGAGGCAGAGCAGGCTCGGGCCGAGCAGAAGACCGCCGGCAAGGAGATCTCGCGGCTCTCCGGCGAGGAGAAGCAGGCTGCGATCGCCGCCGTCGCCCGGATCGCCGAGCGATTCAAGGAGCTCTCGACCGAGGCAGAGGAACTCCAGTCCCGATTCGACGCGATCTGGATCACCATTCCCAATCTGGTCGATCCCACGGCGGCGGAAGGGACCAGCGACGAGGACAACGTAGAGATCAGGCAGGTCGGAGCCCGAACCGCGTTCGACTTCGAGCACCGGGACCACGCCACCATCGGATCGCTGCTCGACGTCATCGACACCGAACGCGGGGCAAAGGTGTCCGGCTCCCGCTTCGGCTACCTGAAGGGCAAGGCGGTGCTCCTCGAGCTCGCCCTCGTCCGCTTTGGATTCGACCGCCTGGTCGATGCCGGGTTCACCCCGATGGCGCCACCCGTCCTCGTGCGGGAACAGGCGCTGTTCGGAACGGGGTTCTTCCCCGGTGACCGGGAGCAGGTCTACGAGATCCCGGCGGACGAGCTCTTTCTGGTCGGGACGTCCGAGGTACCCCTCGCCGCCTATCACGCCGACGAGATCTTCGACGCGGGGCAGCTGCCGATTCGATATGCCGGCTTCTCCACCTGTTTCCGTCGCGAGGCGGGAACGTACGGGAAGGACACGACGGGCATATTCCGGGTCCATCAGTTCGACAAGGTCGAGATGTTCTCGTTCGTCCCTCCGGAGGAGTCGCCCGCCGAGCACGATCGCATCCTCGGGATCGAGGAGTCGATCGTCCAGGCTCTCGACATCCCCTACCGGGTGGTCAACGTGGCGGCAGGGGATCTCGGCTCGTCGGCCGCCAAGAAGTACGACATCGAAGCCTGGTTCCCGTCCCAGAACACATACCGTGAGGTCACGTCGTGTTCGAACACGACCGACTTCCAGGCGCGGCGTCTCAAGATCAGGATGCGGACCGAACAGGGGAACAGGACCGTCCACACCCTCAACGGAACGGCGGTGGCGGTCGGGCGGACGATCCTCGCCATCCTCGAGAACCACCAGAAGTCCGACGGGTCGGTGGAGATCCCCGATGCCCTCCGTCCGTACGCGGGCTTCGACGTGATCGAGCCTGCCTGACCCATTGGCCCGCTGCCCCGGAGTTCGGGAATCGGAACCGAGGACGAACCAGCCGCCACCGCTCCTCCGACTCGTCCTTCCCGCTCCCAGCGGCGAGAATCGGACACGATGAGCACCAAGTCCGATCGCATCTTCGCCCGGATCGCCCGGCGCTACGACCTGATCAACCGGATCCTGTCGTTCGGCCAGGAACAGGCGTGGCGGAGGAGGGGCATTGCCCACCTCGGGCCCGGGCGGGTGCTCGACCTCGGCAGTGGAACGGGGGCGGCCGCACCGGTCCTCGACCGGTTCGAGGTGGTGGCGCTGGACCCGGTCCGCGAGATGCTGGGTCTCAGTCCGATGCAACGGCGGGTGGTGGGCGTCGGCGAGGCTCTTCCGTTCGCCGATGAGGCGTTCGACGGGGTGTTCAGTGCCTACGTATTCCGCAATCTGACGTCGATCTCCCGAACGCTCGACGAACTGGCCCGAGTGCTGCGTCCGGGGGGTCGGGTGGTCGTCGTCGATCTCGCCCGGCCGCGCAACCGGGCGGCCGCCTGGGTCCACCGGATCGGGTCCGCCCTCTTCCTCCCCCTCGCCGGCCTCATCGCCCGGGCTCCCGCCGACTACTGGTATCTCCATCGTTCGCTCGACAAGCTCCCGCCCGCCGAAGAGCTCTTCTCCTCGGGCCCGCTCCGCCTCGAGAGCGTGTGGCGCATGGGGCCGCTGGGGTTCGTCTACGGAGTCGTGTTGGTGAAGCCGTGAGGAGCGGTCTGCACACGCTCGTCAACATCGTCCTCGCCATCTCGGCGGTGGTCGTCGTGGTGGTCGGCCTGGCGCTCTTCGTCGGGAGGGACGACGCCGCTCTGGGAGACGGCCTGGTCTTCGTGACCCGTGTCGTGCAGGTCGACGTCGAAGAGGTGACCGTGGTGGGGAACGATGCCTTCGTGGCAGGGGGTCCTCTCGCCGAGCGCAACCTCGATGTGCTCGCGATCCCGCTGTCGGCGGCCGAGGTCGCCGCCGTCTATCAGGAGGGGCCCCTGGAAGGGGACAGTCTGCTGGTGGTGCGAGACCCTGTGCGATTCGGAGGGCTCGCCCCGTTCCTGTCGGGTCGCACGCTGGTGATCGCGGTCGAGCCTCTGTTGGACGCGACCCAGGATCTCCTCGTCGAATTCCAGGCGCGGCTGGTGGTCCTGGACCAACGGGGTGAAGTGATCGGTTCGGACTGGGAAGGCGAGTCGTCCGACCAGCTCGGCCGGTTGCTCGCCTGGGGTCGGAGCCGGGGGTTCGGTCCGGGTCTGACGCTGTCGATGGCGGCCAGGGCGATGGTTGCGCCAACGGGCTCGGAATCGGAACGGGAGATCCTCGACATCATCGACGGGTGACGGCTCGCATCAGGGCTGGTGAGGGCTCGCCCGGCTGCGACGGCGGCTGCCGGGCGGTGTCGCCCTATGCTCTGGTCTTCCGCTCGTGGAGGGTGGGCGTCGGCGCGAGTGCGGGTCCTGCGCAGCGAGACGCCGCGAACCGGGTCAGGTCCGGAAGGAAGCAGCCCTAAGCGGTGGTGCTCGGGTGCCGCAGGGGTGCCTGGCTCATCACGTCGACACCCACCCTCGACCGGCGGGACGTCAGGACCGCAGCCCCTCGAAGAAGTCGCGGAGGATTCGACCGCACTCGTCCTCGAGCACTCCGGCTGTGAGTTCCACGCGGTGGTTCAGCCGGGCGTCCTGGGGGATGTTGTACAGGCTCCAACATCCCCCCGCCTTCAGGTCGGGCGCCCCGTAGACGATGCGTTGGACCCGTGCGTTCACCGCCGCCCCGGCGCACATCGCGCATGGCTCCAGGGTGACGACGAGCGTGTGCCCGGTGAGGCGCCAATCCCGGCGGGCACGCCCCGCGGTGGCCATCACCAGCATCTCGGCGTGGGCGGTGGGGTCACCGAGTTCTTCCCGCCGGTTGTGATCGGCGGCAACCGCCTCCCCGGCGGCGTCGAGCAACACCGCCCCGACGGGTGTGTCGCCCTCGACCGTGGCCAGGGCAGCCTGTTCGAGCGCCAGGCGCATCGCTTCGTCGTGTCCCATGGTTCCTCTCGTCGTCGACTCGTACCCACGGCATCTCAGCAGGTACGCTGTCGTGCCGCCTGTCTGCAGGCATCCTGGAGGGATCGCATAGTCTGGTCTAGTGCGCGGCACTGGAAATGCCGTTGGGGGTTTGCGCCCCCTCGAGGGTTCAAATCCCTCTCCCTCCGCCGCTTCCCGGGCCATCTTCGGTGACCCGGGGAACCTCGTGCGTTGGCCGTCGCTCGGGCTTGGGGGTAGCCTCCCGGTCGGTCGGTCGTCGTACCGAGTGGCCCGGAGGGGTCGCATAGTCCGGTCTAGTGCGCGGCACTCGAAATGCCGTAAGGGCGTTCGCTCTTCGAGGGTTCGAATCCCTCCCCCTCCGCCAGGCTATCCGGTTCGGTGAACCGGATAGCCGCCATCGGCCATCAGCTGTCGGCGTTCGGCTACATGGCTCGAGCTGCCGGCAGGCGGGTCGAAGGAGGGATGACCGAGCGGTCGAAGGTGACGGTCTTGAAAACCGTTGAACCCTTCACGGGTTCCGTGGGTTCAAATCCCACTCCCTCCGCCGGAGTCCCGGCTCTCGAGCCGGGACTCAGCCGTCAGCGATCGGCGAACAGCCAGTCCCCAGATGTCCGGTCTGTGGGATCGGATGTCCGATTCAGACCCAGCCCTGGCCTTCGAGCGCCTCTTCGATTGCCTCGGCTTCGACCCCGGGGAGGGTCGAATACATCAACCTCCCGCGGAACCGGCGCAGCTCGGCGAGCAGGTGGGCGCGGTGGAATCTCGGGAGCATCACCACCGTGGCCGAGTGCTCAGGGCGCAGGCGTCTCCCCACCTCGTCGAGCCAGCGGTTGGGGATCCCGATGTCGCGGCGCTGCGCCCAGAACCAACCGGCCAGCCCGCCCACGGCGATCCCCACCAGCCACCCGGTGGTGCCCGCCAGGAGGAGGCCGGTGATACCTGCCATCCAGCTGCCCATCCAGGCCGCCTGACTGGGAGCCATCTCCTTGGTCTGGGTGATACGGGTCTTGCCCTTGGTCTTGTTGACGATCACGGCGTCGGCCAATTCGAGGGAGCCTCGTCTGGACAGCCGGGTGGCGGCGAGCAGCGCCTCCTGGGCCAGCAGGGGGTCGTCGAACTCGATGGCGATGACGTCTGCGGGGTCGGTGGGGAAAGGGTTGCGAGATCTGAACATGTCGCTCATCGGATGATCTCCTCGTCGGTCATCGAGACACGCCCCTCGGGCTCCTGCGAATGCGTGAGCACCTGAGGCATCTATGACAACGTATCGGCCGGCAGATCTATTCGCTTCACCATACGGCGTCGGCTACACCGGCCTGACGTCGAATCCGGCGAAGGTAGGGTCGCGACTCCATGACGTCTCGACTGGACAGGGTTCCGCCCGAGCCGTTCTTTGCGATCGGTGCGATAAGCCAGTATGCGGGCGCCGCCATCGCGGTGGTGTTGTTCGAGTATGTCGCCGCCGGAACCGTGGCGCTTCTCCGGGTGGTGGGTGCCGCCATGATCATCGTGGTCGCACGCCGCTCGTGGTCTCGGCCGTGGTCGCGGGAGACTCTGGGTGCAGCGGCGGTGTTCGGGACCGTGCTGGCGCTGATGAACCTGAGCTTCTATCTCGCCATCGATCGCCTTCCGCTCGGAAATGCCGTGGCGGTGGAGTTCCTCGGCCCGGTGGCCGTCGCCGCGGTCGGGGCGCGAAGCGTGCGAACGGCGAGCGGGCTCGGACTGGCGGCCATCGGGGTGGCGGTGCTGGTCGGGGTCACACCGGAGGGATCGGCGGCAGGCTTCGGGTTCGCCCTGCTGGCAGGCGTGTTCTGGGCGGGCTACATCGTGGTGGGCCACAGGGTGGCGATGTCCGGCGCCGGCGTCGATGGGCTCGGGGTGGGCATGGCGGTCGGGGCGCTCGTGATCGCCCCATTCACGGCAGGCGGTCTCGGGGCGCTCGGCACCCGGCCGCTGTTGATCCTGGCGGCACTCGCCACAGGCCTTCTGTCGAACGCCATCCCGTATGGAATCGACCAGGCGGTGCTCGCCCGCATCGATCGGGCCCGTTTCGCCCTGCTCCAATCGCTGCTTCCGCTGACTGCCACCGTGGTGGGGTTTGCGGTGCTCGCCCAGCGGCCCACTGTCTCCGAACTGGTGGGCATCGCCCTGGTGGCGGTGGCGATCGTCTTGGCCAGAGAGTGATGGCATCGGGTACTGTGTGACGTCTTCCCACGGTCGTGGGTGGACGATCCGGGAGAGGTGGCCGAGTGGTCGAAGGCGCTCGCCTGCTAAGCGAGTAGGGGGTATAAAGCCCCCTCGAGGGTTCAAATCCCTCCCTCTCCGCCATGCGGCCCGGCCCTGCCCGGCCATCACCGTGACCGCCGTCGGCTGTCGGCTGTCGGCTGGGCCTCCTCATCGGTGATGGGGCCGAGGCGGTCGTCGGAGCGGGGACAGCCCAGCATCGTTGCCGGCGGCGGTGAGGCTTCCAGGCTGAGATCCCAGCAGCGTCGGGTCTGGTCCCGGAGACCGGGGTGCCCGGGCTCGCTCCCCACGGGGTTTCGCTGGTTTTCGACGTTGACTACCGTATGAGCCTCGGTCGTCAGTCGGCCGCGTGCGCCCGTAGCTCAATTGGATAGAGCGTCTGACTACGGATCAGAAGGTTAGGGGTTCAAGTCCTCTCGGGCGTGCTGGAGAATCCCCCGTGGTTGCGGGGGATTCTCTCGTCTGGTCCGGTCGTGACCCCTGGTCGTGATCCCTGGCCGTGTCACCTATCTGTCACCTAGTGGGTCGGACGGGCGGTCGGTTGGGCTGCCTTGCATCCCCGGCAGAGACGGCGCTGTATCGGTCCATCGTGGACGTTGCGGACGCGTGTCCTCGTCGTTCTTGCGCAACCTTCGGGTGAACTCCGGCTGCGAGCTTCGCGGTCGCGTGACTGTGCCGAATCGTCCACCGACAGCTACCTCTTCGATACCCTCGACTCCGTGGCCGACGCAGACACGGTTCCCGGCGCCGCCTCGAACGGGGGTCCATCGTTTGTCGTACTCGGCGCCTTTTCCGGCGTCGTGGTCGTGCTCGGTTTCACGGTGATCCACGACGTGTTCATCTCCGACATCTGGTTCAACGTCGGTCCGATGGTGCTGGCCGGAGCATTGTGCGGCGCGTCCATCGCATGGAGCTATCACCGCGGAGTGGCTCAGCACTCCCCTGCGGGCTGGTTTCGCTACGCCATCCTCCTTTCGGCCGAGATGATCGCGCTCGGTGCTGTGTCACTGCTCGTGCTGAGCCCCCGGTTCACGATGGCGGAGCTGATGGTGGCCGACGACGCGTTCGATCGGCTCCTGCCGCCGTCGATACCGCTGATGATCGGGGCGATGGTGGTGGGGACCGCCGTGGTCTGGATGTCCTTCGGTCGACGCCGAGGAGCGCTGCTACCGATACTCGTCACGCAGGTCCTCCTGGTCTTCCTGCTGGGACACCAGTTCGCCTTCCTCGGTCTGGTGGAGTCCTCTTCGACGTTGTTCGTCGTCTTCGGCGAGTTCGCGCTGTTGACGATCGGGCTCACCGTGGTGTTCGCCGCCGGGGTGGCGTGGTCGTCAACGGCACTGGACCGCATCGGGAGGCGACCCTCGCCCGAAAGCTGAGGTACCGCACAACCTCGAAGTCGCCTCGCCCGTCGAGGCGAGGCGTGCGGTGGCGGACCTCATCGGTCGCGGAGCCTGCTTCGCCAAGGTCTGGGGGCTCGGTCCCGACTCCCGTCCGCGGTGCCCGCCGAGGATCGAGTCCTCGTTGTAGTGGAGGCCGTTGGCCCCCACGGCAAGGCCTTCCCGTCCTGGGGGGTGTCCGGGCGTCTCATGCAAGCGGCCGGGTGAGTGCGGCGAGGTACCGCCAGGGCGATCGATACGGCATTCGTCATCCGTGCGGAACGTGCTCGGACTAGGGTCCGTATTCAGGTCTTGGAGGAGTGTTCATGGCCAACGTTGTTCGTGCCGCCGTCGTACAAACCGAGTGGACCGGTGATCGGGAGTCCATGATCGAAAAGCACATCGCGTTCGCTCGTGAGGCTGCGAGTCAGGGCGCACAGGTGATGTGTTTTCAGGAACTCTTCAACGACGCCTACTTCTGTCAGGTGCAGGACACCGTCCATATGGACGGGGCGGAAAAGGTGCCGGACGGCCCCACCGTCCAGAGGATGATCGAGGTTGCCAAGGAGACCGGGATGGTGCTCGTCGTGCCCATCTACGAGAAAGAAGACGATGGGTTCTTCTACAACACGGCCGCAGTCCTCGATTCGGACGGCACCTACCTGGGCAAGTACCGCAAGACCCACATCCCCCACGTAGGAGGATTCTGGGAGAAGTTCTACTTCCGACCCGGCAACATGGGATACCCGGTGTTCGACACGGCCGTGGGCCGTATCGGGGTGTACATCTGCTACGACCGCCATTTCCCCGAGGGGTGGAGGGCCCTGGGACTCGCCGGCGCCAAGATCGTGTTCAATCCGTCGGCCACGAGCCGGGGCCTGTCCATGTACCTGTGGAACCTCGAGCAGCCGGCGGCGGCTGTGGCCAACGAGTACTTCATCGGAGCCATCAATCGGGTCGGAAGGGAGCCCTACGGGGACAACGACTTCTACGGGTCTTCGTACTTCGTGGATCCGCGAGGCCAGGTCGTCGGTGACCAGGCGTCCGACACCGACGAGGAACTCGTCGTCCGCGATCTGGACCTCGACCTGATCGATGAGGTGCGAAAGACCTGGGCGTTCTATCGCGACCGCCGGCCAGAGGCGTACACCGACCTCGTCCAGCCGTGAGCGCCCGGCTCTGAAGGTTCTGACCCCGCTGGTGACGGCGGTGGCCGTAGGCGAGCCGAGGAGAGATCCGGCTCCGGGCGCAGCGCGGTTGGCGTCTGGGAGGCGAAGCCGATCAACCGCCCAGAAGGAGGCAGATCATGCGGACGCTCATCAAGAACGGCACGGTCGTCACCCACGCCGGCCGCATTGACGCCGATGTCCTGGTGGACGGCGAGAAAGTGGTGGGACTGGCCGCTCCCGGTTCACATCCCTGGGAGACCGGCGCAGACCGCGTGATCGACGCCACCAACCGGTATGTGCTGCCGGGCGGTGTCGACGTGCACACCCACATGGAGCTTCCCTTCGGGGGGACATACGCCTCCGACGACTTCGAGTCCGGCACCAGGGCAGCGGCGTGGGGCGGTACCACCACCATCATCGACTTCGCGGTGCAGACCATCGGGGAACCGATGATGGATGGATACGAAGCGTGGATGCGCAAGGCGGAGGGCCGCTGTGCCATCGACTACGGGATGCACATGATCGTCTCCGACGTCACGGACCAGTCTCTGAAGGAGATGGACATCCTCATGGGAGAGGGAGTGACCAGCTTCAAGCTGTTCATGGCGTACCCGGGGGTCCTCTATTCGGACGACGGCAAGATCTTCCGGGCGATGCAGAAGGCATCCGAGAACGGCGGCATGATCATGATGCACGCCGAGAACGGCATCGTCATCGATGTACTCCGCGAGCAGGCGCTGCAGAGGGGTGAGACCGATCCGATCTACCACTCGATCACGCGCCCACCCGTCACCGAGGCCGAGGCGACCCACCGGGCCATTGCATACGCCGAGCTCGCCGGGGCGCCACTGTACGTGGTCCACATGTCCGCCAAAGAAGCGGTCGCCGAGATCGCGATTGCCCGCGATCGCGGGCTCAACGTGTTCGGTGAGACGTGCCCGCAGTACCTGTTCCTTGGGTGGAACAACCTGGCAGAGCCGGGATTCGAGGGGGCGAAGTACGTCTGTTCCACGCCGGTCCGCAACTGGGAGGAAGGCCACCAGGACGCGCTGTGGAGATCGCTGGCGACCAATGATCTGCAGGTCGTCTCCACTGACCACTGTCCATTCTGCATGAACGATCACCCGCGTCTGGGAGTTCAGAAGCGGCTCGGAGAAGGAGACTTCACCAAGATTCCCAACGGGCTGCCAGGGGTAGAAGAGCGGATGCGGCTCATCTATCACGGTTCGGTCGGAATGGGCCGTCTGTCGCTCGAGCGCTTCGTCGAGGTGTGCGCCACCACCCCCGCCAAGATGTTCGGCCTCTACCCCCAGAAGGGGACGATTGCGGTGGGCTCGGATGCCGACATCGTGATCTTCGATCCGAACGTCACGACGACCATCAACGTGGACTCCAACCACATGGACGTCGACTACAGCGCGTACGAAGGCAGGGAGGTCGAAGGCAAGATCGAGATGGTGCTGTCGCGAGGCAGGGTCCTCATCGAGGACGGCCGCTATCTCGGTCAGCCCGGCGACGGGAAGTACCTGGCGCGCGACGTCTCCCAATGCCTGATCTGACCGAACGGACGCTGCGCGAAAGGACGACACCATGACCGATTCAGCCGAGTCGATCCATCGACAGACCAGTGACAACCCCGACCCCGGACTCGCCGGCGCGTCAACGATGGACTTCGGCGTGGTCATCCAGACCAACCCGCCCGCGTCGCGGGTCGTCGAATTGGCGGTGGCAGCCGAACGGCACGGGTTCACCCATGGATGGGCATTCGACTCTCACGTCCTCTGGCAGGAGCCGTTCGTCATCTTCTCCCAGATCCTGGCCGCGACCGAGAGAATGGTGGTCGGCCCGATGGTCACCAACCCCGCCACCCGCGACTGGACTGTCCTGGCGTCGCTGTTCGCCACGCTGAACTCGATGTTCGACGGTCGAACGATCTGCGGGATCGGGCGCGGGGACTCGGCGGTCCGCTACATCGGCAAAGAACCGACCACGCTGGCGACGATGGTCGAGGCCATGGACGTGATCAAAGGACTCGTCGCCGGACGTGAAGTCTCATACGGCGACAACGTGATTCGAATTCCGTGGATCCCGCAAGGTGGTTGGCATCTCCCGATGTGGGTTGCGGGCTACGGCCCCCGGGCGCTGAAGACGATCGGCCACCATGCGGATGGTTTCATTCTTCAACTCGCCGATCCACAGATTCTCGAATGGACGATGGGAGCCGTCAGATCCGCGGCCCATGAGGCGGGGCGCGATCCGGACGAGGTGAAGATCTGCGTCGTGGCTCCGGCCTACGTAGGAGACGACCTCGCCGATCAGCGCGAACAGCTCCGCTGGTTCGGAGGCATGGTGGGCAATCACGTCCAAGATCTCGTCAATCGCTACGGGGAGGATGGCTCGTCGGTGCCCCAGGCTCTCACCGATTACATCCGTGCCCGGGAGGGATATGACTACGAGCATCATGGCCGGTCCGGCAACCCGTCGACGAGTTTCGTGCCGGACGAGATCGTCGATCGGTTCTGCATACTCGGACCGGCAGAGGCCCACGTCGAAAAGCTTCGTCTTCTGAAGTCGATGGGGGTCGATCACTTCGGCGTCTATCTGATGCACGACAACCAGGAGGGGACCATCGAGGCCTATGGCCGCGATGTGATCCCCGCCGTCAACGGCTAGCTCGGAAGGGGTTCGATCGCGCCCCTGCTCGAGCGTCGATCTTCCAGATCCGCCCCAGCAGGCCCGGATTCGCGTCACCGGGCAACCGTGGCGGGGTGGCTGAAGCCGTTCAGCCCCGTTCGCGCCCGGGCGTGGTGCTCCCTCCGAGCCCCGGACTCCGGTTGGGGAGCCGGCAGCCGCCCACCGCTCAGCCCTGCCGAAACCCGAGCCGGAGACCGAACGTCGGTTCCGGATCCAACCAGGCGACGCCATCACCCGAGGGTTCGAGCGGCTCGCCCAGGTAGTCGGCCATCTCCTCGACCGATCCGACCCCGAGAACGATGCCGGCGATCCCGGTCCGAGCAGCAGGCACCAGCACCACCTCGCCCGTGGTGAGCTGCATCCGCAACCCGGGATCGGGCCCCGAGGGCTCCGGAAGTCCGAGAAGGAGGCGGTACCGCGTGGCCGCTGCCGGCGGGTCGGTGACTTCGACGTAGACGGAGGCGAGGGTGTGCGCCGGTCCGGGATGGGGCCGGGCGAGAGGGGGAGGCCAGTCCGCTGCCGTTCCGGGCGGGTCGGTCCGGCGAACCAGAATCGGCATCGTGACGTCACCGGCGATGATCTCGACGTCGTCCCATACCCCGTCGACGCCTACGTATTCGCTGAATCGGTACCCCAGCCCCGTTGCCTCCAGGTGCTCTCTCAGGCGGGCCGGATCTTCAAACCGGAGGAAGAACAGCGATGCGTCCCACCCGCGCTGCTCCGGCTGCGCCGAGATCTCGAGGTAGGTGCGGTCGAGGTGAACCCGTCCGTGCCGATCCGGGTCGGCCGGGGTGATGGTGGTGTGGAGGCCGAGTCGCCGCTCGAGGTGTGCGACTGCGTCCCCCAGCGCCGGCACTGTCACCGAGACGTGATCGAGCCATAGCGAAACGGTCACGGGGTGGCCCGGTACAGACGCCAGCGGTCGGGGACGCCTTTGAGCTCGCGCTCACCTGCGTCTTGCAGAAGGAGGCCGCTGCCGGCCACCAGGTCGCGCACCGTCTGGGACACGAGGACTTCGGACGGTCCGGCTTCGCCCATCACCCGGGCGGCGATGGCGACGGTGATCCCGGACACGTCCCCGTCCGCCAGCTCGATCTCCCCGGTGTGCACCCCGACCCTGATCTCGATGCCGAGTCGCTTCATCGCCCGCGCCATCTCCACTCCGCACCGAATGGCCCGTCCCGGCCCTTCGAATGTCGCCAGAAACCCGTCGCCCATCGTCTTCACTTCCTGTCCGCCGAATCGTTCAAGGTGGCTGCGCACGACGGAGTCGTGCTCGTCTCGGATGGCGCCCCAGCGCCGGTCGCCGAGCTCGGTGGCCCGCGCAGTCGAGTCGACGACGTCGGTGAACAGCACGGTGGCCAGCACCCGGTCGAACATCGCCTCCTCGTCGGCCAGCCGTGTCACGAACTCGCCCACCAGTTCGGCGATGGAGGTCGTGTCGGCTCCCCACGTCAGCGAATCACCGCCGCCGACCCAAGCGACTTCGGCCCCGGGTACCCGGTCTGCGACGTACATGCTCTCGGCGGGCGCCGCCTCGTGTCCGATCACCAGGGTGGGAAGGCAGATCGCAGGGAGGATCGGCCGGTAGTCGGTCTCCCACCACATCTCGGTGAGCGCGATTGCGTCCTCCCGGCTGCAGGAAGCCCGGTAGTAGTCGGCCAGCAGCTGCGCGAAGGCCTGGTCGCCGGTGCGAGACGGCATCATCAACGGCAGCACGTAGGAGGCGGCGAACTCGCCGGAATCCCATCCGGTCCGTATGAGAGATATCTCTCGCTCGAGTTCCTCGGGGCTCATACCCCACGGGTAGTCGGGCGCCCACCTGGCGCGGGCCTTGGGGGCATGGAGGACGAGCCCCCTGACACGGCGGCAGTAGGTGGCGGCGAAAAGCGCCGCCATCGCCGCACCCGATGACGCGCCGAGCAGCACCGCCCTCTCGATCTCACAGGCGTCCATCACCGCCCGAAGATCTTCCATCCGCGTCTCGAGGTCGGGAACGGAGTCGACCCGGTCGGACATTCCGGTGCCGCGTTTGTCGAACAGCACGACCTGCATCCCGTCGGAAAGCGCGCGCAAGAAGGCTGCGTATGCCGGGTCCGACCAGTTCAACTCGACGTGGCTGACCCAGGCGGGTGCGAAAACGAGCGTTCCGGGCCCGGCGCCGAATACCTGGTAGGCGATCCTGGTGCCATCCGACGTGGTGGCGAAGCGGGTCTCCGACCGAAGCATCCCTTGGCCTCCGGATACACGGAATGTACTCCTCGCAGGCGCCGGAGGCCCGGTGAGGCCGCTTCATCTTGTGGGTCGGTCGCTCCGTGCCCGCGGGCGCCGGCCTCTTTGCGAACGGTTGTCTGGAGGGGAACGTTTCAGTCGGACTCGAGCAGGGAGCGGGCGTCGACCGCGGCTCCGGTTCGTCGAAGCCTTCGGTGAATCCGTCGCAGAGGCGCCGCAGGGGTTCCAGGTCTCCCGGCGACCGAGCGGCCGGCACCTCGATCCAACCGCCTCAGCCTTGTCGAGGGCAGTCGGGTACGAGCTTCGGCGGCGGCCGGGTCAACCGGTCGGGTATCGAGGAGCGCCAATTGTCAGGCGTGGGTTTCCGAACCCTGATCACAGGCCGCCCACAAAGGCATCGAGCGCCTCGTTGACCCTCCCCGGAGCCTCCTGTTGAACCCAGTGGCCGATCCCCGGCACGATCGTCGAGCCCCGGAAGTCCGAGCACCATGCACCCGGAGACCGGTACGAATCCACTCCCGGGACCAGGTACCGAACGAGATCGTGCTCCCCGCCGATGAAGCACGAGGGCTGGTCGAGCCTGGCGCCGACGATGTCGGCGTTGGCAGCACCGTCGAGGCGCATCGCCCGGTACCGGTTGAAGGCTCCGATCGTGCCCGCCCGCCGGAACCACGACACGTACATGTCGAGGTCGTCGGCAGACATGAACGCCAGCCCTTCGGGGGGCGGATCGGGCAACAGTGGGAGGAAGGGAGCGCCCCGCCGGGCCTCAGGGAGCAGACCGCCAGGTGCTGCCCCGGATCCGGCGAAGTAGACGCGCGTCAGGGCGTGACGCAGATCGGCCTCGAACTCGGCCTCGACCACGCCCGGATCCTGGAAGTGCAGCATGTAGAAGAAGCGGTCCCTCCAGAGGCGATCGAAGGTATCGATCAGGTCGTCCGTGCCGGGAGGCAGATGCGGCACGCTCAGGTTGGCCACCGCCCTGACACGTCCGGGGTGGCGGATGGCGGTGTGGGTGGCGATGGGAGCGCCCCAGTCGTGGCCGAACAACACCACCGGGCGATCGTCGAGCTCCGCCGCCACCGCGGCCACGTCGGTCGCCAGCTCGCGCAGGGTGTATCGCTCGACCTCGGTCGGGGCGCTCGAACCGCCGTATCCGCGAACGTCGATCGCCGCAACTTGCCAGCCCCGCTCCGAGAAGTGTCTCATCTGGTGCCGCCAGGAGTACGAGAGCTCCGGCCAACCGTGCACGCACACAATGGTGGGCCCCTCGCCCTGGACCTGGACCCGGATCGTCACATCTCCGTTCTCGACGAAACGTTCCTCCATGTGTTTCGCTCCTCACCCGGCCTGTGATGCGAGAAGCTCGTCGAGCCTGACCCGGGCAGCACCGACATCGGCGAGATAGCGCTCGACGTGGGCCGTCGCCTCCTCGTCGACTCCGAGGAGCTCGCCGGCGGTCTTCGAGAAGGTGTCGAGCCGCGTTCCCGCCAACCATTGCTGGATCTGCGGGTAGCTCCCCTGGATCTTCCGGTTGTCGAGATCGACGGCGAGCATCCGGAGCCAGTCGATCGGCACCGTCGGCGGCTCGATCGGCCGGCACAGGCGGTTCTTCTCGTCGTCGTCGTCGAACGTCGCCTCGACGTGGCCGATGAAGGCGGCGCTGAAGGTCGGCTGGCAGGTGCGCACCCACTGGAGGGTGATCCGATCGCCGTCGAACACCGGCCTCGACGGCCTGGAAGGAATGCCCGCCGTCGAGCAGTCGACGTAGCAGCTGCCCGGTGGAGCCTCGATGGTGCCCAGCACGAGGTCGAGTTCGGTCGCCCGGATCGAGCGGACCCGCCCGAGCCGAACGACGTCCGTGATGCGGCGCAACTCGGCGAGCTCGCCGTCGCTGAGAATGGCGCAGTGATATGCGCCCGGCGTCACCGACGGATCGATTCGAGCCAGCTCTCCCTCCGCCTCGAGCCGCAGGAACAGATCTTCGATGCCGTCGCACTCGACGACGGAGGTCACCTGGTCGGCCACACTCTTGCAGAGCCGGGCGAAGTGCTCGGCACCGGGCTGGAAGTTGCCGCGGCGAAGCACCCACGAGTCGCGAGGCACGATCCATCGGATCTGATCGGGGTCGGCGCCCTGCTGCAGCAGCCACACGCACGCGTCCATCCCCGTCTTGCCGGCACCGACCACCGTGAAATGATCGAATCTGGCTGCGACACCGGGCAGCCGGCCGACCGGAACACAGGTCACATCTTCGGCCACTTCGTACCGCGGAGGGGTGGTGGCCGGAACCGAAGTCTTCGAGTGGGTGGCATCGACGAACCGGCGGAACTCCACCCGACGCCGGGCGCCGGACAGCAAGGATGTCACCATTCCGTCGTCGTCCACCTCGCTCGACGACAGGAAGGTGACACGACCCGAGGGCAGGAAACGGTGTTGCATCACCCCGTCGAAGTGCGCCACCACCTCGTGCCCGGAGGCCAGCTCGTGGAAGCCTGCGTTGAGCCCGGCCTGATCGACCAAACCGCTGCCGAGCGGCCACGATCCCACCCCATAGGTGAGGGCGGGCTGATGCAACCGGACGAAGGGGTATGCCTCGTTCCAGTGTCCACCGGGCCGATCGTGTCGATCGACGATCACCATCGTCGCATCGCTGTCGGTGAGCAGCTGATCGGCAAAGGCCATACCGACCGCACCACCACCTTGGATCAGGTAGTCAGCCTCGAGGTGAGTGTCATCGGACATGGGCGCCCTCTCTCGTCGTGCGCGCACGATACCCAAAGGCCCTCACGCGGTGCGCCCCAGCGGCACCGCGGTTGTGGGAACGCCGTCCGGTAGGTCTGGGCTGGTCGAGCGGAATGCGTCCCGCGGACACGCCGTTGGCGCGGTACTCCTTCAGTCGGACTCGAGCAGGGAGCGGGCGTCGACCAGTTCGGGTTCGTCGAACCCCTCGGTGAATCCTTCGTAGAGGACCCGGAGGGCTTCCAGGTCTCCCGGCGAACGGTCGGCCGGCTCCGCCAGCCGCAGGAGCCGGCAGCGGGCGGTCAGCTCGGTGAGGCGCGACCCCACTTCGACTGCCATGTCGAGGGCAGTCCGGTACGAGGCCCCGGCGACGGCCGGGTCACCGGTCATGGTGTGGAGGATGTCACCGTGGAGCACCCGGAACCCGGGATAGATGGGCGCAGGTCCCAGCAGCCCGATCACGTCCTCGATCAGCTCGAGGGCGGGGCGTGGCCGACCTGCCAGGTGGAAGCCGAGCGCCCGCACCGCCTGCAGCGGAGCCCAGAACACCGGGGGTGTAGTCAGTCCCTGATAGAGCTCGGTTCCCCGTGCTGCCAGTGCCAGCCCGTCTTCGCCGTGTCCGAGGCCGCACAACGCCACTCCCTGCAGCACAGACGCCAGAGCCCTCCATACGGTGTAGTCGTTGTCTGCCGCCACCGTGGCGAGGCTGTGGGCTCTCTGGAGAGTGGATTCGAAACGGCTGCGCACCAGTTCGAGGTATCCGAGGTGGTAGAGCGAGTAGGCCACGCTGAACGGGTGGCCGAGGCTGGTGGCGAGATCGAGGGCCTCCGTGGCTCGCACGTGTGCCCGCTCCGGGAATCCGCGGTCGGCAAGCAACAGCGCCGATGCATTGCGTGCCACCACTCCCGGGCTGGCCCCGGCCCGAAACCGTCCGCTTCCGTGTGTGGCGGGATCGAAGAGAGCGATGGCCTGCTCCAGATGATCGAGTCCGTCCTGGAGCCCCTCGGGAAACACCGTGGCGCCGATCACGATGTGCCCCTCGACCATCACCGCCGGGTTCTGCTGGCGTTCACCCAGCGCCAGCAACTCTCTCCCGAGCGCCGTGGCAGCGGGAAAGTCGGCGACGTTCATGTAGTAGGAGGCGAGCGCCCGCAGCACCGGGGCGCGAGTGGCGGGATCGCTGCTCGCCGAGAGGTCGAGCGCACTTCGGAAGTGACTCTCCACTTCTGCACTGAAGCCGCGGACCGCCATCAGCGAACGGGCGAGACTGGCGCGAAGCGTCATCTCCTCGGTGTCTCGATCGGTGGAAGGAGGCTCCGTCTCGAGGGCCGCAAGCAGATCGGAGGTGAGTTCGACGGCGGTGTGATACCAGCCGCGTGCGTCGATCAGGGCCCACATCCCGTCGACCATCAGGCGGAGCTGTTCGATGTCGTTCCTGGCCGCCCAGAACTGCCACGCCGTGCGCAGGTCCTCGATCTCCTCCAGCAGGGCGGCGAGGGCGGAGCCGCGCCCGGGCCCGTCCAGGTCAGGGCGGGCGGCGGCGACGCGGCAGGCGTGGTACCGGGCATGGGCCAGGCGGACAGCTTCTTCGGTGTCGGGACTGGCAGCCAGGCGCTCGGCGGCGTACTCCCTGATCGCCCTGAGCATGGAGAAGCGGCGCGACCCACCGTCGTCAACCCCAACCACCAGGCTCTTGCTCACCAGCGAGCCGAGCGACTCGAAGACATCCAGGTCGGGGTTGGCCTCCTCTGCCACGGCTTCGATGGCCTCCAGGCGAGCGCTGGAGAACACCGACAGGAGCTCGAACATCCGGCACTCCTCGGGATCGAGCAGCTCATAGCTCCATTCGATCGTGCTCCGAAGCGTGCGCTGGCGATCCGGCAGGTCTCTCGCCCCTTTCCCGAGGACATCGGCCCGCGTCCGGAGCCGGTCCCGGAGGCCCATGACTCCGAACAGCTCCAGTCGGGCGGCCGCCAGCTCGAGCGCCAGAGGCAGGCCGTCGAGCCCGACTGCGATCTCTGCCACGGCGCGGGCACTGTCGTCGTCGAGGGCGAAGCCCGGCTGCGCCGCCCGCGCCCGGTCCAAGAACAGCTGAACCGCTTCGGAGTCCTCGAAGGCGGAGCTGTCCCGAAGGTCGGGAAGAGACAGCGTGGGGACCGGGAAGAGGTGTTCGCCGCGGACCCGGAGTGCCTCTCGGCTGGTCACCATCACCTCGAGGTCGGGGCAGGCACCGAGGAGCTCGACGACCCCTGCCCCGGCGTCGGTGACCTGTTCGAGATTGTCCAGTACGAGCAGCCTTCGCCCCTCCGCCAGTCTGACCTTGAGCATCTGGAGGGACGACCCCTCCCGGGTGCCGGCAAACCCGAGCACCCCGAGCACGGTTTCGAAGGCGGCATCGGGCTCCCGGTCTCCTGCGAGGTCGACGAAGTACACCCCGTCCGGGAAGGTCTCCAGCGACTCTGCCGCCGCCTGCAGCGCGAGGCGGGTCTTGCCTGTGCCGCCCGGTCCGGTGAGGGTGATGAGCCTGGTTCCCGGTGCCTGCAGCATCGAGCGGACCGCCTCCATCTCGACGGCTCGACCCACGAACTCCGAGACCTGAACGGGGAGAGTGTTGGGGGTGGACTCGAGGGTGGCCAGCGGTGGGAACTCGGCCGGGAGATCGGGGTGGGTCAACTGGAACAGGTGTTCAGGCTGCTGGAGGTCCTTCAATCGATGTCTGCCGAGGTCGCGCATCCCCACGCCGCGTCCCGCCGCCAGGCCGGCGAGTTGAACGGCGAGGGCGGAGAACAGGACCTGGCCCCCGTGGGCCGCGGCCATGATCCGCGCCGCCCGGTTCACCGCGGTGCCGTAGTAGTCGCCCGCCCGGGGCTGGGCCTCCCCG
>DATCZS010000174.1:0-63707 GCA_036525795.1 Acidimicrobiia bacterium | reverse complement strand
CCGCACGTCGCTGCTGACCCAGGAGCTGTCGAATCGCCGGCCCCTCTCGTCCCCGACCACCACTCTGCAGGGACAGGCAGTCGCCACCCTCGGGACCTTCAACACCATCAGAGAGGCCCTCGACCGGTTCGGCGAAGGGGTCATCGAGTCGTACATCGTCTCGATGACCCGGGGCGTGGACGACGTCCTTGCCGCCACCGTCCTGGCCCGAGACACCGGTCTCATCGACCTCCACGCGGGGGTCGCCCGGATCGGGTTCGTTCCCCTCCTCGAGACGATCGAGGAACTGCAGCGCGCAGGAGCACTGCTCGACTCCCTCCTGGGCTGCGCGCCCTATCGCCAGATCGTGGCACTGCGAGGGGATACCCAAGAGGTCATGCTCGGGTACTCGGACTCGAACAAGTTCGGCGGCATCACCACCTCCCAATGGGAGATCTACAAGGCGCAGCGCCAACTCCGCAACGCCGCCCAGGCCCACGGGGTGACGCTCCGGCTGTTCCACGGCCGGGGCGGCACGATCGGTCGGGGGGGCGGGCCGACGCATCAAGCCATCCTCGCCCAGCCGTTCGGGACCATCGACGGCCCCATCAAGGTCACCGAGCAGGGCGAAGTCATCTCCGACAAATACGGGCTGCCGGCCATGGCCGAACGAAACCTCGAACTGGCGCTGTCCTCGGTGCTTGAGGCCTCGCTCCTTCACCGGGTCTCACGGCAGCCGAAGGAGGTGCTCGACCGCTGGACCGAGACCATGGAGGCGATCTCGCAGGCCGCCCTCGTCGCCTACCGGGATCTGGTGGAGTCACCGGGACTGGTCGAGTACTTCTTGTCGGCGACGCCGGTCGAGGAACTGGCCCAGATGAACATCGGCTCTCGACCTTCGCGTCGACCGGGCGGAGGCGCAGGGCTCGACGACCTGCGCGCCATCCCGTGGGTGTTCGGGTGGACGCAGTCACGACAGATCATCCCCGGCTGGTACGGCGTCGGAAGCGGGCTGGTGGCGGCCCGCGAGCAAGGCCGAGCCGACGTCGTCGAGGAGATGTTCGAGAAGTGGCTGTTCATGCAGACGTTCGTGTCCAACGTCGAGATGACGCTCGGCAAGACGGACCTGCAGATCGCCAAACGGTATGTCGAACGCCTGGTCGACCCGGTGCACCACCATCTGTTCGACCGCATCAGGAACGAGCACGAACGAACCGTCGAAGAGGTGCGGCGACTCACCGGATGCGAGATCCTCGATCGCCTGCCGATCCTGCAACGAACCCTGGCGGTCCGCGACTACTACCTCGACCCTCTCAACTACCTCCAGGTCGCGCTTCTCGGCAGGGCCCGTTCGGGGGATCGCGACGATGCGCTCGAGCGAGCTCTTCTCCTCACCGTGAACGGCATCGCCGCCGGCATGCGCAACACCGGTTGATCGCCTGCTCCCACCGGAGGCGAACGTGGCGTCGGCCCGTCACCCCGTGCCCTCGACCCCCGCCGTGTACCCTCACCCGACGGAGGTGTAGATGCCACTGACCGTCGTCGACCATCCGCTCGCCAAGCGGTACCTGACCACCCTGCGTGACCGCAACACCGACACGCCCCTCTTCCGCGAGACGGCCCGCAGGCTCGCCTACTTCCTGGTGGCGGCTGCCACGGCAGACCTCGCAGTCGACGAGTTCGAGGTCGAGACACCACTCGAAAGCGCCGTCGGCCACCGGCTGGCCAAGCCGGTCGTGTGCGTTGCGGTGTTCCGGGCCGGCCTCGGCCTCCTCGACGCCGCCCTCGACCTCGTGCCGGACGCCGCCATCGGGTACGCCGGGGTTCAACGCAACGAAGAGACGGCCGAGCCGATGGAGTACTACGCCAAGTTTCCGCCGATGGATCACGCCAGGGTGCTGATCCTCGAACCCATGCTGGCCACCGGCGGCTCTCTGGCATGGGCCGTGTCCAAGGTCAAAGAGCACGGGGCGAACGATGTCACGGCGGTCTGCGTAGTGGCAGCTCCTGTCGGAGTCGAGATGATGGAGCGCGATCACCCCGACGTACGGGTCGTGACCGGCGCCGTCGACGAGAAACTCGACCACAACTTCTACATCCGCCCCGGGCTGGGCGACATGGGTGATCGCCTGTTCGGCACGACGTGAACCTGCCTGCATCGATCCAGCCGGGGACGATCTCCGGCGGCCGGCGATCCGGCATCCGGGGCACCCCGTGACGGTTCATCCCGATTTCGAGTCCCGGGTGATCGCCACCATCCGGGACATCCCACCCGGAGAGGTGATGAGCTACGGCGAAGTGGCGATGGAGGCGGGGTTCCCCGGTGCCGCCCGGGCGGTCGGCACGCTGCTTCGCCGCACCGACGAGACGCTTCCCTGGTGGCGCGTCGTCGGGGCGGGCGATCGGATCACGTCACCGCACCCAGACAGGCAGGCACGCCTGCTGTCGGAAGAAGGCTGGGTACAGGTCGGCGCCACGCTGCGCCGGGCCTGAGGCGGCATTCGATCGACGTCAGTCGTCGTCGTCTTCCCCGCCACCCGGTGCGTCGTCTCCGCCGTTTCCGCGTCCCCCGCTGTCGTCACCGTCGCCTCCACCGAGCGTTGCCTCCAGGCCGGACGCCAGCCGCTCGGCATCGGTTCCGGACAGTCGAGCCGAGCCATGCATGAGCCTGTACCCGGCGGGAGGCATCGTCCCCTCCCGCACCGTCTCGGCGGCCTCGTCGTCCTCGTCACCCGGCCACTCGGAGAAGTTCAGCGTTCGCCTGCCTTCATCGACATCGCGCTGAACCATCCACGAGACGGGGGCGACATTGGTGTACCACGCCCAATCCGTTTCGTTGCTGTGACAGTCGAAGCAGGCACCCACCGCCAGATCACGGGTCGTCTGCGAATCCCACGGAGGTTCGGCGACCACCGGGGGGTTGGTGTGGTCACGTCCATATGGCACCAGCTGGATGGCCAGCAACCCCACGAGCCCGGCGCCGAGTACCCGGCGTATCCACCGCATGCACCGATGTTCGCCCGGAACCACCCGCCGCTCAAGTGGCAGAGGTCCCGTTGCCGGCACCGCCCGGCCTTCGCCCGGCGCGAACCGTTCCGAGCCGCGCGCCATACTGGGCGCATGCCGGTACTCCGACGAGCGATCATCGTGGTGATGGACTCCTGCGGCGCAGGAGAGGCGCCCGACGCCTCCGAATACGGAGACGGCGGCTCGGACACCCTCGGTCACACCGCTGCAGTCGTCGGGGGTCTCGACCTCCCCAACTTCCGGGCGGCAGGACTCGGGAACCTGCACGGTGCCATCGCCGGCGTACCGCCGGTCGATCACCCGTCGATGGCGTACGGGCGACTCACCGAGACGTCGGCCGGGAAGGACTCGACCACCGGCCACTGGGAGATCGCGGGAGTCATCACGACCCGGCCGCAGGCGACCTTCACAGACACGGGCTTCCCACCGGAACTGGTGCGGGCGGTGGAGAAAGAGGCGGGTGTCGAGTTCCTCGGCAACGTCGCCGCCAGCGGTACCGAGATCATCGAACGTCTCGGCCGCGAGCATCTGGACACCGGCAAGCTCATCCTGTACACCTCGGCGGACTCGGTGTTCCAGATCGCCGCCCACGCCGACGTGGCCGACATCGACGAGCTGTATCGGGTGTGTCGCATCGCCCGCGCCCACTGCAACGACTACCAGATCGGCCGGGTGATCGCCCGACCTTTCGTGGGCGAGCCGGGGTCGTTCCGCCGCACGTACCAACGACAGGATTTCGCCATGCCGCCGCACACCGCGACCCTGCTCGACATCGCCAAGGAGGAGGGCCTGTCTGTGTTCGGCATCGGGAAGATCTGGGACCTGTTCGCCGGGCACGGCCTCACCGGCGCCGAGCACACCGAGGGCGACCGCGACGGACTGGAACGAACCGTTGCCGCCATCGAGGAACGCCTCGACCCCGGCATCATCTTCACCAATCTCGTCGACCTCGACATGACCTACGGACACCGTGAGAACCCGGACGGGTATGCCGACGGACTGAAGCTGATCGACTCCTTCGTCCCCGTTCTGCGCCAGGCGATGAACGACGACGACCTCCTGGTGTTCGCCGCCGACCACGGCAACGATCCGACCGACGGATCGACCGACCACACCCGGGAGTACGTCCCGCTGCTCGTGGCCGGTCTGGCGGCGGCGGGCGTCGACCTGGGCGTCAGGGAGACCTACGCCGATGTCGCCGCCACTGTGGCGGATGGCCTCGGCGTCCCCGCTCCCCCGGCCGGCACCTCGTTCCTCCCCGAGATCACATGAGACGCACACCGATCGGGGCGTCCGGCCCCGGACGCCAAGTCCCACCTCTCACCGACCCCGACTCTGGAGGCTGCGCATGAACGTTGTGGAGCTCATCGAGAGGAAACGGGACGGGGGGCGCCTCGCACCGGATGAGATCGAGTGGCTGATCAGGGCGTACACGGACGGAACCGTGACCGACTATCAGATGGCGGCAATGGCGATGGCGGTGTTCATCCGGGGCCTGGACCCGGATGAACTCGCCACATGGACCGGAGCAATGCTCCACTCCGGCGAGGTCATGGACTTCTCCGATCTCCCGGCCCCCAAGGTCGACAAGCACTCGACCGGAGGGGTGGGCGACAAGGTGTCGATCCCCCTCGCCCCGATGGTGGCGTCCTGCGGGGTTGCCATCCCGATGATCTCCGGACGCGGCCTCGGCCACACCGGGGGCACCCTCGACAAACTCGAATCCATTCCCGGGTTCCGCACCGGGCTGGATTCCTCCACGTTTCGATCTGTACTCGAACGGTGCGGACTCGTCCTCGCCGGCCAGTCGAGAACGCTCGTCCCGGCCGACCGCAAGCTGTATGCGCTGCGCGACGCCGCCGGGATCGTCCCGTCGATCCCGCTCATCTCGAGTTCGATCATGTCCAAGAAGCTGGCGGAAGGCCTCGACGCACTCATCCTCGACGTGAAGGTAGGGGTGGGGGCCTTCATGCAGCGGATCGAGGACGCCACGGCGTTGGCCGAGACGATGGTGGGCATCGGCGCCGCCCACGGGGTGGCGACCGTCGCCCTCCTCACCTCGATGGACGTTCCCCTCGGTCGCGAGGTGGGCAACGCCTCCGAGATCCGCGAGTCGCTGGCGGTCCTGCGCGGCGAGGGACCGGAGGACCTGATCGAGGTCATCTACGCCCTGGGTGTCGAGATGCTCATGGCCGGAGGGATCGAAACCACCCGCAGCGCCGCCCGCCGCCGCCTCGAACACGCCGTCTCCTCTGGCGCGGCCATGGAGACATTCTCCCGTGTGATCGAAGCCCAGGGCGGGGACCCGCGGGTGATCGACGACGACTCGCTGCTGGACCGTGCCCACCGCGTCTACACCGTGCCGGCCGGCCGCGATGGGTTCGTCACCCGCTGCGATGCCCGGAGAATCGGTGTGGCGGCAATGCGTCTCGGAGCGGGAAGGGAACGAAAGGAAGACACGATCGATCCGGGAGTCGGGATCACGGTGCTCGCCAAGCCGGGAGACCGCGTCGACGAGGGCGCCCCGCTGGCCCGGCTCACCTACCGGCACGAAGCCCGGCTCCAGGAGGCGATCCGGGCGCTCGAAGGTGCCTGGGCGTACGGGGACGAGATGCCTTCATCCGATCCGCTGGTCATCGGCCGGGTGGTCCCGAGCTGATCACCGATTCGGGTCGCCAACCGCCCGATCGGTAATGTCGATCGCAGAAACCGAGTGCAAGGAGCACGCCGATGAACGTGGTCGTCTGCGTCAAGCAGATCCCCGATCCGGCCAGTCCGTACACCCTCGATCCGGACAGCCACTGGCTCGTTCGGCCCAACGAGCAGGTGTTGGACGACACCGACCGCTACGGAGTGGAGATGGGTCTCCAACTCGCCCAGGCTCACGAGGGCACCGTCACGCTGGTCAGCATGGGTCCGACAGGCAACATGCAGGGCATCCGCCAGGCTCTGGCGATGGGAGCGGACAAGGCGGTCATGATCGACGACCCGTCGCTCCGCGGCTCGGACGCCCTCCGGACCGCCCGGGTCCTGGCGGCGGCCATCGAACGGGAGGGCTACGACCTCGTGGTCGCCGGGACCGAGTCGACCGACGGCTACTCGGGGGTGGTCCCCCAGATGATCGCCGAGTTCCTCGACGTCCCGGCTCTCACCTATGCGACCAAGGTCGACGTCGGGGACGGGACGGTGAAGATCCACCGCCAAACCGCCATGGGCTACGACGTCGTCGACGCCTCGCTCCCGGCGCTCGTCACGGTGACTGCCGGCGTAGTCGAGCCGCGCTACCCCACGTTCAAGGGGATCATGGATGCCAAGAAGAAGCCGGTGGACACCCTCACCCTCTCCGACCTCGGGGTTGCGGCGGGTATCGATCAGGAGGTCGTGGGCATCGCCGCCGCACCCGAACGGCAGGCGGGCGAAATCGTGGAAGACGACGGCGACGGCCATCTCCGGATCGTCGCCGCACTCGAACAGGCGAAGGTGATCTGACATGGCCGCAGTGTGGGTGTTCGTTCAGGAGTCCCAGGGTGCCCCGACCACGCTCGGGCTCGAGCTCCTGACCAAGGCGCGATCCCTGGGCGAAGTGACGGCCCTGTATCTCGGTTCCGGAGGCGACGGCCCGTTCGCCACGCTGGGCGAGTACGGAGCCACGTCCGTCTACCACTTCGATTGCCCCGACGTCCTCGCCTCGGGGCCGGTGGCAGCGGCCCTCGCGTCGCTGGTCGAGCAGGCACCGCCCGATCTCGTGCTGTTCGGCCAGGGATACGACGATCGCGACATCGCCGGGAGATTGGCCGCCCGGCTGAACCAGAGCGTCCTCTCCAACGCCATCGACGTATCGCTCGACGGCGGAGTCACGGCCCGACACGAGATCTTCGGAGGGTCGCAGATCGTGACCTCGGCCCTCACCGGCGGCCCGACTCCGATCGTGCTGATGCGGCCGAAGTCGATCGCGGCGGAACCGGCCTCCGGGGTGATGCCATCGGTGCAGAGGGTCGATCTTCCCGACGTCGGACGTTCGTCGGCGGCGGTATCGGCCAGCCACGTGGAAGAGAAGCAAGGCCCTCAGCTCGAAGAAGCGGCGGTGATCGTGGCAGGCGGGCGCGGATTGGGCAGCGCCGAGAACTACGCCCTGATCGAGGCGGTGGCCAAGCCCCTCAGAGCGGCCACGGGGGCGACGCGGGCGATCGTCGACGCCGGATGGGTGCCGTTCGCCAAGCAGGTCGGCCAGACCGGCAAGACCGTGAAGCCGGACGTGTACATCGCCGCGGGAATCTCAGGGGCGATGCAGCACCTGGTCGGGATGAAGGACTCCAAGACCATCATCGCCATCAACAAGGATCCCGAGGCGCCGATCTTCGCAGTGGCCGACCTGGGGATCGTCGGTGACGTGAACACCGTCCTGCCGAAGCTGGCCGAGGAGCTCGCCCGGCGGGTGTGAGGGATCGCCCCTTGCATCGTCGGGCGTCGGACACCTCATGAGCGATCGTGCTTCGACGGTGGTGGCCGGCGCAGGGATCGCCGGCATCTCCACCGCCTATCACCTGGCGGTCGTGCACGGCGTCCCCGATGTCGTCGTGTGCGATCCCCGTCCGCCCCTGACACTGACGAGCGACAAGTCGACCGAGTGCTACCGCAACTGGTGGCCGGGACCGGGGACCGCCATGGTCGATCTGATGAACCGTTCGATCGACCTGATGGAAGATCACGCTCGTCGCTCCGACAACGCCTTCGGTCTGTCCAGACGCGGCTACCTGTTCCTCACCACCGATCGGGAGAACCTCGAGGCGCTGGGCCGTCAGGCCTCGGAGATCTCACGCCTCGGCGGAGGCGAGCTGCGCGTGCATCGAGCTCGCCCGGACGACCCGCGCTACGAACCATCGCCGGCCCACGGCTTCGAAGGCGCCCCAGACGGCGCCGACCTCTTCCTCGTCGGCGATGCGGTCCGACGCCGGTTCCCGTTCGTCTCGTCTGCAGTGGTCGGGGGCCTGCACGTTCGGCGGGCGGGATGGCTCTCCGCCCAGCAATACGGCTCCTGGATGCTGGAACGCGCCATCGAGCACGGTGCCCGGGTCGTCTCCGGAGAGGTCACGGCGGTCGAGACGCACCGCTCCCGAGTCGAGGCGGTGATCGTCGGCGACCGGCGGATCGTCACCCCGATCCTCGTCAACGCCTCCGGCCCCATGCTGGAAGACACCGCCCGGATGGCAGGCGAGAGCCTTCCGGTGTCCTCCGAAGTCCACCTCAAGACGGCCTTCGCCGATTCGGCCGGCGCCGTTCCCCGCGAGGCCCCGATGGTGATCTGGAACGATCCACAGCCCATCGACTGGACGGAGGACGAGCGAGCGCTCCTCCTCGAGTCGAACCGGGAGGACCTGCTCGGCGTGCTCCCGCCGGCATGTCACGCCCGGCCGGAGGGCGGGCCAGACTCGCACTGGGTGCTGGGGCTGTGGGAGTACCGGCGCCTCGTCCGGCAACCGTCGTGGCCGCTTCCCGTCGATGATCTCTACACCGAGGCGGTCATTCGTGGTCTCACCGCCGCGTTCCCCGGTCTCTCCCACTACCGCCACGGGCTCCCCCGCCACGTCGTGGACGGCGGGTACTACACCAAGACCCCCGAGAACCGGCCTCTGATCGGGCCCATGCGGACCCAGGGCTGCGTCGTGGTCGGCGCCCTGTCGGGCTTCGGGGTGATGGCGGCCGCCGCCGCCGGCGAGCTCGGGGCGAACCATGTCACCGGGAGTGCGCTGCCCGACTACGCAGACGCCTTCCGTCTCACCAGGTACGAAGATCCCGCATATGCAGCGATGATGGCCTCCCAGGGAGACTCGGGGCAGCTGTAAGGAGCGATCAGCCGTGCGACGTGCGACGTGCGACGTGAGACGTGCGACGGGCGACGTGCGACGTGCCCTCAGTACACCTCGGGGATCCAGTTCAGCGAGTCCTTTGGAGGTCGCTGGTACCGCGGGTCGTGATTGGTGGGGGGCAGCGCGATGGCGGGGTACTCGATCTCTTCGTACGGCACCATCGACAGCAGGTGTGAGATGCAATTCAGCCGAGCACGGCGCTTGTCGTCGGAGTCGACCTCCCACCACGGCGCCTCGGGGATCGAGGTGTGCTCCATCATGATGTCCTTCGCCCGGGAGTACTCGTGCCACCGGCTCCGGGCAAAGGTGTCCATGTCCGAGAACTTCCAGCGCCGCCGCGGATCGTCCAGCCGCTTCTGGAACCGCCGCTCCTGTTCTTCGTCGGACACCGAGAACCAGTACTTCACCAGCTGGACGCCGGACCTGATCAGCATTCGTTCGAAGTCCGGCACCGACCGCATGAAGTCCCAGTACTCGGCATCGGTGCAGAACCCCATCACCCGCTCGACGCCCGCCCGGTTGTACCAGGAGCGGTCGTAGATCACGATCTCTCCGGCAGCCGGAAGGTGGGCCACGTAGCGCTGGAAGTACCACTGGGTGTGTTCTCGTTCGGTCGGTTTGGGGAGCGCCACGACGCGGGCCGCTCTGGGATTGAGCGGCTCGGTGATCCGCTTGATGGTGCCGCCCTTTCCGGCGGCGTCACGCCCCTCGAAGACCAGGACCAGCTTGTGCCCCGAGTCGCGCACCCATTCCGCCATCTTCACCAGTTCGAGCTGGAGGCGGCCGAGCTCGTGCTCGTAGACCCTCCTCTCCAGCTTGGGCGAGCGAACGACATCGGTCATGGCGGAGCCCTCCGGTTCCTCGACGTCACGGACGATACCCCGCCGCCGGTGGGGCGGAGGCGATACCCCGGGCACCCGCCCCGTCCGGGGCCGCACCCCTGCGACGGCCGGGTCCGATCGGGTCGGCCGTCCAACGATCAGGGTCATCGCAACCCTCCGGTTCCGCCCGGGCGCAGGCGCGTCAGAAACTGAATCGATGGGGAAGGAGATCGTCGAGGGAGTGGTCCCTGACCTCGTCACCTGCCGTGGTGACCAGCACCCGCTCCACCCCGAACTCGGACATGATCTGCCTGCACCGCCCACACGGATACGCCAGGTCGATCGAAGGTGCATCGATGCACGCCACCGCAACCGTGGGGATCGCCCTGGCACCGTGCGACACGGCGAAGTTGATCGCATTGGCTTCGGCGCACTGCGACACCGGATAGGCCGCGTTCTCCACGTTGGCCGACTGGACGATCTCTCCGGCGTCGGTGACCACGGCGCACCCGACCCGGAAGCCCGAGTATGGCGAGTACGAGCCCTGTGCTGCCTGTCTGGCGAGATCGAGGAGCTCTGTGTCCGTCATGCGTCGGCCAGCAATGCGTCGACGAAGGCGTCCGGGTCGAACGGGATCAGGTCGTCCATCCCCTCCCCCACGCCGATGAACTTCACGGGAATCCCGAGATCCTGTTCGATGGCGACCACGATCCCTCCCCGTGCCGTGCCGTCGAGCTTGGTGAGCACGATACCGGTGACCCCGGCGGTCTCGGCGAACTGCCGGGCCTGGGCGACCCCGTTCTGCCCGGCGGTGGCGTCCAGCACCAACAGCACCTCCGAGATCCCCCCCGCCTCCCGCTCCAGCACCCGCCGGATCTTTCCCAGCTCGCCCATGAGGTTGCGCTTGGAGTGAAGCCGGCCGGCGGTGTCGACGATGACCACGTCGCGTCCCCGCGCACGGGCGGCGGACAGCGCGTCGAACGCCACGGCAGCGGGATCCGACCCCTCCTGACCTGCCACGATCTCGACCCCGACCCGCTCTGCCCACGTGCGGAGTTGGGTGTCCGCCGCCGCCCGAAACGTGTCTGCCGCCCCCAGGATCGGCGTGATGCCCAGCCCTGTGAGCCGGCTGGCGAGCTTGGCGATCGACGTCGTCTTGCCCGTGCCGTTGACCCCGACCACCAGGATCACCGCAGGGCTGCCCTCCAGCGAAAGCTCGCGATCCCTCCCGGCCAACACCCGGTGCACCTCCGTCTCCAGCGACAGGCGCGCCTGCGCCGGGCTCTCGGGCCGACCCTCGCGCACCTGCTCGACGATCCTGGTCGAGGCCGTCACACCGACGTCTGCGCCGATCAACGCCTCCTCGAGCGATTCCCAGAACTGCTGATCCATCTGACCCCGGCCGAGCGCGGCCCGAAGGGCCTCGCCCAACGCCCTGCGGCTCTTGGTCAATCTGGTCGCCAGATCGGCCGAGCCGGCGCGGGCGGCGCCGATCTCTTCGACGATCGACCGGGTCCGCGACCGGCCGCGAACGACGACCATCCCGACCACCAGGATGACCACCAGCGCGCCGATCAGGAGGAGAGACACCCAGTCCATGGATCCGTGACGATATCAGCGATACGCCGGCGCCCACCGCCGATCGCCGGCCGTCAGACCTCGACGGTCACCTCGTGAAGAGCCTTGGCGACCACCTTGGATGACCCGCCTGGCTCCATCGTGACCCCGTACAGCACATCCGCGCTCTCCATCGTCTGCTGTTGGTGGGTCACGATCATCAGCTGCGCATCGTCCCGGAATGCGTCCAGCAGCCGCAGGAAGCGGCGCAGGTTGGCATCGTCGAGGGCGGCCTCGACCTCGTCGAGCACGTAGAAGGGACTGGGCCGCGCCCTGAACACCGCGAACAGGAACGCCAGTGCGGCGAGCGACCGCTCGCCGCCGGAGAGCAGGGACATCTTCGAGACCTTCTTCCCGAGCGGCTGTGCCCCGATGTCGACTCCGGACGCCAGCGGATCCCCGGGATCGGTGAGCCGGAGCCGGCCGCGTCCTCCGGGGAAGAGCACCGTGAAGTGCTTCTCGTAGGCGGCGGCGATCTCCTCGAAGGCCGACAGGAACCGCTGCTTGATCTCTTCGTCGAGAGCGGCGATGACACCGGCCAGCTCCCTGCGCGAGCGCTCGAGGTCGTCGAGCTGTTCGGTGAGAAACGTATGGCGCTCGCCGATCTCCTGGTATTCGGCGGCCGCCAGCGGGTTGATGGGGCCCATGCGGCGCAGCTCGGCCTCTTTGGCAGACAGGGCCTCACGCAGATCGCCCTCGAACTCGGGGCGTTCTGCCGAAAGGGCCTGTTCCTCGGAGGCATCGGAGTCGCGTCTGAGCGTCTCGGCGATCGATTCGCGCCTGACCCCGAGCTCGGCAGATTCGATGGCGATCTCGGACGCCCGGTCCTTGTTGGCGGCGAGCCGTTCGAGGAGGGCCGTGTGGCGATCCTGTGCCGCCCCGAGACGGCGCCCGGTGGTCCCGGCGGTCTCACGCAGAGAGAGCTGGCGGGTGCGGAGCTGGTCGACTGCGGCGCGGGCGGCATCCACCGCCTGGCGGGCCGACTGTTCGATCTGCGCCAGGCGGGCCAGGCCTTCGGGGTCGACCGGGCGGTCCTCCTCGGACGCCAACCCTTCGGCGATCGCGGCGAGTCTCGACTCGGCGAGCTGGACCCTCTCGGCCAGGGCCCGGTGTTGTGAGGACACCTCCTGCCACTCGGCACGGGCGGCCTCTCGTCGCTCCGCCACCTCCTGGCGACGCCGCACGACGTCCTCCCAGGCACGCTGGCGCTCGGCTTCCTCTCCTTCGAGTGCCGACAGGCGGGCGACGAGTGTCCCCCGCTGCTCCGATCGCTCCGAAGATGCCTCGATGAGACTGGCGCGCCGTTCCTCAAGCCGGCCGCACTCCTGCTGAGCGGCGTGTATCCCCCGATCGAGTCGGGCCATCGCCTCTGTCGATCCGGCCAGACGCGCTTCGAGTGCCTCGAGCGTCTCGAGGGCGTCGCGCTCGAATTGTCTGGCCTCGTCGAACACCCGACGGGTCTGGGTCAACAGGCTCTCGGCTCGCGCCAGGTGGGTTCCGGCCTTCTCCAGCACGATCGCGGCGTGTTCGAGCATGGCCGGGGTGGCGCCATCGGGGTGGGCCACGCGAACCCCGTCGACGGTGATGAGGTCTCCCTCGGGTGTCACCACCCGCACCTCCGGGTGGGCAGCCACGATCTGACGGGCGGCTTTCCAGCCCTCGGCGACCAGCACGTCTCCCAGGAGGCGGGCGGCGAGCGCCGAATCGGCGCGGGGGCCGAGCAGGTCGATCAGCGGCTTGAGCCCCACACTCGCCGAAACCATCCGGGCGATCTCCACGGGGTTTCCTGCGCCCGCGACCATCGGCACCCCGCCCCGCCCGGCACCTTTGAGCAGCCCTACCGCGTCATCCAGTTCCCGCCCCGATCCGAAGGCGACGGCATCCGACCACCAACCGAGGGCTGCGTCGACGGCGGCGGCGTGCTCGTCCGGGACGTCGAGACGGCCGGCGATGGAGCCGAGTGCTCCGGCCGCCGCTTCCGCCATCCCTCGCGCCTCCCGGTCGGCCAGCCCTTCGACCGCCTCGCGCACCGCCTCCAGCCGGGCCTCCGCCGCGGCCACCCCCACGCGGGCGTCGGTGTGTTCCTCCTCGGCCCGCTGCCACGCGTCCTGGGCGGCGACGCGCTCCGACTCGGCCTGCTGGTAGCGGCGCTGGGCCTGGCCGGCGAGCACGTCGATCTCGCGGATGTCGTCGTTGATGCGACGCATCTCCTCGCGTTCCTCGTCGATCTGGCCGCGCAGCGCATCGAGGCGGCGATCGACGGCACCGACCTCGCGGGTGTCGCGTTCGTCGCCGGCGTCCAACGACCGCAGATCACCGCGAACGACGGCGATCGCCCCCTCGGTGGTCATCATCTCCTGGTCGGCGAGCGACCGCTCTTCGGATTCCAGTGCCCGGAAGCGACGCTCGGCCGGTTCGGACCGGCTTCTGAGCTCGTGTTCGGCCTGCCGGTCGGACTCCAGCTGCCGGGCGAGCATGTCCTGTTCGGCCCGCAGGTCGCGCCTGCGCTCGTCGGCACCTTCCAGCCGGGCGGTCCCCGCCCGGTGCCGCTCATGGGCGATCGATCCGATGCGCCGCAGCCGTTCGATCGTGGTCTCGAGGCGGGCGGCGGCGGCGGTGTCTCGCTCCAGGGCCTGGCCGACCTCGCCTGCCGCCTGCCGCAGGAGGACCAGCGCCGACTCCAGCTCAGACATCTCGGCCTCGGCGGCCCCGACGTCTTCGCCGAGTTGCGCCCTCTCCGTCGCCAGCGCAGCGAGGCGTCCCTGCACCCGGCGGAGATCCTCTCCTCCGAGAAAGAGCCGAAGCGCGCTCGCCGCCCCGGCGACCTCGTCGTGGCGGGCGGCGGCAGCCGCCTGACGCTTCAGAGGTCTCATCTGCCTCGTCAACTCGCCGAGGATGTCCTTCAGCCGCAGCACATCGGCGTCGGTGCGCTCCAGCCGGCGGATCGCCTTGTCCTTGCGCACCCGGTGCTTGAGAATTCCCGCAGCCTCCTCGATCACCGCTCGGTGGTCCTCCGGCGTGGCGTTGAGGATCGAGTCGATCTGACCCTGTCCGATGATGACGTGCTGGTGGCGCCCGACGCCCGAGTCGGAGAGCATCTCCTGGATGTCGAGCAGACGGCAGCCAACTCCGTTGATCTCGTAGTCACTCGAGCCGTCCCTGTAGAGCCGCCGGGTGATGCTGACCTCGCGCAGGTCGAGCGGAAGGGTTCCCGAGGCGTTGTCCAAGACCAGGGTGACCTCGGAGCGGCCGAGACCCGGGCGGGTGGCAGTCCCGGCGAAGATGACGTCGTCCATCTTCGAGGTGCGGAGCGCTTTGGGCGACTGCGTCCCCATCACCCAGGCGATGGCGTCGACGATGTTCGATTTCCCCGACCCGTTGGGTCCCACGATGACGGTCACACCGGGACGGAACTCCATCCGCGTCCGATCTGCGAACGACTTGAACCCGACGAGTTTGAGCGACTTCAGATACATGGATTACACGAATGTGATTCCGTCACGCTAGCCGCTTGCGAGGGAATGGCGGTGGTACACGCCAGGGCAGGCCCGCCCGTTGCCGTCAATTCGTGATCAGGAAGTCCTGGAGGTTCGGATCGGGCGGCACATCCTGGGACTCGACGCCTGTGACCCTGGCGCGGGAGGGCCCGGTCCACAGCCATTCCTCCAGCTCGCCCAGCGCCGTCTCGGGACCCTGCGCCCAGACCTCCACCCGGCCGTCGAAGAGGTTCCGCACCCAGCCGATCAGGTGCAGGCGGCGGGCGGCCTGCCGGCAGGACTGGCGGAAGTACACCCCCTGCACGGTGCCCGACACATAGGCGTGGATCGCCTTCATCCCGTCGTCTCCTCTGGCTGACATCGAGGGCAGAAATGGCTCGACCGCTGCGCCACGGTCAGCCGCTCGATCGGACTGCCGCAGGCGTTGCACGGCTCACCGCTCCGACCATAGGCGTCGAGGCGTGCGACGTACTCCCCTGCTCTGCCGTCCGGCAGCAGGTATGCGAGGTCTTCGAGACTCGTCCCGCCGTGAGCGATGCCCTCTGCCAGGACCGGGCCGATGGCATCGCGGATCGCCGTCACTTCGTCGATGGTGAGCGAACCCGCCTTCCGCCGGGGATGCACTCCGGCCCGAAAGAGGACCTCGTCGGCGTAGATGTTGCCCAGGCCGCTCACGAGGCGTTGATCGAGCAGCAACGCCTTGATCGGCGCCGAGCGGCCGGCCAGGCGACCGGCCAGCTCGGATCCAGACGGCAGGTCGTCCAGGGCGTCTGGGCCGAGCAAACCGAGACTGGATGTCTCCAACTCCGCGGGCGTCAAGGCGGCGATGAACCCGAAGGTCCGGGGATCGACCATCCGCACCTCCCTGCCAGTGTCGATCCGGAGCACGACGTTGGTGTGTTCGACCTCGGGCTCTCCCCGGTCGGCGATCTGGAGGCGGCCCGACATCCCGAGATGGATGATCATCGTGATGTCGCCTTCGACGGGCGCGACGATGAACTTCCCCCGCCGTCCCACCGACGCCACCGTCCGGCCGGAGAGCCGCTCGGGCACGTCGGCCGGCCGGAGGTTGCGGCGGGCCATCCGATCGCGACGGACCACCGCTTCGACCAGTCGCCTGCCCTCGAGCACCGGCGCAACGCACCGGCGGGTCGTCTCGACCTCGGGCAGCTCAGGCATCGCGACGGACCGGAACCGGGCCGCTCCCCGGACTCGAAGCCGCCCCTTCGACAGGATTCATTCCAGGCCCTCGAGCGCCTGCTGCGCCGCCCGCTGCTGGGCTTCCTTCTTCGAGCGGCCGGCTCCCGATCCGTACGACACGCCTTCGACGAACACCGTCGCCGAGAAGACCTTGGCGTGGTCGGGGCCGCTGTCCTCGACGTCGTACTGCGGCCTCACGCCCCTGACGGCGAGTTGCTCCTGGAGCCGGGTCTTGTAGTCGCGCGCTCCCGGTGTCGCCGCCTTGCGGTGGATCAGCTCCTCCCAATGGGTGAGCACGACGAGCTCGGCGGCGGCGTATCCGGCGTCGAGATACACCGCAGCCAGAATCGCCTCGATCGCATCCGCCAGGATCGAGTCCTTCGCCCGTCCACCGGACGACTGCTCCCCGACGCCCACACGCAGCCAGGACCCGATGTCGAGCTCCCGGGCGATGACCGCCAGCTCGGCCCGGTTCACGCATGCCGCCCGTACCTTCGCCATCTCGCCTTCCTTCAGGTCCGGGTAGTTGGCGAAGAGAAAACCGGTGACCGCCAGCTGGAGCACGGCGTCTCCCAGGAACTCCAGTCGCTCGTTGTCGGGGACTTCCGCGTGCTCGGCGGTGTACGAACGGTGCACCAGCGCCGCGTCGAGCAGCGCCGGCCGGTTGAAGCGATACCCGAGCGCGTCCTGGAGGGCGGTCGTCATCGATCAGCCGCCGATGCGATCGGCGACGCGGGCGACCAGGCCCCGGTTCGCCCCGTCCGACGCCATCCGCAGGGCGTTGGCGATCGCGCGTCTCGTCGACGACCCGTGGGCGATGACGACCACCCCTCTCGTGCCCAGGAGGTGGGCACCGCCGGTCTCCTCGTAGTCCATGCGGCGTCTGATCGGATCGAGCAGCGGCAACACCTCGGACCGCACGTCGCCGGGTGCCGCGTCGAGGGCGGCGAGAATCAGGCGGGCGGTCAGCGATGCGGCACCCTCGGTCGTCTTGAGGAAGACGTTCCCCGTGAAGCCGTCCGTCACGATCACATCTGCCCGGTCGGTGGCGACGTCTCGACCCTCGACGTTTCCGATGAAGTTCACGGGCGCCACCTCGAGGAGGGCGTACGCCTCCTTGTCCAGCGAGCGGCCCTTCCCCCTCTCCTCACCGATGTTCAGGAGTCCAACCCGGGGGTTGGCGACCTCGAAGTAGGTCTCGGACAGCGCCGCTCCCATCTCGGCGAACTGAACGAGGTGCTCGGGCTTGACTTCGGGATTCGCTCCGGAATCGAGCACGACCGTCGGACTGCCGTCGGTGGGGAAGACACTGGCGATGGTGGGGCGCATCACCCGCTCGAGCCTGCCGATGATGATGGCGGCGGAGGCCATCGCCGCCCCCGTCGAGCCCGCCGACACGAAGCCGTCCGCCGACCCGTCGCGCACCATTCGGGCACAGGTCGCGACGGACGACCCTGGTTTCTCCCTGATCGCCCTGGCGGGATCCTCGCCCATGTGCACGACCTCCGGTGCGTGGACGACCGGAAGGGACGCACCGGTGGCGGCGAGCTGTTCGAGGATCTGGGCCTCGTCGCCGACGAGAACGACGTCGACGCCACCGGTTGCGGCATCGATTGCTCCGGCGACGGCCTCAGCAGGACCCAGGTCCCCGCCCATGGCATCGAGCGCGATACGAGCCACGGATCAGTCGACTTCGACGACTTCCCGGCCGTTGTAGGTTCCGCAGCCGTCCTTGGCCGTGCAGGCACGGTGAGGAAGCTTGGGGGTGCCGCAGCGCGGGCACGCCTGCAGCGAAGGCGGAGTCGCCTTCCACTGCGACTTGCGCTGCCGTGTCCGGCTGCGCGACATCTTCTTCTTGGGCACCGCCATGGTGCGCTCCTTGGTCGTGATGAACGTTCAGGACTCGAGTAGATCCCTGAGGGCGGCGAACGGAGAGGCCACGTCCTCGCCGTGTCCGCCGCAGGGGTCCACATTCAAGTCGCTTCCGCACGTCGGGCAAAGTCCTCGACACTCGGGCCGGCACCGCGGCGACCGGGGGAGCCCGAGCGAGACCTCGTCGTGGACCACGGGCTCGATGTCCACCCATGCACGCTCGTCGAGCGGCAGTTCGTCGTCCTCGTCGTCGGGCTGGAGGCGATAGATCTGCTCGAGGGGGACCGACACTTCCTGGGTCCACTCGGTGAGACAGAGATCGCAGGTGAGCTCGGCTGTCACCGTCGCCACCCCGCGAACGACGATTCCGTCTGACAGGGACCGCAACGCGAGCTCCACCCCGGCCTCCGAGTCGACGGTGGCGCCGGGGAGATGGATGTGGAGCGGAGCCGAGACGCGCTCCGATCGAGCCTTGCCCGGAGTGGAGAGCAGGTCGGAGACCTGGATACGGATCGGCATGATCGGCTCCATCGTAGGCCTGGATCCCACTCTCCCAGGGACGTCGGGCCGGTCCGGAAGTCCCAGACCGGAAGAGCCCATTGCGGGGGTGCCGCCAGGGAGACCGAACACGGTTCGCCCCCTCGCCCGGCCCGGCCACCCCTCGCCGAGTGCGGGAACGAAGAACGGTCTCCTCCCCCTGGAGCCGGCACCAAGACCGCTCGCCTAGAGCGGGACCTCGGGTGGGGCGGGACGCGCCTCGTGCAGCGCCGATCTGGCACTGTGCACCCTGGTGAGCAGCTGCGCCATCAGCTGTTCGACCTGCTCGAGGGACTGCTCGATCTCGTCCTCGGTCTCGAGGCGCATGCGCCGCGCCTCTCCCTCGGCGCGCCTCACCAGGAGGTTTGCCTCCTCGACCGCCTCGGCGAGCACGTATGACTCGGAGACGAGCTTGCGGCTCTCCGACCGTGCACGGTCGATGATCTCCTTGGCGCGCTCGTTGGTGCGGGCGATGAACGCCTCCCGCTCGCGCACCATCCACCGGGCGGCGCGCAACTCGTCGGGGAGCTCGGCGCGCAGCCGGTGCAGCATGGTGAGGAACATCTCCTTGTCGACGAGGACGTTGGCCGAGAGAGGCATCGATTTGGCCTCTTCGAGCAGCGCGATCATCTCGTCGACCGAATCCTGCAACTCCCCGACCGACCCGGGCGGGCGGTCGTTGCCGGACGCTGGGTCCTCGTGTTGGGTCACGACAGCTTCTCCTTCACGGCCCGTGCCACCCGTTCGGGGAGCAATGCCTCAACGCTACCGCCGAGGCGGGCCACTTCGCGCACAAGGCTCGAAGACACGTAGCTCCACTGAGGACTGGTGGGCAGGAACACGGTCTCCACCCCGGAGAGGTGCTGGTTCATCTGCGCCATCTGCAACTCGTAGTCGAAGTCGCCCCCTGCTCGAAGGCCCTTCACGATCACGTCGACGCCCCGGGACGTGACGAAGTCGACCAGGAGGCCGGAAAACGCGCACACCTCCACGGTCGTGACGTCTGCGAACACCTCCCGCATCAGTCCCAGCCGTTCTTCCAGAGGAAACAGCGGGGTCTTGGAGGGATTCTCGATGACGGCGACGATCAGCCGGTCGAACAGGGACGCGGCACGCCGAACGATGTCGACGTGACCGTTCGTCAGAGGATCGAAGCTCCCCGGGCACAATGCAACGGTCATGGTGAGTCCATGTTCGCGTATCGGATGATTCTCGTGTCGCCCATCCGCCGTTCGTCGTCAATCCGCAACCCGGCGGGCGCGGGCACGGCGTCGGAGGCGCGCCGGGTCACGACGACGATGGCGTCTCCCTCGAGGTGGGGTCGAACCGCCTCGAGCACCCGCTGGAGGTCGGAGGAGGCCAACGGCCACGGCGGGTCGCAGAAGACGAGATCGAACCGATCGTCGGTGTCGGCGATGAAGTCCTCGACCCGCCTCCGAACGACGACGCCCTCGAGATGGAGAGCATCGAGGTTCGTACGCAGCGCTTCGATCGCCCGCCGGCCGTTTTCGACGAAGGTGACCGACCGAGCCCCCCGGCTGAGGGCCTCGATGCCGAAGCTCCCCGCCCCCGCGTAGAGATCGGCCACCCTGGCTTCGCCCACGCGGCCCGCCAGCGAGGAAAAGATCGATTCCTTCACACGGTCGGTCACGGGTCTCGTGTCATCGGTGTCCGGAGCCACCAGCCTCCTGCCCCTGTGCGCTCCGGCGATCACTCGCATGCTCGCACAGTAGGCGATCCGACCCTCTGCCCCCGGACACCCCACGGGCTCGGCGATCGCAGCCCCGACCGGACCCGGTGAGGGTCAGCGACCCCGGAGGGCTCGCCGCATGATCTTGCCGGTCGTGGTTCGCGGCAGATCCTCGACGAAGGTGACCCGCCCCGGCACCGCGTGTGCCGCCAGCCGGGCACGGACGTGGTCCTGCAGTCCCCGGGCGAGGGTGTCGGTCGGGTCGTGCCCCTGGCGCAGCACCACGAAGGCAGCCGGGATCTGGCCCCGTATCTCGTCTGGGATCCCGACGACGGCGCACATCGCAACCGCAGGATGACGCATCAGGCTCTCCTCGATCTCTCCGGGGCCGATTCGGTATCCCATCGAGGTGATCACGTCGTCTGCGCGGGACCGGAACCAGAGGTAGCCGTCCTCGTCCTCCACCCCCAGATCGCCGGTCAGGAGCCAGCCGTTTCGGAACCTGTCCTCCGTCGCCTGGGGACGGTTCCAGAACCCGAGCATCATCACCGGATCGGGCGCCCGAATGCAGATCTCGCCTTCGCTCCCCACCAGGCGCACGCCGTTCTCGTCTTGGACCTCGACGTCGTGACCCGGCAGCGCCCGGCCCATCGACCCGGGCTTCACCGGCCACACGGCCCCGCAGTTCCCCACCACCAGGTTCGCCTCGGTCTGGCCGTACCCCTCGTTGATCCCGGCTCCCAGATGCTCGCGCGCCCAATGGAGCATCTCCTCGCCGAGTGGTTCGCCCCCGGTGAACACCGCCCGCAGGGCCAGGTCGGAGCGGGACACCCCCGCCGCCCGCATCATCTTGAGTGCGGTGGGCGGAAGGAAGGCGAGGGTCACCCGGTGTCTGGCCATCAGATCCGCCGCACCGTGGGGATCGAAGTCGAGGTCGGCCGTCACCACCGTCATGCCGTGGTACCAGGCCGGCACCAGCACGTCCATCAGACCCCCGATCCAGGCCCAGTCGGCCGGAGTCCAGATGACGTCCGCCGGCAGGGGGGCGAATTCGTAGTAGAGCTCGAAGCCGGGGAGGTGACCGAACACCGAGCGATGGGCGTGGAGGGCGCCCTTGGGTGGCCCTGTCGTGCCGGAGGTGTAGATCAAGAACGCCGGGTCCTCGGCGGACGTGTCCACTGCCGAGTCCATCCCGTCACCCGCCATGAGGACGTCGAATCCGTCTTCCACCACGAGGATGTCGCAGTCGAGACCCACGGTTGCCTCTTCCACCTTGGCGAGGTTCGCCGGAGTCGTGAGGACCAGCCTGGTGCCGGAGTCCTCGATCCTGTATCGCAAGGCGTCCGGGCCGAACAGCTGCGCCAGCGGCAGCGAGATCGCCCCGAGCTTCCACAGTGCCAGATGGGTGAGACCGGCGGCCAGGGACTGGGGCAGGACGAGCCCCACCCGATCACCCCGACCGACCCCCATCTCGGACAGCCCGCCCGCCAGGCGAGATGACCACCCCGACAGCTCGCCAAAGGTCACCCGCCGCACCAGCCCCGTCCGGTCCTCGGCGACGAGCGCGACCCGCTCGGGAGGCTGGGTGTCACTGCACGCCACGCCCAGGTTGAAACGTTCCGGCACTTCCCACCTGAACCCGCGCCTCAGTGACTCGTATGTCATCTGATCGTGGGGATGGATCTGTCGAGCTGCCACGGAGTCGAGTATCGCGCCCCGCTGCGCCCCCGGCTCGAATCGGGCCTCAGGACACGAAGAGCCAGGCGACCTCGTCGCCCAGCATGGCGCCGATCTCCTCGGCCAGTGGGCGATGGCGGGCGAGCTCGGGGTCCGCGTCCACCAGTGCGAACGCCTCATCGCGGGCGGCGACCAGCAGATCGAAGTCGGCGAGGATGTCGGCCACCCGAAGGTCGCCCATGCCGGACTGCCGGGCACCGAACACGGTTCCCTGGCCCCGGATGCGCAGATCCTCCTCGGCCAGGCGGAATCCGTCAGTCGTACCGACCATGGCATCCACCCTGGCGCGTCCGTCGTCGGTCGTGGGGTCGGCCACCAGCACGCATGTTCCGCGGTGGCGTCCGCGGCCCACCCGGCCGCGAAGCTGATGGAGCTGGCTCAAACCGAAGCGATCGGCGTCTTCGATGACCATCACCGTGGCGTTGGGGACGTCGATCCCGACCTCGATGACCGTCGTCGCCACGAGGACGTCGATGCCGCCGTCGCGGAACGCGTGCATCACGGCGTCCTTCTCCCGGGGAGGCAGTTGGCCGTGCAACAGGCCGAGACGGAGGTCGGGGAACACGGACTGCAGCCGCTCGTGTTCGGCGGTGGCGCTGGCGGCCTCCACCTTGGGGGAGTCCTCCACCAGCGGGCAGACCACGAAGGCCTGCCTGCCCGCCGCCACCTCCCCGCGCACGATGTCCCACGCCGCCTGCTCACGATCGCGGCCCAGGGCCACCGTCTCCACCGGCGTCCTCCCCGGCGGCATCTCGTCGATCACAGATACGTCGAGATCGCCGTACAAGGTCATCGACAGGGTTCGCGGGATCGGCGTCGCCGTCATGATCAGGAGATCCGGATCGGATCCGACCCCCTTCTCGCGCAGCGTGACCCGCTGGAGAGCTCCGAAGCGGTGCTGTTCGTCCACCACCGCCACGCCGAGCGACCGGAAGTGGACACCCTCCTGGATGAGGGCATGCGTGCCCACCACGAGGTCGATCGATCCGTCCGCGATGGCCGAGAGCACCTGATCGCGCCCCGCCCCCGGATCCAGATTCGTCGCCACCTGCGTTCCCGTGAGGAGCGCAAGGGACACCGCCGGCCGTTCGTCGGATCCCCCACCGAAGAGCGAGGACATGCCGAGCCGCCCTCCGGCCCCGATCTCGTCGGGGGCGAGACCGGCGAGCTCGAGCAGGTCGCGGATGCCGAGGTAGTGCTGGACCGCCAGGACCTCTGTCGGCGCCATCACCGCACCCTGCCACCCGCCTTCGAGGCCCATCAACAGCGTCGCAACCGCCACCACCGTCTTCCCCGAACCGACCTCGCCCTGCAGGAGCCGATGCATCGCCGTGGGATCGGTCAGGTCGGCCTCGATCTCGGCGAGCACCCGCCGCTGGGCGGCGGTGAGCGGATAGGGCAGGCCGGCCACGAAGCGGCCGACGAGACGCCCGTCGGGGCGATGGGTCACCCCGTTCGACTCGCGTTCCTGGCGCTTCTTGTTGACTGCGAGGGCCACCTCCAGTCGAAACAGCTCGTCGAATGCAAGGCGGTCGCGAGCGGGCCTTACCGCGGCGACATCGTCGGGGAAGTGGATGTCGCGAAAGGCGGTGGTTCGATCGATCAGACCGTGGCGGCGCACGACGTCTTCGGGTAGGGGGTCGGGCATGGGAAGCGACCGGCCCAGCGCGTTGTGCATCCCGCGGCGCAGCCAGCCCACTCCCACGTCCTTCACGTTGGGGTGCACGGGCACCACCCGGCCCGTCGTGAGGGACTCCGTCTCATTCGACAACACGTCCACCTCGGGCGATTTCATCTGGAGTCGGCGTCCGAAGCGCTCGACCTTCCCGGACAGGGCAACCTCCGCCCCCTCGGTCAGCTGGCGCTGGCGGAAGCCCTGGTTGAACCACACGGCCTTCAGTCCATCCGTGCCGTCGGTGACCATCGCCTCGACGATGAGGAGATTGCGGCGGGGCCTGCGCGACGACGTCGATACCACCTTGGCGATGACCGTGACCTCCTCGCCCACCGGGAGCAGGGCGATCGGAACGACCCGGGATCGGTCGATGTACCGGCGTGGCACGTGCATCAACAGGTCGGCCACCGACGTGATCCCGGCCGTCTTGAGCGTCTCCCCACGCCTCCCCGACAGGCCGGAGACCTGCTCGACGTCGATCTGGGCAAGCCGGGCGAGCGTCGCCATCAGCCGAGCGGAGTCATTCGATCGAGATGAGATAGGGATACAGCGGCTGTCCGCCGTCGATCTCCTCCACCGACAGTCGGGGGTGCAGCTCGTCCAGCCACGCCACCAGCGCCTTTGTGACCGAGGGGGCAGCACCTTCGCCGGTGTAGACGGTCAGCAGCTCGGCATCGGGGGGAAGCATCGCCGCCACCAGTCCGCGCAATGCCTCTTCGAGATCCGGGGTATTCGTGACGATCGTACCGTCGGCGATGGCGAGCCAGTCTCCCTGATTGATCCGTTCCGCCCCGACGAACGCGTTGCGAACGGCCCGGGTGATCTCACCATCGAGAATCGAGGATGCCGCCGCCGCCATGTCCTCCACCGCCTCTTCGGCGGCCTCGTCGGCGGGCGAGTAGCCCAGCATGGCGGCAATTCCCTGGGGGATGCTGCGGGTGGGGACGACGACCACGTGCTTGGTCGTGAGACCCTCCACCTGCTCGGCGACGGGCACGATGTTCTTGTTGTTCGGGAGCAGAACCACCTGATCGGCGGGTACCCGCTCGACCGCCGCCAGCAGGTCCTCGGTCGACGGGTTCATGGTCTGGCCACCCCTGACGATCCCCTGGGCGCCGAGCCGGCGGAACACCTCGATCAGGCCGTCGCCTGCCGCCACGGCCACGACACCGACCGGGGCCACGGCGTATTCGACCATCGGCTCGAAGTCGACGGTGTTCCCGCCTCCCCCTCCGTGCTCGCGTTCGTGTCCGGGCTGCTCCCTCAGATCGGTCACCCTGATCTCTCGAAGCCTGCCGGCGGCCATCCCTGCCTCGATCGCCGGCCCGATCTCGTCGGTGTGGATGTGGCAGTTCCAGGTGTCCGAGCCGCCCACGACGACGATCGAATCGCCCAACTCGGACCACGCCGACCGGAATTCGGCCACCGACCCCTCCGTCGCCTCGAGGAAGAACATGACCTCATACCGCGGGTGAGAGCCCTCGGGCTGGAGACGTGCGAGATCATCGAGGCTTGCCCGGGCCCGCAACACGTGGTCGGGCAGCACCACCGCCTCTCCGCTCTCGACCTCCAGGAACGCCGCGAGCAACAGCACCAGACCCGCCCCGCCGGCGTCGACCACCCCGGCTTGCTTGAGGACGGGGAGCATGTCGGGAGTCCGCACCAGGGTGTCGACCGCCCGTCCGTAGACGGAGCCGAGCAGCTCGACCAAGCCGTCCGCGGGTTCGGCGCGCCTGGCTGCCTCGGCAGACTCCCGAATCACGGTGAGGATCGTGCCTTCGACCGGATGCTGCACCGCGGCGTACGCCGCCTCGGACGCCCGGTCGAGCGCGGTGGCCACCAGCGGGGCATCGATCTTCGACTCCGCCCGAAAGGTGTCCGCCAGCCCACGCAGAATCTGAGACAGGATCACCCCGGAGTTCCCCCTGGCTCCCATCAGCGAACCGTGCGAGATGGCGTCTGCCGCCTCCTCCATCGAGGCGGAACCCTCCACGCTGCCGATGAAGGACGCCACCGTGAGACTCATGTTGGTCCCGGTGTCGCCGTCCGGAACCGGGTAGACGTTGAGCCCGTTCAGGGCGTCGCGGTATACCCCGAGAAACTCGTGGTAGCGGGTGAAGACCCGCTTGATTCCGTCTACTCCGAGTGGCATGAGCGAGGCGAGTATACGGTGAGACGTCCGAGCGCCCCGGCGGCAATTGGGACCAGCGCCATCCTCGCTGGTAGATTGCAGGACCGTTTCCAGGAGCTCTCTTTCTCATGTCCTATCGCTGTGAAATCTGCGGCAAGGAGCCCAGCTACGGGAAATCCGTCAGCTTCTCGCACAAGCGGGCCAACCGCCGCTGGCTGCCCAACATCCAACGCGTGCGCGTCAAGCACGGCAGCAACACCCGGCGCGCCCGGGTGTGCACCTCGTGCATCCGCGCAGGCAAGATCGAAAAGGCCTGATTGCACATGGCCCAGGGTGTCGTCAAGACCTACGACCCCGCCACAGGGGCCGGTGTCGTCGTGGTCGACTCCGACCGGACCGAGGTCTACCTCCGTCCCGGGTCGCTCGAGGGCTCGATCTTCCGCATGGTCCGCCAGGGCCAGCGGATCACATTCGACATCGACGAGGACGGCGGCAACCGCTTCGTCGCCAATGCCCGGGTCGGCCAAGAGGGCTACTGAGCACCGCCCGTCCCGCCCGGCCTGTCTCAGGCCGCACGTTCCGCCGACGCGCCCCTCGACGGCTCGGTAGAGTCGCGGCAGGAGCACAAGGAGGTACCTGTTGGTCGAGGCATACGTACTGATCCAGACCGAAGTCGGCAAGGCAGCGATCGTCGCCCAGGAAGTGCGCAACATCCCCGGTGTCGAGACCGCCGACGACGTCACAGGTCCGTATGACGTGATCGTGAAGGCGTCCGCAGAGGACGTGGACCAGCTGGGCAAGCTGGTGGTGGCCAAGGTCCAGGCGATCGAGGGAATCACGCGAACCCTCACCTGCCCCGTCGTCAACCTCTGATCGGGCGTTCCCCGGTCTTGGTCATCGGTCCTGAACCGAAGACCCGGGATCCAGGACCATGACGCTCGGCTGAGCGCAGCTCAACCGAGCTTCGACGCGATCGTGCCGGCGTTGCGGAGGGCGCTGCCGTCGGCTCCGGCGGTGGAGAACCGCCGCGGGTGCGACCGGCGTGCTTCCTCGACCATGTCGCCCAGCAGCGTCGACCGGTCGATCGGCGGATCCACCCACAGGTAGGTTCCGAGGCTGCCGGGGATCGTGTTGATCTCGTTGACGTAGAGGCGGTCCTCGTGGAGGAGGAAGTCGACACGGGCGATGCCGCGGACGCCGACGAGCTCTGCCACCCGCCCCGCCGCCTCGCGGAGTCGGGATTCGACATCGGGCGGGAGCGACGCAGGCAGGTTCCTCTCGACGCGACCTCCACCTCCCCAGGCCAGGTACTTCTGCTCGTAGCTGTACAGCCCACCCTCCTGGAACACCGGTTCCTCGACCGCGGACAGCTGGAGTTCGGGATGGGTGCGCACCCCGATCTGAAGATCCCTGCATCCCCTCAGGAACGGCTCCACCACCGCCCCGTCTGCGAGGTGGGGCGAGACCCGCGCCAGATCGAGCGCGGTCCCGATGTCTTCGGCGACCTCGATGCCGATCGAACTCCCCCCAAAACGCGGCTTGACGATGTACGGGCCTTCGAAGGACGGTCGGCGACCTTGGTTCAGCAGCACCCGCGGAAGCGAGGAAAGGCCGACCGCGACGACCGCTGCCGCAAAGGTCAGCTTGTCCATCCCGAGGGCCGAGCCCCATCGACCGGGGCCCGTGTAGCGGTAACCGGCCAGGTCGAGCAGACCCTGGAGCGTCCCGTCCTCTCCGGGGCCTCCATGAGTGGCGAGCAGGATCACGTCGATATCGAGCGGTTTGCGCCTCAGCGTGAAGCCGCCGCCCTGCCCGGGCGAGAATCCGAGTTCTCTGGCCTTGCGCGGGACACCGTCTGCGAACTCGACGGCCTCCATCTGCGGGTCCACCAGGTGGAACGCCCCGGTCTTGTCCCAGTAGATGGCCTCGACGTCTGACAGTGTGCGGGCCGCCTGCAGCCCGGTGCTGATGCTGATGTCGTGTTCCGGAGAAGGGCCTCCGAACAGCACGGCCGGCTTGGTCATCGAAGCACTCCCATGTCCGACCCGACACTCACGGGTAGTGGTCGGGAAGGTCGTTCTCGTAGAGGACGGCGTCTCCTGGACCGAGGTTCTCGCGCACCCAGGCAACTGCCTCGTCTCGTGTCGCCACGACGATAACCGAGCCGATCCCTCCCGCCTCCCCGCCGGCGACGAGGGCCGCCCGGTTGGTGCGCCCCACGACCAGCAACGTGTCGACCCCCTTCGCCGCCGCCAACCGCGCGAACGCCTCGTTCTCCTCCACCTGGCGCCTGCCCAGTTCGACCATTCCCGGTGTGACCACCACTCGCCGGCCGAGCCCATCGCGGCTCATGAGCAGGTCGAGAGCGGCAGCCGCCCCGGCCGGGTTGGAGTTGAATGTGTCGTCGACGTACCAGAACCCCCGCTCGCCGCGGACCACCTCCTGACGGTGAGGTGTGGCGGGGAGGCTCTCGAGCCTCCCGGCGACCGCGGCCGGTTCGAATCCGAGCGCCACCACCACCCCGATGGCGCAGGCGACGTTTCCCGCCCTCGCCGACTCGGGGTCGAAACGGCCGACGATCCGGCCACCGACCGCCACGGCGCCGTCTGGGCCGGCGTACACGTCTGCCTGACGGTCTGCCGCCGAACATCGGATCACCCGCCGGGTCCGGGACTCCTCTTCCGCGATCGCGGAGAGGAGCGGATGATCGATCGAGAGCACGGCGACTGCGGCGCGCTCGAGGATCTCCCGCTTGGCGCGCGCGATGGCCTCCTCGGAGCCCATCCGCTCGAGGTGGACCGGACCGATGGCGGTGATGACCGCCACGTGCGGAGGCACCCACCGGCACATGTCCCGGATCTCCCCCGGCCCGTACGTCCCCATCTCGGCAACGAACACATCGGTGCCCGGGGTCAGCTGCTCGTTGATCGCCCGGGCCAAACCCATCCGGTTGTTGAAGCTCGCCGGACTGGGGACCACCGAGGTCACCGCGCCGAGCAGGTGGGACACCAACCCTTTGGTGGAGGTCTTGCCGTACGAGCCGGTGATCGCCACCACCCGCGACCCCGAGCGGGCGAGTGCCGACCGCGCCTGGACGACCCAACGCGAGCCGAGCCGGTCCTCGAGCGGCCGCATCGACACCAGGGCGCCGTCGGTGAGCAGCGGCAGCCCGGCCAGGACGGCCGCCGTGACGACCGAGGTCGGGATGGTCAGATCGAATGCGAGCAGGGAGATCACGACCGCTCCCGTGGCTGCGGCGAGGCGGAAGAGCCGGGGCGTCCAGGCGAGGCGCGACGTGCGGCCCCGCACCCCGAGGCCGGGAGGGCCCGCCGCCGCCACCGCCGCGGTCACCACCGCCCCCCACGGGGTCCACCCCGACGCCACGAGACCACCGAGACCCACTGCGGCGAGCGCGATCGACCGAGGCCCGCTCGCCCACCAGCGCAGCGCAAAGCGCCCCACACCCGCCAGATAGTGCTCTCGCTGGGCCACGCGAAGCCAACGCAGCAGGGAGAGGGCGGCCGAGCCGATGGCGGCCACCAGGACGACAACGGTCATCGCCACTCCCCCGGCTCGATCAGCGGCCGCACGGTCTCGGGCCGCTCCACGGGAAGGAAGTGCCCGGCGCCCGAGATGACGTCGAGACGGGCGTCCACCCCGGCGTCGAGCATGACACCGAGGGCGACGCGGGCGATGTCCACCGGGGTCTCGCGGTCGTCTTCGCCCCACACCATGCGCACGGGAACCCGCAGCCCCGCCAGCTGATCCTCGTAGCTCTCGTTCACCGCCATCACCAATACGTCCCGCATGACTCCGGATGCTGCCCGGTAGTCGGGCGACCCCCGGCGACGGCGGACGGCCTCCATGCGGGCGTCGGATATGAGGTGCATCCGGTGGGCCGAGCGGAGCATCCGGTAGGTCCACGACGGACGGCGCCCACCGTGGCGACGCACGAGCGGAACACCGGTGAGGACGAGGCCCCTGACCAGGTCCGGATGGGCGGCGGCCAGGCACACCGCCACCCTCCCGCCAAACGAGTGACCGACCACGATGGGAGGGGAAGAGAGCGATCGAAGGACGGGAAGAACGGCGTCTGCATACCCGGCGGCCCCCATCGCCTCCTGCGGCGCCGGTGAGGCTCCAAACCCGGGCAGGTCGAGGGCGACGGCGTCGATGCCGGCCAGAAGAGCCGAGAAGTCGTCGCTCCGCCTCCCCCATCCGTGGAGCGCCACGACGCCCGGGGAACCCCCACCGTGGCGGCGACCGAAGATGGACCCTCCGGCAAACGACGTCAGCACCATGACGGGGTGCGGAACGACGCCAACAGGAGACTCAACCGGTGAGGCACTGCGGCCGAGAATACAGTGCGGTGGAGATGGGGGATCGGATTCGAGCATGACCGACGAACACGAGACCCAGAGCGGCTCATTATCGGCATTTCGCGCCGCGGCCCTGCGCCGCAGCGTCTTGCTCGCATGGATCGTCGTCATCGTTCTCACCGGACAGGCCGTCCGTCGTGACGTGGTCACCAATCAACGGTTCATCTTCACGATGGGCGCCTTCATCGTGCTGCTGTCGGTTGCCACCGCCTTCGACTGGCGAGAACTGCTGCAGCGCACGAGCGGGCCGATCCTCGCATGGATCTGGTCGGCTGCCATCACCCTGACGCTCGGCCTCGTGGCGTCCGTCCCCGGCCTGTTCGACACGGCACTGCCCATCTTCTCGGGAATCGTGGTTCTCACCGGGCTGATCCTCAACACCGTTCGCCACGCCGTCGTCTCGGTGCTTGCGGTCGGAGCGCTGACGGTGGCGGCGCTCCAGGCGGGCGAGATCGATGCCGTCGACCAGGTTCTGATCCCGGCGCTCACCGTCGGCGTGGTGGCTGCTGCCACAGCCCTCATCGGTATCGAGTTCGACCGGGCCACGAAACAGAACCTGGACCGGCTCGCCGACTTGCGGGCACAGCGCCGCGACTTCGAGCGCCTGTATGCGGTCTCTGCAACGCTGGCGAGCGCCGAATCCCTGACCGAGGGGCTCCCCCAGATGGTCGGAACGATCTGCCGCTATCTCGACGCCCAGGTCGGGGTGGTCTTCCTCTACCAGCCCGACGACCATTCGCTCCAGGTGATGAGCCCGATGTGGGTGAACGGCCACACCCTGGACGTGGAGAGACTCAAGGTCAGGGTGAGCGGGGGGGGAGTCGTCTCACAGGTGTTTCGATCCGGACGGGCGCTCCGCCTCGATCGGGTCACGGACAACCCCGACCAGTACGGCGTCATCGGCGAACTCGGCCTTTCGACCGCCCTGATCGCGCCTTTGCGGGTCGAGGGATACAACGTCGGCGTGATCGCGGTGGCCGATCCGAACACCGGGAGCTTCCGCGACGAACAGACAGAGGATCTGCTGTCGCTCGCCGCCCCGGCGGCCCTCGTGCTGTCCCAGCTCGGGCGGTACGAGGCGGCGGCGGAGATGACGAAACGGATGCAGGAGATCGCCCAGATGAAGACGGACTTCGTGTCCGTCGTCAGCCACGAGCTCAGGACACCGCTCACGTCGATCATCGGCTCGCTCGACACCGTCCAGCGCCCTGGCATCTCCGGGGATGCCACCACCGACCTCATCGAATCGGCCAGGCGCCAGGCCGGCCGGCTCCAACGGTTGATCGACGACCTGCTGATCGCCTCACGAATCGACCGCAACGCCGTGCCCGTGTCCTCCGAAAGGATCGACGTCGACGACTTCCTCCACGACATCGCCGCCACCGTTCAGGGAGTGGAGCGCATCTCCGTGTCGATCGATCCGCCGCACCTCACGATCACCGCAGACCCCGACCACCTCAGAAGGGTCTTCATCAACCTTGTGGAGAACGCCGGCAAGTACGCACCGGGGAGCCCGGTCGAGATCGTGGCCCGCGCCATCAAGACCCGGGTGGAGATCGACGTGATCGATCACGGGGAGGGAATCCCGCCCGAGGCGCAGCAGACCATCTTCGATCCGTTCACCCAGCTCGAGCGCTCCGACATCCGGACCCGCGGCGGCACCGGTCTCGGGCTGTCCATCGTCAAAGGACTCGTCGAAGCGATGTCCGGTCAGGTGGGCGTATCCGACACTCCGGGAGGCGGCGCCACGTTCACGGTCAGCCTTCCGCCGGCCTCCGTCGACCTCGAGGTCACTGCTCGGGTTGGCTGACCCCTGCTGCGACGGCGTGAAAGCCGCCGTCGACGTGAACGACCTCGCCGCTCGTCATCGGAGCCCAGTCGGACAGAAGGACACAGACCATCTTGGCCACGGGTGCGGGATCGGTGTCATCCCAGCGAAGAGGCGACCGCTCGTTCCAGACGTCGTGGAAATGGGAGAAACCCGGAATCGACTTGGCTGCGACCGTTCCGAGCGGTCCCGCCGACACCGCGTTCACCCGGATTCTGTCCGGGCCCAGGTCGCGGGCGAGATACCGCGTGACCGAGGCAAGCGCCGACTTTGCGACGCCCATCCAGTCGTATGCCGGCCAGGCCTGGGAGTTGTCGAAGTCGAGCGTCACGAGCGAACCCCCTCCCGCCGCACGCATGAGCGGCTGGAGCGCAACGGCCAGCGTCTTGTACGAGAAGGCAGAGGTCAGAAAGGCGGTGGAGGCGCTCTCGGCCGGGGTGGCCAGGAAGTTTCCTCCGAGCGCGTCCGCCGGGGCGAAGGCGATGGCATGCAGCGCACCGTCGACGGCGCCCCACTTCTCGCCGAGCCGGGCGGTCAACTGCGCCACGTGATCCGGGTCGTTGATGTCCAGCTCGTAGACCGAACACGGGTCGGGCAGGCGCTGCACCGACCGCTCCGTGAGCCGCATTCCGCGACCGAAGCCCGTGCAGACGATCTCAGCGCCTTCCTCCTGCGCGATGCGGGCGACGTGCCAGGCGATCGAATCGTCCGTCAGCACGCCTGTGACCAGAAGCCGCTTGTCTTTCAACAACATTCGAGCTCCTCCCGTCAACCACCGAAACTCTGGCCGAACGTCATGATGCCGCGCAGGCCCAGCCCCATCGAGAACAGGAGGACGAGGCCGTAATAGAGGGCGGGGCGTGTGGCGAACTGCGCCCGATACACGTACACGAAGGCGAACGTGACCATCAGGACCACGCCGTAGAACAGATGCTGGTTGCCTGGCTCGATTCCCTCGACGGAGAACAGGTACACGCCGAGGGCGACCTGGAGGATGCCCAGCGTGAAGGCGAGGGAGGCGGCGCTCCAGTAGCCGCGGCCCGGATCGCGCCGCGCCACGCCGAGGATCACGCCCCACAATCCGACCACCCCGAGCACGACCACGACGATCCACCCGGTGGTCGAATGGATGTCGGAGAGAACGGTGTCCGCGAGCAAGGGGCGGAAGGGCAACATGGGCACGTCGGAGGCTAGCCGCCTCGGTCAGCGGCTGCGCAGGTCGGCGGGGGTACCGCCCGACCCAGACCGGCGCCGCCGGAGAACCGTGGGGGGTGATCGATCAAACCAGGGCGCGCCGGGGGGCGGACGGTGGAGTGCCGGATGACTCGGGCACGCGGCCGGCGATCGGCTAGCGCTCGACGAGGGACCCGGTCCGGAGGTCGAGAACGAACTCCTTCTCGCTCTGGGAGTCGGCGATCCAGCGGGCCAGGGTGGCACCTTCCTGTCGAACCACCCACCATGCGTAGTCGAGACGTCCCGTCGCCATGAATTGGCTGCGCATCGAGCGCGCCGTCGCAATGGCGTCGTCTTCCGACCGGAACGATCCCGTGACCCTCTCTTCGATCGGAGCCCCCGGCCGATCGCGAAGGTCGACGCTCTCGACAACCTCATAGCCCATGCCGTCAGTGTAGATGATTCGACCCCGGGCGGAGGGCTACCCCATGAGCAGATCGGAGTACCGGTCCCGTACGACCTTCTTGTCGAACTTGCCCGTGCCCGTCTTGGGTATCGCCTCGATGAAGACGACGTCGTCTGGGAGCCACCACCTGGCGACCTTGTCCGAGAGGTGGTCCAGGAGGTCGGCGACGGTCACCTCGACACCCTGTCTGGCGACCACGAATGCCACGGGCCGCTCCTGCCACTTGGGGTGCTTCAGACCGACGACGGTGGCCTCTGCCACCGCCGGATGGGCCATCAACGCATTCTCGAGGTCGAGAGAGCTGATCCACTCCCCCCCGGATTTGATCACGTCCTTGGCGCGGTCGGTGATCCGGATGTACCCCTCCGGAGTGATCTTGCACACGTCTCCCGTCCGCATCCATCCGTCCTGGAACGTCTGCGACGACCGAGGGTCGGCGTAGTACTCGGCGGCGACCCACGGGCCCTGGATCAACAGCTCGCCAAAGGCCTCCCCGTCGTGCGGCAGCGCCTCTCCCAACTCGTCGACGATCTTGACCCGGAGCCCGGGTACCGGGAGCCCCGCGGTCTCCAGCACATCGAGCTTCCTCTCCCAATCCCAGCCCTCCATCTCGGGCTTGAGGACGGCCGTGGACGCGACCGGGTTGGTCTCTGTCATTCCCCATCCCTGAACCACGGTGATCCCTCGATTGGTGTGGAACCAGTCGATCATGGCGCGGGGAACTGCCGACCCGCCACACAGAAAAGAGCGAATCGAGGAGACGTCCGCCTCCGGGTGAGCCTCGAGGTGGTGCTGGACGCCGAGCCACACCGTCGGGACTCCGGCAGAGAAGGTCACCCGCTCGTTTTCGATCAGTGACACGATCGCCGGCGGCGACAGGTCCGGGCCCGGATACGTCAGCTTGGCGCCCTGGGCGGTGGCCATGAACGGATACCCCCACGCCGAGGCGTGGAACATCGGCACCACGGGGAGCACGTTGTCTCCCGGGCCGATGTGGATGTTCGCCAGGTTCGAGATCGTGTGCAGATAGGTCGACCGCTGGGTGTATGCAACCCCCTTCGGATTCCCGGTCGTCCCAGACGTGTAGCAGTACATCATCGGGCTGCGCTCGTCGAGTAGCGGCCACTCCTCCACCGGGTCGACCCCCTCGATGAGGTCCTCGTAGGAGATCGCATCAGGCAGGTGCACGTCGTCGGCGCGCTCACCCATCACCACGATGGTCCGAACGGTGTCGAAGGTGTGGGCGATCGGGGCGATCAATGGCACGAGATCGGGATCGACGAACAGCACCTCATCCTCGCCATGGTTGACGATGTAGGTCAGCTGCTCCGGAAACAGGCGGATGTTGAGGGTGTGGCAGATCCTTCCCGAGTTGGCGGTCGCCCAGTACAGCTCGTGGTGGCGCAGGTTGTTCCAGGCAAACGTTCCGATCGTTCCGCCCCGGGCCACGCCCAGCCGCTCGGACAGCGCCGCGGCGAGGCGGCGAATCCGCAGATCGGTCTCGGCATATGTGCGACGGCGAACGGAACGATCGTGCTCGACCGAGACGATCTCCTGACGCGGGAACAACGCCACCGCCCGGTCGTAGAGAGAGCTCATCAACAGCGGGAAGTCGTCCATCATGTGCGTCATCGACCTGATCCCTCCCCGTTCTCTCCACCCGCGAGCAGACGCCTCTTCTGATCCTGGAACTCGGCTTCGCTGATGACACCGCGGTCACGCAGGTCGGCCATGGCGGCCAGCTCCTCCGCCGCCGAGCGACCTGCCCCGCGAAGGTGCACGATGCGAACCTCGCGCAACTGGTATATCACCGACTGAAGCGCCTCCGGGTCGGGGATGTCGGTGTACCTGCTCTGTCCCTGCTCACCGGCCGACTCGATCAGAACGTCACCCGACCGAATGAGCCGCTCGAAGAACGACTGGGAGAAGCTGACGTTGGTGATGGACTCAAGCGGGATCTCGATTCCGCGACGCGCCAGGACGCCGGCTCGGTAGATGACGCGCTCGTTGGTGACCGTGTAGCCGGTCGTGAGCCAGTCGAGCAGACGTCGAATCGAAAGCAACGACCAGACAGAAATCGACGCCAGCACCACCAAGGTGGCAGGCGTCCCGTCCAGTGCCTGCACCGCGACGACGACGATCAACAGGGCCGACACCCCCAGGGCAAAGACCGGAAGAAGCATCTGCCAGTGAGGTCGGAACGAACGCCTCACCTCCTCTCCCGGAGACAGCAATCGGTCGGGGTATCGCACCCGCCCGACACTACCGATGGCGGAGGTGACCGCGCCTCGAGAAGACGACCCGAGACGCGAGAAAGCCCCGAGGGAGTCTCGGATTGCTCCTCCACCCTCTCGGGGCTCTCGCCGGCCTCCAGGCGGTCCGGCGAAGAACCGACCTCTCGGCCAATGGCACCCGAAGGCGCCTTCGGCGACCGGCCCTTTCGGACCTTCCGCCCGGACGGCCTCTCGACCACCCTCTATGTCTCTCCCGATCCCGCGGGATCCGGCTCAGACACGTCCTCGTACGAGGGGGGTGCTCCGTTTCCGGTCCACCCCGAGCCGCCTCCGGCCGTTTCCGGCCTCGAGCGCCTCAGGAAGTCGAATCCCCGACGTTTCCGCCGGCTCTCCGTCTCCCTTCCGACCCACCGATGCGTTTCCGCTCCGATGCGCCGGTGGCGTTCGCCGATCGTTTCCTCTCGACTCCCGCCGCGTCGGCTCGTCCGTTTCCGGACTGACCGACGTTCCAGCGGTTGCGGGCGAGTCGCCGAAGCGCCTGTGCCCGTTTCCGCCGGACTACCCCCCCACCAACCTGCCCGAAGGCATGCTGCCCGGGGGGTATGCGTTCGGATCCTCCGGGTTTCCCCGGTCTCTCCGTCCGCCGCCGCCGGGTTTCCCCGGTGACAGGACGCAAGCTACCCGGCCGCCCGGAAGCCGCAAAATGAAAACGCTCCTCAGTTTTCGCGCTTCGAGGGGAGATTTCGCGACCGCCCGACTGGCGGCGGGCGGTTCCCCTCGCGGCCGGCCCGTCGGTGCGGTCGTGGCCCGGGAGCGTCCCTCACCGGGCGACGAGAGATCCCCAGCACGAAGATCCACAGCACGAAGAGATCCCCAGCACGAAGACATCCCCAGCACGAAGACATCCACCAGGACCGAAGACAGCCGCCGGGGGGACACCGGCGAGGACCGAACGGGGCCGCGGCGCCGAAGAGTGGCGACGAACCGAGCCGGGAAAACAAACCGAGCCGGGAAAACAAACCGAGCCGGGAAAAGAAGAAACCCCGAGAAAGCCTCGGCCGAAGCCTCGTCCCTCTCGGGGTTCCCCTGCCTTCTCGGCTCCGAACCCGAAAGCCCGTTCCCGATCCGGCATCCGAACCGGCCTCTCGGCCCGTCCGGCCCGCTCCGGGGTTTCCCCCGACTCGGTAGCTGCAAGGTAGACCCTCCCCCGGCTCCCCGTCAAGCGAAACGGCTGTCGAGATTTCGCGACGTGAACCGAGATTTCGCGTGGGGGGCCGGGACGGTGCGGCGGGCGCGAGCGACCGGGCAGCGAACGGCGCGGTCGGGACGTCCCCCCGGTGGGCCCGAATCACAGTTCTGTCATTCCCGTCCCGTAGAGTGGCGGCATGGAACTCGAGCGACTCTCTCCCAGCCGGGCGAGCGATTTCAAGGTCTGCCCTCAGCTGTTCAAGTTCCGTAGCATCGACCGGCTGCCCGAGCCGACCACCATTCACCAGGCGCGGGGAACCACCGCCCACCTCGCCCTCCAGCGTCTGTTCGACCTTCCCCAGCCTCACCGCACGCCCGAGCAGCTCTACGACTTGTTCCGGCAGGCCTGGACCGAGCTGCGGACGGACGAGGAATACGCCGGGCTGTTTCCCGGCCTGGAGGAGGAGCGGGCATGGGGACTCGACAGCCTGACCCTGCTCGCCAACTACTTTCACATCGAGGACCCCGCCACCTTCGACCCGGTCGATCGGGAACTCGACATGCTCGAGGACCTCGACGGGATCGTCATCCGGGGGATCCTCGATCGAATCGACCGGGCAGACGACGGCTCGCTCATCATCACCGACTACAAGACCGGCAAGGCCCCTCCCGAGCGATATGCCATGGCCGCCTTTTTCGCCCTCAAGATCTACGCCCTCCTGATTCGCCGGCGCACCGGCGAGACCCCGTCCGAGGTCCGGCTCCTCTATCTCAACGGGCCGACCATGTACCGGCTCCCGGTCGACGACGGCCAGCTCGACGCCATGGACCGCCAGCTCCGGGCGCTGTGGAGCGCCATCGAGCGGGCGATGGGCGACCAGCGGTTCCCGCCCCGGCCCGGTCGGCTGTGCACCTGGTGCTCGTTCCAGGAGATCTGCCCGGCGTGGGCAGACCAGACCGCCCAGCCCAAGGCCGGTTGAGCGGCGGATCCGAGGCCCCTGCCCTGTGCGCCGACCCCGCCCTTCACAGGACCGTTCGGAGCGGGACCCTCACGAATCTGTCACAGGGCTCGGATACGTTGATGCCATGACCCACACTTTCGACATCCCCGCCATCCACGATCCGTTCGAACGGGCCACGACGGCCCTCGTCGCCGCCGGGCTCGACCCGGTGCCTGTGGCCTCATGGACCACCGCAGACCGGGAGGCGGCCTGAGCCGGCCTATCGTCGACGTGGTGAGCGGGGACTGGAAGATCACACCGGACGACTGGCCCGATGCGATCGCCGCAACCGACGGCCCGCAGCTGGTGGTGGCAGGGCCGGGGACCGGCAAGACCGAGTTCCTCGTCAGGCGCGCCACCCACCTGATCAGCGCAGACGGCATCCATCCCAACCATCTCCTCGTCCTCACATTCTCCCGGCGCGGGGCATCGGATCTGCGGCGCCGGATCGCCGGAGCCATCGGCCGCTCCCACGTCCCTGTCCAGGCCTCGACCTTCCACTCCTTTGCGGCGCGCCTTCTCGAGGTTCACGGATCGGTGCTCGGCTGGGATCGCCTTCCCACCTTGCTCACCGGGCCGGAGCAGGTGGAACTCGTCGCCGAGTTGCTCAGGGGGGAGGATCCCGAGGTGTGGCCCAGCCCATTCGAGCACGTCCTCTCCTCCCGAACGTTCGCCTCCGACGTCGCCGACTTCCTGCTGCGATGTGCCGAGCGCCTGCTCGACCCCGACCGCCTCGCCGACCTGGCCGTGCATCGATCGGACTGGCGGGCCCTCCCCGACTTCTATCGGCGCTACCTCGAGGCGCTGACGGAACGAGGCCGCATCGACTACGGAAACCTGCTGCTGTCGGCAGTGGCGGCCCTCTCCAACGATGAAGTGGCCGCCGAGACGGCCGAACAGTTCCGATACGTGATCGTCGACGAATACCAGGACACGTCGCCCGCCCAGGTGCGGCTGCTCGAAAACCTCACGGCCCGACACCTCAACCTGACGGTGGCCGCCGATCCCTACCAGTCGATCTACAGCTTCCGGGGTGCCGACCTGGAAAGCGTTGCCGACTTCGTCGAGCGCTTCACCGCCCCTGATGGACCGCCCGCCACACGCATCGTGCTCGATCGATCCTTCCGGGTGCCTGCCGCCATTCTCGATGCCGCACTCCGCGTCACCGCCGGTGGGTCGCTTCCCGGTTCCGCCGGGCCGGTGATCCCCGCCGCGCACAGCGGCTCGGTCGAGGCGTACGTCTTCGATCAGGAATCCGCCGAGGCGGAGTGGATCGCAGCGGAGGTCGAGCGCATGCACCTCGCCGATCAGATCCCCTACCGGGCGATGGCGGTGCTCGTCCGGTCCAAGCGACACCTGCTGCCCGAACTGTCGAGAGCGCTCCACCGCCGCGGCATCCCCCACGACACCCCCGACATGCGGCTGGTGGACCACCCGGCGGTTCAGACGGTGTTCGACGCCGCTCGGGCCACAGCGCTGCACGCCCTCGACGATCCCCTGGCAGGTGAGGAGCTCGATCTCGCGATGCGCCGCCTGTTGCTCGGTCCGCTGTTCCGTCTGTCGGTGTCGGCCGAGCGGCACCTGGTGAGGGAGCGCCGCCGGAGGGGGTCGTCGTGGGCCGACATGGCCCTGACCATTCCCGACGCCGGGCCGCTGGCATCGCTGCTGGCGGATGGCGCCTGGGCCACCCAGAGCCCGGCCGTCGCCGGTTTCTGGCACCTGTGGGAGACGCTCCCCCAGTTCGCCGGTCTCGTTCACGACCCGGCCAGGGCCGACTGGCGCGCCGCGTGGGCGGCATTCGCCCAGGCCCTCGACCGCCAGTCCCTCCGGGACCCAGACGTGACGCTGATCGAGTACTGGGCGATGTCGGCCAGCGACGATTTCGAGGCCACCCCGCTCCTGCGCTTCGACGATCGCGCCGCCGATCGGTTGGTGCTCACCACCCTCCACCAGGCGAAGGGCCTGGAGTTCGACACCGTCTTCATCGCCGACGCCACCGAGGGCACGTTTCCCGACCTCCGCCGAGGCGTCTCGCTGCTGCAGTCCCATTCGTTGACACCGGATCGGGCACAGGACGCCGCCGGGTTCCTGAGATTCCGGCTCCAGGAGGAGATGCGACTCGCCTATACCGCCATGACCCGGGCACGATCCCGGGTCGTCTGGACGGCGACCGGGGCCGGCATCGACGACGACGAGCGCCGCCCGAGCCGATTCCTGGTGCCCGTCGCCGGGGTGACCGGTATCGACGATCTGGGACCTCCGAGGTCCGCCGACGGCCCACCGCTGACCCCGCGGCAGGTACAGACCAGGCTCCGGCGGGTGCTGGTCGATCCCACCCGCCCGCTCCCCGACCGGCTGGCGGCGGCGGCCGTGCTGGCCGATCCGCCGATCGTGCACTGGGATGCCAGGTCGTTCGCCGGGGTGGAGGAACCCGGCCCAGACACGGGAGTCGTGACCGCCCCCTTCCGGCTCTCGCCCAGCCAGGCGGCGGCATACGCCGAGTGCCCCCGCCGCTACGCCCTCGAACACCGGATCAGGGTCTCGGACCGGACCACCGCATCCGCCGCCTTCGGAACCCTGGTGCACTCGACGCTCGAACGCGCAGACAGGGCGGCGATGGAGCGGGGGGACGACCACCCCCGGCTGGAAGACGCCCTCGAGGCGCTCGGACGGGTCTGGGCCGACGATGCCGACTTCGGCTCCCCCTCGCTCAACGCCGTCTGGAGGACCAAGGCCGAATCCCTCCTCGAGCGGCTCTTCTCCGAATGGCCCCCGGACTCGGGTCGGGCGATCGACGTCGAGCGCGCGCTGTCGCTGGTGATCGAAGACATCGAGTGGGTAGGCCGGGCCGATCGCATCGAGTCGACCAGGGACGGGGTCCTGCGAGTCGTCGACTACAAGACGAGCGCCACGCCGCTCTCGGTGAAGGAGGCAGAGGGCGCCGTCCAGCTCGGCTTCTACCTGCTCGCAGCCTCGGAGGATCCGGACATCACCGCGCACGGGGACGTGGCGTCCGCCGAGTTCTGGTACCCCCGAACCAGCTACAAGGGGTTCCGCCGCAGCTTCGACCCGGGCCGGCTCGGTGAGGTTCGCGACCAGCTGGTCGAGATCGGTCGTGGCATCGCCGCGGAGGCCTGGGAGGCCAGAGTGGGAACGTGGTGCCGGTGGTGCACCGTGCGAGGGGTGTGCCCCCGCTGGCCGGAAGGACGAGAGGGGTTCGTTCCGTGAACGTGTTCGTGCCGTCCACCGAGCAACGGGTCATCCTCGACCACCCTCTCTCCTCCCTCCGCGTGGCGGCCGGCGCCGGGACGGGGAAGACGACCACCGTGGCCGAGCGGGTGGTGCGATTGGTGGCCGATCACGGGTTGGAACCCGAGGAGATCCTGGGCATCACCTTCACCAACAAGGCAGCCGAGGAACTGGCCGACCGCGTGCGCCGGTCGCTGGGAGACCACGTCGAACTCGGACGCGAAGTGGAGGTCCACACCTATCACGGCTTCGCCGCCCAGCTCCTCCGAGAACACGGTGCCCTGGTCGGGATCGAGCGGGACACGCCTCTCGTCACCCCCACGTTCTCCCGCCAGATGTTGCGCTCGATCCTCGACTCGATGGACTTCGCGTCCTTCGACCCGACCACTCGATTCGCGGTCGAGCCGGTGCGGGCGCTGGCCTCGGCGCTCTCCGATCACCTCCTCGAGCCCGAGGATGTCGCGATCGAAGGAGACGACGACGTCTGGCGGACACGCCACGACCTGCTGCGGGCGATCTCCCGGTATCGCGACGAGAAGCGCCGCCTCGGTGTGGTCGACTACGGCGATCTCCTGGCGCGTGCCCATCGACTGGTCACCACCCGGCCGGAGATCCGCTCGCGGGTCGCAGAGCGGTATCGGGCCGTGGTGCTCGACGAGTACCAGGACACCAACCCGGCCCAGCGAGAGCTCCTGCGCGCCCTGTTCGGGCCCTCGACGCCCGTCATGGCGGTCGGGGATCCGGACCAGACGATCTACGAGTGGCGCGGGGCATCGCTGGAGAACTTCGACGCCTTCCCCGACCACTTCGGATCGCCCGACGGACCCGCCCCCACCCTCCACCTGATGGGCAACCGCCGATCCGGTCCCGTCATTCTCGATGTCGCCAACAGGCTCCGGGCGAACATCGACGACCGCCCCCGGCCCGCCCTGGCACCCGCAGCCGGCATCGATTCGACGGGCCCGGGTTCGATCACCACGGCCTGGCTCCCCACGGTCACCCACGAGGCGACCTGGATCGCCGAGACGATCCTCGATCTCCATGACGGGGGAACGGCGTGGCGAGACTGCGCCATCCTGTTCCGCAAGAACAAAGACATGCTGGCGATCCACGATGCCCTCGCCCGCCACGAGATCCCCTTCGAAGTCGCAAACCTGGGCGGTCTGCTGGGTGTGCCGGAGGTCGCCGATCTCCATGCCTGGTTCCGGGTTCTCGAACATCCCGGCGACGGACCCGCCCTCGTTCGAGTGTTGATGGGGGGCCGGTTCCGGCTCGGCATGGGCGACCTGGCCGTCCTCACGCGCTGGCTGCGGGCCGAGCTGGCGCCGACGATCGACGACGACGCCCCCGGCCCCAGCCTCATCGAAGCCATCGATCACCTCGAGGACATGGACGGGTTGCGCGCCAGGGCCAGGAACGCCCTCGAGCGATTTCGGATCGAGCACCGGATCCTGTTGCAGGCGGCGCAGGGGCTCTCGCTCGTCGAACTGGCGCGAACCGTGCTCGACGTCACCGGAGCGTGGGCCGACCTCGACTCGATGGACGATGCCGCCGGACTGTCCGCCCGGCTGAACCTCTTCCGGTTCCTCGACCTGGCCGAGAGCTGGAGCCCGCTCGAGGGCAGACCGTCGCTTCGCGCCTTCCTCGACCATCTGGCGGTGATGGAACAAGAGCACACCGAAGAGCTCGACACCGCCCGGCTGTCCGAATCGGATGCGGTGACGCTGATCACCATTCACCGGGCGAAAGGCCTGGAATGGCCGGTGGTGTTCCTCCCCGCCCTCTATGAGCGCAACTTCCCTTCGGCGACCCGGTACGAGGACCCACTGCGCAGACCCGAGGTGCTCCCCTACGGCCTCCGCCTGGACCGGGAGAGCCTCCCAGACATCGGGCCGGACACGCCCGAGCAGGAGGCCAAGGATCTGCTCCGCGCCCGGCACCTCCGTCAAGAGTGGCGACTGGCCTACGTCGCGGCCACTCGCGCCAAGCGTCGGATCCTCGCCTCGGGCGCATGGTGGTACGGCCATCCCGAACCCACCAAGAAACCGGTGTCGCCGTCCCCTCTCCTGATCCAGATCGACGAGCACCCCGCAGCGCAACGTGCCATCTGGACCGACCAGCCGCCCGATCGCCCCGAAACGCTCGGATTCCGATCCGAACCGTCGACCGCTCCCGACCCGCACTTCGAGGGATCCTGGCCACACGCCCTCCGCAACGCCATCGCCGACGCGACCTGGACGCGCCGTCACGCCGCCACCGCCGGGGTCGCCGACACCTACGATCTCCGGGTGGACGAGTTCCGCCAGATGCTGTTCGACCTGCCAGACACGCCGCCCGGGCCGCCGGCCGAACCCCCGTCGACGTCCGCCACGGGCCTGGTCACCTATGCCACGTGCCCCAAGCGATACCAATGGTCGGAGGTGGACCGGCTGCCCCGGCGCGCATCGGCCGCCGCCCGCCGCGGGATCGACGTGCACCGCCGGATCGAACTGCATTCTCTCGGGATCGTCCCGCTCGAAGATCTCACCGACGATCGCTACGACCTGGCCGCCGTCGACGGGGTTCAGGGCGGCGCCGATCCGTACTCGGTGTTCCTCGAATCGCGGTTCGCCCGCCGGCGGCCACTGCTGGTGGAGGCCCCGTTCGAGCTGACCATCGGCGAGCTGCGAGTGCGAGGCCGGATCGACGCCATCTATCCAGCCGAGCCCGGATGGGAGGTCGTCGACTTCAAATCCGGGCGCCGTCGGGATGATCCGGCGCTCCGCGTGCAGCTCGAGACCTATGCGGTGGCCTGTTCGGAGATCGAGTTCCTGGACCGTCGACCCGACGCGCTCACGGCCACGTTCGCCTACCTGGGAGGGGGGTCGCTGGTCGAGGATCGCCACGACGTGGACGGGGCCTGGCTCGAAGACGCCCGCGCCCACCTCCACATGCTGGCGGAGGGCATCGTGGCAGAGCGATGGGACCCCACCCCGGGCCCGGCGTGCAACGGGTGCGACTTCATCCGTTTCTGCGAACCGGGAAGGACCTACCTGGAGGACGAGAGGTGACCGTCGTTCTCGCCGCATTGATCGGGCTGGCCGTCGGCAGCATTCCCACGGCCGGGCTGATCGCCCGGGTCCGCGGAATCGACCTGTTGGCGGGCGGTTCGCGCAACCCCGGTGCCAACAACGCCTGGAGACTGGGCGGGGCGGGCCTGGGAGCGACCGTCCTGACGGTGGAGGCGGCCAAGGGAATCGCCGCCGTGCTGGCAGGCCTCGCGGTGGCGGGATCCTGGGGGGCGGCGGTCGGAGGTGTGACGGCGGTGATCGGCAACATCCTCAACCCGTGGCTCGGGTTCCGGGGAGGACAGGGCCTCGGGATCTCGGCCGGGGTGCTCCTGTCGGTGTGGCCCATCGGCTTCGTGGCCGTGCTCTGCCTGGTGGGCGCGGTCACGGCCGCCACCCGGTCCAGTCACGCCGGAGCGCTGTCCGGCGCTGCCGCACTCGCCATCGGAGCTGCAGCGCCGGTGCCCGCCGGATGGGGTCTCACCGACCGCCCCCTCGTGATCGCCGTGATCGGCGTCGCGCTCGTGATCACCCCGAAGCAGCTGGCCCGCGCCGTGAGGGGCCGGGCGGCCGCACCTGCCCACCGACGACCTCGAGGATGATCGTCACCGGACCGTCGTTGACCAGCGACACAGACATCTTCGCTCCGAATCGTCCCGTGGCCACGTCGAATCCGCGGCCGGCGAGCCGATCGACCAGCCGCCGGATGAGCTGATCCGCCTGCGCCGGGTCGGCCGCGTCGGTGAATGCCGGCCGACGACCGCGCCTGACGTCGGCCAGCAGCGTGAACTGGCTGACCACGAGCAGCGAACCACCGACGTCCTCGAGTGCCAGGTTCATGCGGCCCTCCGCATCCGCGAAGATCCGCAGCCCGGACAGCTTGTCGGCCAGCGTGTCCGCATCCTCCGGACCGTCGCCATGGCCGACACCGACGAGGACGACCAGCCCGGCCCCTATCCGGCCGACGATCTGTCCGTCGACCGCCACCGAGGCCTCCGACACTCGTTGCACCACGGCCCGCATGGTGGGGATTGTGGCAGCGTGGGGCGGCGCCCCCGCGCCCCCCGGCCATAGACTCGGGAGCGATGCCGTTCCCGCCCGATCCTTCGGCCCCTCTGGACCTCGAGCCATCCCTCCCCGCCGGGGACGGGCCGATCGTGATCCTGGCCGACGCCTCCACCGCACTGGAGCGCGCCCTGATCGAGGGCTGGGCGAGGCGACAGGACGCAGACATCGAGTTGGTCGCGCTCACCGCCTCCCGGCGGCGCCGCCCCGGCCGGCGAACCGATCCCGCCCTCGCCGATCGCATCCGCCGCGGCGACGACCCCCTGCTCGTCCCGCTGCGGGTGATCTGGATGCCCCCCGAGCGGCACGGACGTCGGACGGCGTCATGGCGGGATGTGCTCAAGCTGGGGGACCCCCGGGACCCCGACCCGCTGCGGCAGTACGTCATTCTCGGGTGGTTTCCCGGCCGCGTGGGCATCGTCGCCGGTGAGCCGGCTCGAGCCACGGAGTTGCTCCGCATGCACGAGACGTCCGTGGAGGTCTCGACCGTCGTCGAGTTCGTCACCCGCCGCGCCCACCTCGCCCTGGAACGTGCCGAACGATCGATCCGGGGAAACCGCTACAAGGTGCCGCGATTCCTCCACGCCGAAATCGTGGGACAGGCGGAGTTCCGCGACGGCGTCATACGGCTGGGAGCGGAGCGCGGGCTGCCCCCCGAACTGGCTCTCGCACGGGCCCGGTACTACCTGCGGGAGATCGCCGCCGGCCACAGCACGTTCCTGATCGACCTGATCGCCAACGCCATTCACTGGCTGTACCGGCGGGGGTACGGCGCGATCCTGTACGACGAGACCGAACTGCGGGGCATCGCCGGACTCGGGACCCGGTATCCGATCGCCTTCGTCCCTTCGCACCGCTCGAACCTCGATCGGCTCTCGCTCCAGTTCCTGTTGTGGGAAAACGACCTCCCTCCCAACCACACCGCCGCCGGGATCAACATGAACTTCTTTCCCGTCGGCCCGCTGATCCGCCGCACCGGGGCCTTCTTCATCCGCCGCTCGTTCAAGGACAACGACCTCTACAAGTTCGTGCTGCGCACCTACCTCGACTACCTGGTCGAACGGCGCTTCCCCCTCGAGTGGTACATGGAGGGGGGTCGGTCCCGTTCCGGCAAGCTCCTGCCACCCCGGCTCGGAATGCTCGGCTGGGTGGTCGACGCAGTCACACGGGGCAAGGCCGAAGATCTCTTCCTCGTCCCGACGTCCATCGCCTACGACGAGATCATCGATGTGGGCGACTACGCGTCCGAGGCGCTCGGTGGAGCCAAATCGAAGGAGTCCTTCGGCTGGGTGCTCGACAAGATCCGGACACTCAGTCGCAGACACGGCAACATCCACATCCGGTTCGCCGAGCCGATCTCGGTGACGTCGGAGCTGGACCCCGAGTCAGACAGCCGGCTGGAGTTGCAGAAGCTGTCCTTCGAGGTGATGTACCGGATCTCGCAGGTGACGCCGATCACGCCCACGTCGGTCGTCTCGATCGCGTTGCTGTCCGGCCGCGGCCGGGCGATGACGCTCAACGAGATCGCCCGCATCGCCTCCGACATCGACGCTCACATCGAGCAGCGGGGCCTGCCCACCACGGAGACCCTCCGCCTCGAAGACCCCGTCGAGGTGGGGCGGGTCGTCGCCCGGCTGGTCGACCAGGGCTCGGTGACGCGCTTCGACGCGGGGATCGAGCCGGTGCATCGCCTCCAGCCCCGACAGGCCCTCGAAGCCGCCTACTACCGCAACACCATCGTGCACTTCTTCGTTCCAGGCGCCATCGCCGAACTCGCGCTCGCCGGCCTCGGCGAAGACGCATCCACCGAGGCGTTCTGGGCAGAGGTGTTCGACCTCCGTGACCTGCTCAAGTTCGAGTTCTTCTTCTCCGGTCGAGAGGAGTTCACGGCCGAGATCGAATCGGTGCTCACCAGGGCATCCGGGACATGGACACGGGATCTGACCGACCCTCAGGGCGCCAGGCGCCTCCTCGAGCGGCTCACGCCCTTGCGGGCGCACTGGTCGCTGCTCCCGTTCCTGGAGGCCTACCTCGTCATGGCAGATCAGCTGGTCAGGACGGTGGGAGAGGTCGAGGACAAGGCGTTCGTGGCGGCGTGTCTGGACCTCGGGGAGCAATACCGGCTCCAGAACCTCGTCGAAGCGGACGAGAGCGTCTCCAAGGTGCTGTTTGCCGCCGCCCTGGCCCTCGCTCGCAACCGGGGGCTGGCAGACGAGGAGACCGGACCGGAGCAGCTCGAGCGCCGGCGGGCACTGGCGCGCCGGATGAGAGAACTCGTTGGCCGGGCCCGCGAGGTGGGCGCGATGGCAGACACCCGGGCGTTCGACGCCATCGGCTGATCCCACCGGCGATCGCCATTCTCCAGCCACCGGTGCGGGCGTTCTATGGCGAACTCATCGAGCGTCAGACTCGGGGGATCCGCCTTCACAGTGCGCGGAGATGCGCTGACGGGGACATGACCTCTGCGCCGATCACGTCGGACGGTCGTCGAGGGCGTCGACCTGACGCCCGGTGGGCTCCGCTCAGCAGAACCAGGACTCTGTCATCCGCGGACGTCCGACCGTGGCGCCGGGCGGGATCTGGGCCTCGCTCGCATCGGCTCCCGCCGCATCGAGCGCCACCGCCCACATCGCCACCAGCGTCTCGACCGGATCGCGCCCAACCGCGTCGGCCTCCTCCGCCATCCCGGCCAGGGACTGCTGGAGGACGCCGGCCGCCGGATCGGCGAACGCCCACTGGTAGCCGAGGGCTCCGGGATCGAAGTCGCCCACCGCCTCTGCCACCTCGGGCACCTCGAGCATCAGGGACCCGGGCGGGATGAGCAGCTTGATCGACATCTGGACGGGGTCGGTGATGGTCAACAGATCGTGACCGTCCAGGAATCGGAAGATGTCGACCACGTCGCCCGGCGCCGTCCACGGCACGAACGGCATCCACGACGGATGGAGGTCGAGTCCCACCTCCCTGCACAGGTCCATGGCGGCGCGCATGTCCGCCACGGTGTGGCCCTTCTCGAGAAGGCGCAGCGTCCTGTCGTCGGTGGACTCGAACGCCGAGATCGCAAACAACACACCCAGGCCCGGCAGGCGTCTCACCAGGTCGGAGTGCCTGAGCAGGTGTTCCACTTTGATCGTCACGTCGAACGTCACCGCGGGTACCTCGCGGTGGCACCGCTCCAGTACCGCCATCGCGTACGCAGGGCCATTGAGGAAGTCGGGATCCCCGAACGTGATGTGTCCGGCTCCGGCCTCCACCTGGGCCAGCACGTCGGCCACCACCGTCTCCTCCCCGACGATCCGGTAGCGACCGTCGTACACCGCAGGAATCGGACAGTGCCGGCAGCGGTGGCGACACCCGTGCGACGCCTCGACATAGCCGACCACCCGATGCAGGTCGCCTGTCCGGAGGTGGGCATAGGCGTCGAGCGGGGGCAGCAGGCCCCGCTCGGGAACCTGAAACGACTGGCGGCCGAGGTCCACCGCCAGCCCGCCTCCGGTCGTGTCCCCGACCCAACTCAGGAGGCCGGCCTCGTACTCCCCGACCAGCATGGCGTCGACGTCGAGCTCAGGGTTCATCCCCGCGTAGAGGCCGTAGAGGGCGATCGGCAGACCGGGCCGGATTCGCCGGCACCGATCGACCACACCCGCCGCCAGCCGCAACGCCGTGTGCATGGGCACCGAGATTCCCACCGCCTCGGCCCACTCGATCGCCTCGTCTCCCAGACGATCGATCGAGAGGTCCACGGCCATCACATCGTGACCGGCCGACATCAGGACTGCCGCCGGAGACGCAACGTGCAGCGGCTGATGGCCGAGCTCGTATGTGGAGAGAAGCAGGACCCGCACCACGACCATCCTACGAACAACGCCCGGGTATCGTCCGGCGGCATGTACGCCTCCTATGTCACGCTGGGCGGCATCCCCTGCAGGGTGTTGGACAGCGGCGGCGGCGGCCGGCTCTTCGTGCTGGTCCACGGGTTGGGGGGATACGCCGAGAACTGGAGCCTGATCGCCGACGATCTGACGAGGCTCGGGCGGGTGGTGGCGATCGACCTCCCCGGATTCGGGTTGTCGGCGCCGGCGAGGCGCCACGATCTCGACACCCACGTGGACACCGTCGCCCAACTGATCGGCCGCCTCGGCCCAGAACGGGCAACCGTGGTCGGGAACTCGATGGGAGGCCTCGTGGCCGAACTGCTGGCGGTCACCCATCCGGCTCTCGTCGAGCGGCTCGTGCTGATCGCCCCTGCGACACCATGGCCGGGCGATCGTCCCCCCTCCGACCCCGCCACCACGATGCGACTCGCCATGCGGGCGCTCCCGGTGTTGGGACCGGTCGTGATCCGCAGACAGCTGCGCACCGTGGACGTCGAACAACACGTCGACGAGATCTACCGGATCGTGGCGCATCGGCCCCACGCCCTGCCACACGCGATCCGGGCGCTCGCAGTCAGGATGGCAACACTCCGACGCCAGATGCCGTGGACGGCCCGGGCGTTCTCCCAATCGGCCCGCTCCGTCGGGAGAACACTGGTCGCCCGATCCCGCTTCGATCGCCTGATCGACACCATTCCCCAGCCGACGACGCTGATCTGGGGAGCCCACGACCGGGTGGTCACTCCGGCGTCGCTCGAGCGCCTGGCCGCCCGCCGCCCGACATGGCACTCGGTGGAAGTGCCGGAGGCGGGCCATGTCCCCATGCTCGAGCAGCCGGCCCTCGTGGCCCACCTCATCGCCGATGGACTGAAGGCGTCGCACGCCCCAGGACCGGCCGGACGCGCCGACGCCGCTCACGTCGATCCACACCCGGCAAGTAGGCTCCCCTCATGACCCCGGACCGTGATCTGACGTTCATCGACGGCTTCGTACACCAACTGCACGATGCCGACCCGGTCGAGACCGAGGAGTGGATCGCCTCGCTGGATGCGGTGGTCGCCGAGCAGGGTTCGACTCGTGGGCGCTTCCTGATGGCGAAGCTGGTCGAGCGTGCCAACCGCATGGCGATCGGGTTCCCGGGTTCGGTTTCCACCCCATACATCAACACCATCCCGCAGGGTGAAGAGCCGGCCTACCCGGGCGACGAGTGGCTGGAGAAACGCATCCGTCGCTTCATCCGGTGGAACGCCGCCGTCATGGTGATCAAAGCGAACCACAAGGCGAAGGGCATCGGCGGTCACCTGTCCACCTTCGCCTCGTCCGCGCTCCTGTACGAGGTGGGGTTCAACCACTTCTGGCGCGGCAAGGCGCTCGGTGGTCCGGGGGATGCCGTCTACGTCCAGGGCCACGCCGCGCCCGGCATCTATGCCAGGGCCTTTCTCGAGCGCCGGATGGACGAGATCCACCTGGACAACTTCCGCACCGAGATCGGAGGACGCGGCCTCTCTTCCTACCCGCATCCCCGTCTGATGCCGGAGTTCTGGGAATACCCGACCGTGTCGATGGGCCTGGGGCCCATCAACTCCATCTACCAGGCCCGGTTCAACAAGTACTTGAAGCATCGCGGCATCGACGACACCTCCGACTCACGCGTGTGGTGTTTCGTGGGCGATGGCGAGACCGACGAGCCCGAGACGCTCGGATCGATCTCGCTCGCCGCTCGCGAAGGCCTCGACAACCTGACATGGGTCATCAACTGCAACCTCCAGCGACTCGACGGCCCGGTGCGCGGGAACGGAAAGATCATCCAGGAGCTCGAAGCGATGTTCCGCGGGGCCGGGTGGAACGTCCTCAAGGTGATCTGGGGGTCGAACTGGGATCCGCTGCTGGAAGCGGACACGGATGGTGCCCTGGTCGACGTCATGAACTCCACGGTCGACGGCGAGTACCAGCGCTACAAGGCGGAGAACGGCACGTTCGTGCGGGAGCACTTCTTCGGCAAGGACCCGAGGGCCCTGGCGCTGGTCGATCACATGACCGATGCAGAGATCTGGGCCCTCCGGCGGGGCGGTCACGACGTGCACAAGATCTACGCCGCCTACCGCGCCGCCACCGAGCAGACCGGGGCGCCCACGGTGATTCTGGCCAAGACCATCAAGGGATGGACGCTGGGACCGGACGTCGAAGGCCGCAACGCCACCCACCAGATCAAAGAGCTGACCAACAAACAGCTGCTCGACCTGCGGTCCCGACTGCATCTCGAGGACGAGATCCCGGAGGAGGCGCTGGACGGAGACAACGATCCGCCGTACTTCCGCCCGGCCGAAGACTCCCCCGAGTACCGGTACCTGATGGACACCCGCGCCAGGCTCGGTGGCTCGATCCCGTCCCGATCGACCCGGGTTCGGGTGCCGCTGGAGCTGCCCACCGACGACGACTTCCGTGAGATCTACGCCGGATCGGGAAAAGTCGAGGCATCGACCACCACCGCATTCACCCGCCTGCTGAGGAACCTGGCGCGAAACGAGACGTTCGGGCCCCGGATGGTGCCGATCGTGCCGGACGAGGCGCGCACGTTCGGCATGGACTCCCTCTTCCGGGAGCTGAAGATCTACGCCAGCAAGGGCCAGCTGTACGAGCCGGTCGACGCCGCGATGCTCCTTGCGTACATAGAGGCCAAGAACGGCCAGATCCTCGAGGAGGGCATCACCGAAGCGGGCTCGACGGCCTCGTGGATCGCCGCCGGAACCTCGTATGCGACCAGGGGCGTTCCGATGGTCCCGTTCTACATCTACTACTCGATGTTCGGATGGCAGCGGGTGGGCGACCTCCTGTGGGCGGCGGCCGACGCCCGCACCAGGGGCTTCCTTCTCGGCGCGACGGCCGGCCGCACGACCCTTCAGGGCGAGGGCCTCCAACACCAGGACGGCCACAGCCACATCCTGGCCTCGGTGGTGCCCACCTGCGAAGCGTACGACCCTGCGTTCGCCTACGAACTCGGCGTGGTCATCGAAGACGGCATCCGGCGCATGTACCGCGACGAAGAGGACGTCTTCTACTACCTGACGGTGTACAACGAGAACTACGCACAGCCACCGAGGCCGGCAGGCGCCGAGCACGGCGTCCTCGAGGGCCTCTACCGGTGGTCGGACGCCCCAGAAGGGTCTCCGCGGAGGGCGGCGATCCTCTTCTCCGGCACCGCCAATCTCGCCGCCCGCGAGGCACAGGCCGAGTTGGCCGAACACTACGGCGTGGGCGTCGAGCTGTGGTCGGCCACCTCCTACAAGAGGCTGCGCGAAGAGGCGATGGACACCGAGCGGTGGAACCTGCTGCACCCGACCCAACCACCCCGGGTACCTCGGGTGACCCAGCTCCTCGCGGACGTGGGAGGCCCGATCGTGGCGGTCACCGACTTCATGCGCATGGTTCCCGACCAGATCGGGCGTTGGGTTCCCGGCCAGTTCGTGACACTCGGCACAGATGGCTTCGGACGATCGGACACCAGGACGGCGCTCCGGCGGTTCTTCGAGACCGACACCGGTCACGTGGTCGTCGCCACCCTCTCCGCTCTCGTCACACAGGGGGCCATCGACCCCGCCGCAGTCCACGATGCCCTCGATCGCTACGGCATCAACCCCGAACTGACCAGCCCCTGGAGGAGATAGCCGGTCCGGCAGCCTCGGCACGGCGCACTCGCGGGGACCGCCTCCCGAAGCGACGCTCTTTCCCCCTGGTTCTTTCGAATCATTTCGCTCGACTCATCACATCGGTCTGCCGATGCAATGCAGTCGAGGAGGACGATGAACTCCAAGGGGCCCATCCAACCCGGCGACCGATGGCAACCCAGGCGGATCACCGCCTGGTCGCTTCGCGTGCTCATCTTCCTGGTGCCGCTGGCAGTCGGGTTTCTCGTGGGCGGTGCGGTCTCCCGGCTGATGGCCCAACCCACCAGCGCCTACGAGATCCTCACATGGTGGATCACGGTGATCGCGGCGGCCTCCGTCGCGGCGACCGGTACCGACCGCCTGGCCCGCAAGCTGCTGCCGCTGACGGTGCTCCTGAAGATGACGATGCTCTTCCCCGATCAGGCGCCGAGCCGGTTGAAGATGGCCCGCAGGGCGGGCAATCCGAGCGAGTTGCGGCGGCGGATCGCGGATGCCGAACAGGGTGGGGATGCCGACCTGGCGGAGATGGCAGAGCTCATCCTCTCGTTGTCGGCGGCGCTGTCGAACCACGATCGCAAGACGAGAGGACACTCGGAGCGAACCAGGGCATACACCGAACTGCTGGCCGGCGAACTCGGCCTTCCCGAACCGGATCGGGACAGACTCCGCTGGGCAGCCCTCCTCCACGACGTGGGGAAGCTGGAGATCTCAGGCGAGATCCTCAACAAGGACACTGCGCTGACCGAGGACGAATGGCACCAGGTCCGCCAGCACCCGATCCACGGCATGCATCTGGTGGCGCCACTAATCCCCTGGCTGGGCGAGTGGGCCAAGACGATCGAGCACCATCACGAACGCTGGGACGGAAGCGGCTACCCACACGGTCTGGCAGGGACCGACATCGCCCTCGGCGCCCGGATCGTCGCAGTGGCGGACGCGTACGACGTCATGACGAGCGGGCGTTCGTACCAGCGCGCCAAGACCCCTGCCAAGGCCCGAGAAGAGGTCGCCGACATGGCCGGACGGCAGTTCGACCCGAACGTCGCCAGAGCCCTCATGAACGTCTCCCTCGGAAAGCTCCGCTGGAGCACCGGTCCCCTGGCGGTCCTCACCGAGATCCCATTCCTCCGGGGACTCCCCCAGTTCGGCCGGGATGCCGTCACCCTCATGGCCTCGTCCGCCCTCATGACGACCTCCCTGGTCATCGGAGCGGTACCTGCCCCGGTCGACATCCGGCCCACCGAGCTGGTCCAGGTGATCATCGCCGGGGCAGGTTTGCGCGACCAGGTCGCGGCCGAACGCCCCGCCGATGCCTCCGGCGCCGAGACAACCGTCACACCGAGTCCGGGAACGGAGATCGTGCCCGTGGGATCGCCGGCCGTCGGCGAAGACGTTGCACCGGACACCTCGGCGCCCGAAGGCGGCAACGGGGATTCCGCTCCCGGTACGTCGACGACCACTTCGACACCCGGACCGTCGGTCACCACGACATCGACCACTGTTCCGGGGGTCCTCGCAAACGTTCCCCCTCTCGCCCGTGACGACCGCGCCACCCTCGCAGAGGACACCTCCGTGAGAGTCGACGTGCTGGCCAACGACAGCGACCCGGACGGCAATCTCGAGCCGGCCACTCTGGCAGTGGTCGGAAGTCCGGCGCTGGGCAGCGCATCGGTACAGGCCGCTCGAATCACCTACGTCCCCTCGCCCAACCGCCACGGCAACGACCGGATCGAGTACCGGATCTGCGATGCGGCGGGCGCCTGTTCGACGGCCTCGGTGAGCGTCGTGATCTCTCCCGTCAACGACGCCCCTACGGCCCCCGACCTCGCGCTGACCACCCCGGGAGGAACGCTCGTGTCGAGCCCGCTCGGCTACACGGACATCGACGGCGACCCGATCCGCTGTGCCCTTTCCACCGCCCCTCCAGTCGGAGCAGCAACCGTCCCCGCCGACTGCAGCCGGTTCAGCTACCAGCCGCCTGTGGGATTCTCAGGCGATGTGCCCGTCGCGATCGACGTCTCCGACGGAACGGTGACCGTGCGCGCCACCGTCAATGTGACGGTTCTGCCCGGCGGCGGCGCACCCGTCGCCAATCCGGACTCGGCGAGCACCACCGCCGGAGTGCCTGTGACGATTCCGGTGCTCGCCAACGACTCGGATCCCGAAGGGGATCAGCTCAGCATCGGAGGCGTCGACGCACCGAACCTGGGGACGGCGTCGACATCGGGGAACCAGATCGTCTACACGCCGCCGGCCACCGGCTCGGGCACCGCCTCGTTCGGCTACAGGGCGTGCGACACGGGCGGTCTGTGTTCCTCGGCGACCGTCACCGTGACGATCACCCTGCCGTCGATCGCTCCACAGGACGACTACCTCTCGACCACTGAGAGCAAAGCGGCGGTCATCAACGTGTCCTCCAACGATGGAAACATCGACAAGACGACCGTCACGATCATCGATCCGCCGGACTTCGGCGAGATCACAGACGTGGGCAGGTCCGGCAACGTGCGGTACCGCCCGGACCCCGGCTACGTGGGGTCGGACTCCTTCACGTACCGCGTGTGCAATGCCGCCGGGTCATGTGGAACGGCCACGGTCTGGATCACCGTCGAGTGAGCACCGCCTCAGGAACGTGAGAACAGCCTCTTCAACCAGGCGATCAGGCTCCGCAAGAACAGCGACAGGCCCTTCACCTCGCCCGCGGTGACCTGAGCCGCCTCTTCGACGGTGGTGGCTGCCAGCTTGGCTTCGACACACGTGACGAACTCGGCGATCAGTCGCGTCGACATCTCGTTGATCAGACCGGTCCGACCGAACTGGGCGGCCGCCCCAGACAGTGTCACATCGGCGTCGATGTCGACCTGGGTTCCCGAGTCCGCGGGTGCGAGCACGTAGGTGACCTTGACCTGTCCCCGGCTCCCTCCCCGCCGGTCGACACCCTTTCCATCGATCGAACCCGTTCTGGCGGCGTGATCGGGAACGACCGTGGCCTCGCCCTCGAAGGTGGCGGAGAGCGGACCCAGCTTGACGGACACCTTTCCCCCGTACACGGCGTCGTCCTTCACCTCGGTCAGCTCGGCTCCCGGCAGGCACTGGGCGACCGAGGGAATGTCCTGGAAGAACTCCCACACGGCATCGACCGGACGGGCGACCTCGAACGAGTGCGTGATGTTCACGAGAAACCTCCTCGATCCGGGAGCGTAGGCCGCAGGATCGGACCAGGAGAAGTCACGGCCGCAGGACCGCCGGTCCTTTGCGCCGACGAAGCGACCCGCCCTCCCTGTGCCGGCGCACCGCCATGACCTCGGCCATGATCGCCCACGCGATCTCGTTGGGGCCTTCTGCGCCGACATCGAGACCCGCCGGGCCATGGAGCCTGTGCAGGTCCTCGTCGGAGACCTCCGCGCCTTCGGCCGCCAGGTCGGCGAGCAGGCGCTCGAGCCGGGCGCCCGGCCCGAGCGTCCCGATATACGACACGTCCGTACCGAGCAGGGACCTCAGATAGTCCAGATCGCGGTGGTAGTTGTGCGACATGAGCACGACATAGCTTCGGGGATCCGTCTCGATCACCGACGACAGATCGACCGGCTGGGCATGGATCAGATGCGTCGCCCCGGGGAACCGTTCTTCTGTCAGGAACTGTCGCCGATCGTCGACCACCGAGACTTCGAAGCCGAGTTCCGCCCCGTACTGGACCAGCGGGACGGCATCGTGACCGGCACCACACACCACCAGGCGGGACGGGGCTCCCACGACTTCGAGCAACGCTGCCTCGCCGCCTGAGCCCTCGTAGAGCCGGTGCCGGCCCTCGTCGAGCGCGGCCCGCGCCGCCTCGATGACCGCCTTCCCGAGATCACCCTGGTGGTGGGCGGCAGACACGTAGCCCCGCGTTCCGAGCGTTGGCGGCGCAAGGGAATGGACGATCACGGTGGGCCTCTGTTGAGCCCGAATGTCCGCCACTCGCGCGGCGAGGTCGAGGGCCATCGCACTCGGTTCGACCAGCAGGCGGGTGGCGCCGTTGCATCCGATCCCCCACCCCCAGGTCGCTTCGTCGTCGGCGGTGAGGTCGAACTCCACCTCCTCCACCTGACCCGTTTCCATCACGCGACGGGCCACATCGGCGAGATCCCTGTCGAGACAGCCACCCGAGACCGTCCCCACGGCAGACCCGTCCGCGGCCATCAGCTGACGGGCCCCAAGACCGCGATACGTGGAACCGCGCACACCGATCACCGTGGCCAGGGCGAACTCGATGCGCCGCTCGTGCCACTCATGAATCGCCTCGAGGATCCGATCGAACTCGGCCATGACCGCAGCCTAGAGCCGCCACCCCGAACCGGGCCGCGAGCCCGCCCGGATCAGCCTTCGACGAGAAACGCGGAAGGATCCTTCTGGAACGCGGCCATGCACCCCGGTGCACAGAAGTAGTAGGCGGTTCCCTCGTGTTCGGTCGTCCACCGGGCGGATGCAACGTCCACCGTCATCCGGCATACCGGATCGGTTGCCTGCTCCGGCATCTGCACCTTCATCGTGGTCCTCGAGCCGACCTTCGCCTTCAGCGCGACCAGCTCGGCCATGATCGCAACGGCGATCTCCTCGTGGTCGATGTGACCCAGATCGAGACCGGCCGGGGCATACAGCCGGGTGAGGCTCTCGTCATCCACCCCCTCGCGGCGAAGGTGATCCACCACCTGGGCAGCGCGTTTGGCCGATGCCACCAGTCCGACATAGCGGGTGCCGGTTCGGAGGGCGGCTTCCACCGCCGGCTCGTCGTAGTGGCCCTGAGTGGCGATGACAACGAACGAGCCCGGCCCGACGCCGGCCATCGACGGCTCGTCCACCGCCGATACCCGCCACTCCAGCGCGGAGGCGACCCTCCGCAACGTCTCGACCATCGGCGAGCTCCCCACCACATGCAGGTGGGCCGCAGACACCACAGGTTCCACGTAGACCTCCATCGCTCCCTCGCTCGAACACGCCATCGCCACCGCCACCACACCTTCCCTGCGATCTGCCTCCCCCAGGACGAGGATCCGCGGGGAACCGTCCTCGAGAGCCTTCAGCGCATGTCGGACGATGGTTGGCTGGGCACAGGCTCCACCCATCCACCCGTCCACCGTGCCGTCGGCGTGGATGATGGCCTTCGATCCCTGCTTGCCCGAGGACGGCGCCCGCCGCCAGGTGACGGTGGCGAGAGCGAACGGAACACCTTCGGCCTGCAGCCGGACAGCCCGTTCCATGACGTTCACCACCCACCTCCTCGGACGACGTCGTCTCGAGACGCCCTCCTCGCAGCATAGGACACAGTCCACCACTCGCCACCGGCCCGCGCCGCCGGCGCCGATGGCCGGTCGGCAGAGCGAGCCCTCAGTGCTCGGTGTCGCCGCCGAGCAGGTCGAGTACGTGGGGAACCAGCGGCAGGACGGCCTCCAGGTTCTCGGCGGAACCGCGCGGGCTCCCGGGAAGGTTGATCACGAGCGTGGAACCGCGGCTCCCGGCGACTCCTCGCGAGAGAGCCGCCATCGCGGTCTTCTCGATGCCTCTGGCGAACATGAGGTGCGTCAGTCCGGGGGCTTCTCTCTCGATCACGGTTCGGGTCGCCTCCGGGGTCACGTCGCGGGGCCCGAATCCCGTGCCTCCGGTCGTCACCACCAGATCCGCCGAATCGCACAGTGCCCGAATCGCGGCGGCGATGTCGTCGAACTCGTCTGGCACCACGCGTCGTTCGACCACCGAATACCCGGATTCGGCCAGCAGCCGGACGAGTCCATCGCCCGAGAGGTCTTCCCTGGTGCCTCGGGATACGCCGTCGCTCACCGTGAGGACGGCCGCGGAGCTCATGGCCGGAAGTGCCAGTCGAAGCTCTCGTCCCACGGCGGGATCAGGATGCCCGGTTCCAGGACGAATCGGGCAAACAGAAACACTGCGATGAAACCGACCACCAACCCGAACGACAGCACCCTCTCCTCGGCGAGCTGGGGTGCGAGGAAGTGCTTGGTTCCGGGAGCCGCCAGGACGGTGATCACCACGAACACCCCGATCAGAGGAATCGCCGACAGATATCCGGTCCCCTGGTCGGGAAAGAGGAACGGCACTGCCAGCAGCGGACCCACCAGTGCCGGGACCATGGCGATGGACGAGACGAACCGGAGCCGCTCACTGGGGGCATCGACCTCACTGAGGTGCCGGTTGAAACCGAGGAACGCGGGGGCAGCCCCGATGGCGATCAGGAGCAGGCCCACGGCACCCGCCACCGCGATCACGATGTCAACTCCGGCCGGAAGGGCGACGTCGGTCACCGCCATGGCGGTATAGGACGTCTCGGAGAGGGTCATGGTGGCGAGATCCAGAAACCCGTTGCGGAAGCAGAACAGGATCGTCCACAGCATCAACAGCTTGCCCACGCTGCGGTCTTTGGCGCCCGGATAGAGCATCAGGAAGAACGAACCGAACACCAGGCTGCCGATCGGTGCTCCCAGCCACGCCAGATCGGAGCCGTCTGCCCGGAACTCGGTCACGATGTTGGTCAGCACCGGATCGCGCCCGGCGATGACACCTCCGATGGCCAACCCGAACTGTTCGATCACGCGGGCGAACACGACGGCGAGACCGGCGGCGATGATCGAATTCGCGAAGAATCCCCAGCTGGTGCGGATAACCGTGCGTCGACGCTCTTCCGCGGCGATGCTCACGACGATGGCCCCCTGTATGCGATTGGGCCATCAGCATATCCCAACCGACCTGTGCGGAAAGGTACCCTCTGCGAATGCACGAACGCCCCGAGTTCGAGCCGCCGGTCGAACGCTCCATCAGAGAAGCGATCGAACGGGGAGACTTTGCAGACCTCCCGGGGATGGGCAAGCCCATTCCGGGCGCCGGAACCCGCGACGACGCGCTCTGGTGGGTACGAAGCTGGCTCGAGCGCCAGCGTCACGCCGACGCGCTCCACGACGCCAGGATGCTGCTCGAGCGCCGGCTCGGAGACCTGTGGCCGCTTCCCAGCGAGTCCGAGGTGGTGGCGAGGGTGGCGGAGATCAACGCCTCCCTTCCCGAAGGACTGGTCCCGCTCGACGTTGCAGACGTGCTCGACACCTGGCGGGCCATGGCGGCGGCGCGCCGCCAATCGACTCGTTGAGTCCGGAGAGATCGATGCGGCGACGGTGCACCCGCACGAGCTCATCGGCACCCGACGCCCAGCCGGTCAGCCCCCGCAAGAGCGACACACGAGGAGATCTCGTGCGCTTCGGCACAGACAGACGGGGAAGGGAATGAGCCAGACGTTTCGCTACGGCATCATCGGAACCGGGATGATGGGCCTCGAGCACATCGAAACCATCAACCACATCGCCGGGGCCGTCGTCACCGCCTACGCCGACCCGCATCCCGACTCGATGGCGGCGGCGGCCACGTTGACCGACGGGGCACGGGGATTCACCGACTACCGCGCTCTGCTCTCCGGCGACCTGTGCGACGCGGTGGTGATCGCCACCCCGAATCACACCCACGCCGGGGTTCTGCTCGACGCCCTTTCCACCGACCTCCACATCCTCGTCGAGAAGCCGCTGTGCACCACCGTCGAGGACTGCCGCCGCGTCGTCGAGGCCGCCCGCGAACGGTCGTCGGTCACCTGGGTGGGGCTCGAATACCGATACATGCCGCCGGTGGCCAGGTTGATCCGCGAGGTTCACGAGGGAACGGTCGGATCGGTGAAGATGGTGGCGATCCGGGAGCACCGTTTCCCATTCCTCCCGAAGGTGAACGACTGGAACCGCTTCAACCGGAACTCGGGCGGCACCCTCGTGGAGAAGTGCTGCCACTTCTTCGACCTGATGAACCAGATCACCCGGGCCGTTCCCGTGCGGGTGATGGCATCCGGCGCCCAGGACGTCAACCATCTCGACGAGGTCTACGACGGCGCCGTACCCGACATCCTCGACAACGCCTTCGTCACCGTCGACTACGACGACGGGAGCAGGGCCATGCTCGACCTGTGCATGTTCGCCGAGGCCACCTTCAACCAGGAGGAGGTCTCCGTCGTCGGAGACAAGGGGAAGATCGAAGCGTTGGTTCCCGAGATGACCGTTCGCATCGGACGGCGCGGCCGCCACTTCATCGGCGACGTGGAGCGCTACGACGTCGGCGATCCGCGGATCACCCACCAGGGTCATCACCACGGCTCCAGCCAGCTCCAACACCTGGACTTCATCGAGGCCTGCCTGACCGGGGGCACCCCGGAAGTGGGCCTGGAGGACGGCCTGCTCTCCGTCGCAATGGGGATTGCCGGTCAGATCAGCATCGCCGAAGAACGACCCGTGGACATGCGCGAGGTGCTGGGTTGACCCATGACACCCGCGTCCCGACACCGTCGGGCGGCGGCCGGACGCCGGCGACGTTCAGCTCCTGATCCCGTACACCGCCACGGCGCGGACCAACTCGACTTCGCTCCTCCGCAGCGTTTCCGGTCGGCAGGACTGCGTGCGTCCCGAGCGCTCCGTCCCCCGGGAGTGCGGCCAAGCCGGATCACCGCGTGAGCAGAGTTCCCACAGTCCAGAGGAGGAATGTCCCGATCGCCACCATCAGCACACGCCCCGTCGACCGCCACCGGATCGTCGAATACCCGGCTGCCACCGACCACACCGATCCGACGACTGCAGTCCACCACCCGGGAGACAGTCCCGACGAGAAGGCGACCACGATGAGGACCGCCACGACCAACAGGAATCCGCCCGCCACCATGGCGTAGAGGACCTGTCGTTCGGTTGGCGGCGTCACGGGATGATTCCCGCCTCGCGGCCCGCCGCCCCGTACCACTCCGCCAACGTCTCCACGGTCTCGTGGGCGTTGAGGCCACTCGGATTGGGGACCACCCACACCGCCGCTCCGTTCCATTCGACCGGTTGCCGGCCGATCGCCGCCTTCCTGGCCCGGAAGGCATCGCGATAGGCCGTGACCCCGGCGACGGCGACGACCGCCGGGTTGAGCGTCGCCATCCGCTCCTGCAGCCTCCGCCCACCCTCGATGAGCTCCGAACGCTCGAGTTCGCTCGCCCTGACGGTGGCCCGGTTGACGAGATTGGTGATGCCGACGCCGCGTTGGACGAGGTGCGCACGATCGGCGTCTGTCATGCCCTCCGATCGGTCGATGTCACGCTCGATGATGCCCGCCAGACGGAGCGCCGGATAGAACCGATTGCCCGGATGGGCGAAATGGGTCCTGGTGGCGGCCGTCCACAGACCCGGATTGATTCCCACGAACAGCAGCTTCAGCCCGTCACCGACGAGATCGGGCACCGAGGCATCGCGAAAGGCCTCGAGCTGGCGGCGGGTGAAGCCCATCGCGGGTGGGAGCTACTTCTTGGCCGCCTGATAGAAGGGATTCTCGCCCGAGGAGTGGTCGGTGACGTCTTCGACCGCGGTGAGTTCGGGGATTGCATCCATCAGGATTCGCTCGATCCCGTGCTTCAACGTCACCTGGGCCATGCCGCAGCCCTGACATCCGCCCATGAGGCGAAGGTACGCCACGGTGCCGTCCACGGACGCCAGCTCTGCCGACCCGCCGTGACCCGCGATCGCCGGGTTCACCTGTTCGGTCAGCACCTGCTGGACCCTCTCTGCGATGGGTCCGGTGAGATCGCCGGCGGGGGCCGCCATGGCGGGAGATGCAGGCCGGTTGGGGTTGTTCATGGCCAGACCCTGGTCGGTGAACGCCAGCGAGGCGCCATCGAGCTTGGGGACATCCGACTCGGGGATGATGATCGGAAGCTCCCCGTGATACTCGATCCGATGATCGTCTTTGCGGTCCGACGTGGCGACGAAACTCAAGTCGTACTTGAACTGGCCTCCCTGAATTCCGGTCACCTCGATCAGCAGGCCGAATTCGTCGTCCCCCGGCTCCTGCTCACGCAGGCCGAGGATCATCTCCAGCGCGTCAGGCGCCACGTTCAACACGGTGGGATCGGACATGGAACCGGATGGTACTCGGAGGCGGTCTTTGGTGAGAACCGGGCGAGGTCACGGGTCCCTGGTCGTCGATCCCCGGTGCCAGGTCGCGGTCCTCGTCGGCCTGCGCTGATCGCTCACCGCCGATGGGGCGATAGCCTTCTCCGGTGGCCCGCATCCTCGTCATCCTCCCCACCGGCTCGTACCGGGCAGCCGACTACGTGGCGGCAGCCGACGCCCTCGGAGTCGAGCTCGCCCTCGCCTCGGAGGAGGCCCCGCCGCTGGGGCTCGAAGACCGTTTCGTGGCCATCGACTGCTCCGACGTCGAGGCCTCGGCCCGCCTCGTCGCCGACCTGGCGGCGAGAACCCCGATCGACGCCATCGTGTCGGCCGACGACGCAGGGGTCGTGATGGCGGCCCGGGCGTCCGAGCTGATCGGACTCAGCCACAATCCGCCGTCCTCGGCCGCCGCCACCCGGGACAAGGGTGCCATGCGGCGGATGCTGTCCAGGGGCGAGGTGCCCCAGCCGCGGTTCGCCGAGGTCACCGATGCCGAGGATGCGGTCGAGGCCGGGCGGAGGCTCGGCTTTCCCGTGGTGATCAAGCCGGTCGGGCTGTCTGCCAGCCGGGGGGTCATCCGAGCCGACGATCCGTCTGCGCTGCACCGCGCCTACGACCGGATCCGAACGGCCTTCCCCGAAGAGCTCGCCCGATCGGGAGGACGGGTCCTCGTCGAGGAGTTCGTCCCCGGATCGGAGATCTCCCTCGAGGGTCTCCTCTGGGCCGGCCGGCTGGAGACGCTGGCGATCTTCGACAAACCCGACCCCCTCGACGGCCCGTTCTTTGCCGAGACGCTGTTCGTCACCCCCACCGCCCTCCCCGAGCCGGTCGTGGAGGATGTCACCCGGGTCACCCAGGCGGCGGCCACCGCCCTCGGCCTGCGCCACGG
>DATCZS010000173.1:0-24470 GCA_036525795.1 Acidimicrobiia bacterium | reverse complement strand
GGCAAAGGTCTCGGAATACCGTTCGTCCTCCGGCGCCATCCGGTCGAGGCGGGCGGCCCGCTCGGAGATCTCCTCCTCCAGCCGCTGAGCCATCAACCGGTCCAGCACCGCGGCCACCGGTTCGGCAGGCGCGGCATCCATCGCAAGAACCACCACCAACTCCGGCAGTCCCTCCTCCATCCCGTTGAGGGGAACCGGGGACCCCATCGGTGTCCGTTCGACCAGGGATTCGATGGCCCGGAAGGCGGCAGCCGCCTCCTCGTCGGAGAACGACCCGGCGTCGACCCCGGCCTGGCGGGCGGCCCCCCCGTCCGCCAGCACCGACCGCAGGAGCTGGCGCTCGAGCCGCTGTCGGATTCCGGTGGCGGCGCGGGAAGGAACCGTCTCTCTGTCCGCTCGGGGACGCCGCCTGGGTCGGCCGATTGCCGTCAGCACCACTTCGATGTCCACCCCCATCCGATCGGCGAGGAACCTGGCGTACTCGGTGCGTGCGATGTCGTCGGCAACACGCGCCACCCTCGGTGCAATCGAACGAAGCGCCCTCGCCCTGCTCTCCGGCTCGCTCAGGTCGTGTTCGCCCAGCTCCTGCTCGATCGAGAACTGGAGAAGCGGGCGGGAGCGCTCGATGGCATCCACCAGCTTCTCCCCGTCCCCGCGGGCGACCATGTCGGCCGGATCGACGCCCGGTGGCATCACCGCCACCCTGAGATCGAGGTCGAGGCGAACCGGAATCTCCAGGTCCTCGCCTCTCCGCGCCGCTCGGCCCCCGGCGGCGTCCGCATCGAAGGCCAGCACGACCCGATCACAGAAGCGGCGCAAGAGGTCGAAGTGGTCGTCGCCGAGGGCGGTCCCGTTGGTGGCCACCGCCAACGGAATCCCGTAGCGGTGGAGGGCGATCACATCGGTATACCCCTCCACCACCACCGCATAGCCGGCGCGCTGGATCTCGCGGCGAGCCCTGTCCAGCCCGTACAGGAGTCGCGACTTCTTGTAGATGGCGGTCTCCGGGCTGTTGAGATACTTGGGCTGTCCTTCGCCGAGGATCCGCCCACCGAAGCCCACCGGATCCCCCCTCAGGTCGTAGGTCGGGAACATCAGGCGGTCCCGGAAGTAGTCGTACAGGCCTCCCCCCCTGCCTCGCCGGGCCAGACCTGCGTCGACCATCACTCCGTCGGCGATTCCCTGGGCCCGCAGCTCTCGTGCCAGGTGATCGGATCGGTCACCTCCGGGGGCGTAGCCGAGCTTGAACTCGGACACCGTCTCGGCGTCGTAGCCCCGACCCCTCAGGTATGCCCGGGCGTTTCCGGCACCCGGATCACCCATCAGCAGCCGGTGGTAGTACTCGATGGTCCGCCCGACCGCCTCGACCAGGGCCGCACGCTTTCCCGCCCGGCGCCGGGCATCGGGATCCTCGGTCAGGGTGATCCCCGCCCGCCGTGCCAGAAACTCGAGTGCCTCGGGGAAGGTCAGGCCCTGCGTCTCCTGGACGAAGGTGAACATGTCGCCCGAGGAGTGACAACCGTGACAGTGGTACAGGCCGCGGGCCACGTCGATCGACATCGACGGCGTCTTCTCCTGGTGGAACACGCAGACCGCCATGTGATTGCGGCCCGACCGCTTGACCGTGGTGTGTTCCGCGATCAGGTCGGCGATGTTCGTGGCCGAGCGCACACGCTCCTTGTCTTCGTCAGAAAAGGCCATGTTCAACCGAGTGTACGACCACTGTGCGACGCATCGGCCGGGATCTCTGCCTGACCGCGGAGATCCGAATCGGGACGTCCCCCAGGCCGACCGGCGGGCGCCGGTCAGCGCAGCCTGGCACCGAGGTATTCACCCACTCGATCGATCGACACGCGTTCCTGGGCCATGGTGTCCCGATCGCGCACGGTGACCGCATGATCGTCGAGCGAGTCGAAGTCGAAGGTCACGCAGTACGGGGTGCCGATCTCGTCCTGACGGCGGTAACGGCGCCCGATCGACTGGGTCACGTCCAGCTCGAGCATGAACGAACGCCTCAGCTCGTCCGCCAGCCGGGTGGCGGGCTCCACCAGCTCGGGCTTCTTCGACAGCGGCAGCACGGCAACCTGATATGGCGCCAACCGCGGGTGGAGCTTCAACACCACCCGGTTCTCGCCTTCGACCTCTTCTTCGCTGTAGGCGTCGATCAGGAAGGCGAAGGTGGTGCGCGTGGCGCCGGCGGCCGGTTCGATGACATGGGGATAGAACCGCTGGTCGGAATCCTGGTCGTAGTAGCGCAGGTCGGCGCCGGAGTGCTCGCCGTGCTGGCGAAGGTCGAAGTCTGTGCGGTTGGCGATGCCTTCGAGCTCGTCCCAGCCCCACGGGAACAGGTATTCGACGTCGACGGTGCCCGCCGAGTAATGGCTTAGCTCCTGGTCCTCGTGGGGACGGATGCGCAGGTTCTCCTCACTCATCCCCAGATCGCGATACCACCGATACCGCTCGTCGATCCAGTATTGGAACCACTTCTGACCCTCGTCGGGGGCCACGAAAAACTCCATCTCCATCTGCTCGAACTCCCGGGTGCGGAACACGAACTGCCCCGGGGTGATCTCGTTGCGAAAGGACTTGCCGACCTGGGCGATGCCGAACGGCAGCTTGAGCCGGTTGGTGCGGCGCACGTTCTCGAAGTTGATGAAGATCCCCTGGGCGGTCTCGGGCCGCAGGTACACCAGGTTGTCGTCGGACTGGACCGGCCCCATGTGGGTCCGGAACATGAGGTTGAACTGACGCTCCTCGGTGAAGGTATCCCGCTGCCCGCACGACGGGCAGTGATGCGGATCGGCCAGCTTGTCGACCCGGTGCCGCGTGTTGCAGTTGGTGCACTCCACCAGGGGATCGGTGAAGACCGCCTCGTGGCCGGACGCCTGCCACACCTGTCTGGCCTGGAGGATCGCCGAGTCGATCCCCACGATGTCGCCCCGCTCCTGCACCATCGAACGCCACCAGGCGTCCTTCAGGTTCTTGAGCAGCAGCGCGCCGAGCGGGCCGTAGTCGTAGGCAGACCGGAGACCCCCGTAGATCTCCGAGGCCTGGAACACGAAGCCGCGGCGCTTGGAGAGATTGACGATGTCGTCGAAGGTGGCAGGCATGAGAGAAGAGACCAAGAGGTTCGGGGAGATCGGAGGATAGCGGTCCGGACGACGCGGTTGGCCGGTGGCGTTCGGTCAGGACTGCGAGGCGCCCTGGGGCTCGAAAAAGGCCCGAATCGCCTCGCTGGCCTGGGCGACCGTCTCGTACTCCCGGACGGTGAGCGACGATCCGGAGATCATCGCCGAGAGGCTGCGACCCGAAGACGCCCTGAAGAGACACAGGGTCGGCTTGCCCATCTGCTCGGCGGCGGCCAGCTCGTAGCCCACGCCGAGGCTGGGCACCGTGACCTCGGCCACCACCGCGTCGGCCTCGGCCAGCCAGGCCATGTCCCGCTCGTAGATCTCGCGATCGGTCATCCCCCGTTCTGCGTCCTGGGGTTGGGCGACGTGCTCGGTCAGGACCCGGCCATACCGCCCGAGCTCTTCGATGAGCTCCCGGTAGACCGTCCGATCCTGGCCGCCGCCCCGGATGGACCCGGCGAAGTAGATCTGCATCCGCCCGATCGTATGCAGGTGCGGGCGTCTCGTATGCTCGAAGCATGGATCGGCCGCGCCGGCCGGCGCCGGAACATCGCAGTGTCCTCGCTGGATCCGGGCTGACACCGTCCCGGCAGGACGCCCGTCGGGACATCCGGTCGGCCTGTCACGAGACCATCGGTGGTGGCCAGGAATGACCGCCATCCGCAGACCGGCCCGCATCGATCACTCCGTACGCATCGGGATCTCGTTCGGGCTCACCTCCGGTGTCATCACCACCCTCGGCCTGCTGGTGGGGCTGTCGGCCGGGACCAGCTCGCGGCCCGCGGTCCTCGGCGGGATCCTCACGATCGCCCTCGCCGACGCCTTCTCCGATGCGCTCGGGATCCACATCGCCGAGGAATCCGAGGGCGTGCACACGACCCGCCAGGTGTGGACGGCGACGTCCGCCACGTTCGCGGCCAAGTTGCTGACAGCACTCACATTCGCCGTGCCGGTCATGGCATTCTCGCTCGACGTGGCGGTGTTCGTCGGCATCGGCTGGGGAGCGCTCGCCCTGGCCGGGCTCAGCGTCGGCATCGCCCGCCGCCGCCAGACTCGCGCACTTCCCCTGGTCGCCGAGCATCTGGGGGTGGCGACGCTCGTGGTGATCGCCGCCCAGCTGGTCGGACTCGGGATCGCCGCACTGTTCGGGTGACGGCACCCGCTACGACGACCCGCTCCGGTCTACCGCGCCCCCGAACCTCCGATCCCGCGACTGGTATTCGACCACCGCCTCGACCAGCGCATGGCGGTCGAAGTCCGGCCAGAGGATGCCCGGAAACACGAACTCGGCGTACGCCGCCTGCCACAGCAGGAAGTTCGAGAGCCGGTGTTCACCAGACGAGCGGATGATCAGGTCGACATCGGGAACCACCAGCTCGGCCGAGATGAGATCCGGGTCGATGTCGGCCGGGTCGAGCGAGCCGGCGGCGGCCCGTTCGGCGATCCTCCGCACTGCATGGGCGATCTCCCACCGGCTTCCGTAGTTGAAGGCGAACACCATCGTCATCCGATCGTTGTCCCGCGTCAGCGACTCGGCGTCTGCCATGTGGCGGCGGTTGGCGTCCGGCACCCGGGGGTCCTCGAGGTCGCCCGCGAACAGGATCCGCACGTTGCGCTCGTGAAGCTCGTCACGGCGACGGAGGAGCAGATCCTGGTTGAACCACATCAGGAACTGGACCTCGTCCTCGGACCTGTGCCAGTTCTCGGTCGAGAAGGTGAAGGCGGTGAGCCAGCGGATGCCCAGCTCCAGCGCGCCCTCGACGCAATCGAACAGCGCCTCCTCTCCGGCCCGGTGGCCCTCGGTGCGGGGAAGTCCCCGCTGATTGGCCCACCGCCCGTTGCCGTCGAGGATCAATCCGACGTGGGAGGGAACACGGTCGAGATCGACTCGGGACAGATCCAGCAGCGTCATGCGTCGAGCACCGCCAGACTCACCAGACGACGGTCCAGGTGATACTCGACGAACTTGCGAGTCACCCACATCGCATCACCGGAGAGCTCCGAGTCGTCCACGGCGATGTCGGCCAGGCGGCCCCCGGCCAGGCCGAGGAGATGAGCCGTCAAACCCTCCCTGAGCTTGACCGAACCCTCAGAGCGGCACCGGCCGCACACCGCTCCGCCACCGGCGAAGGAGAACCGGTCGAGATCTTCGGATCGCCCGCACATCGCACAGGCATCGAGCGACGGCGCCAGCCCGACCACGCCCGCCAGCTGGAGAAGGAACGCCGAAACGAAGTCGGTGCTTCGCGGACCGGCGTCGAGTGCCGACAGGCCGGACACCAGCAGACCGAACAGCGCCCGGGACTGCTCTTTCTCCTGGGCGACGGCATCCACCGCCTCGACCATGGTCGACGCGGCGGTGACCCGATCGAGATCTTCCCGGAGATGCCGGTAGTTCGCCACCACCTCGACTGCCGTGATCGTGTCGAGGTTGCGCCCTTCGTAGAGCACGAGCTCGACGTGGGTGAACGGCTCCAGGCGGCCGCCGAAGCGGCTCTTGGTCTTCCTCACCCCTTTTGCCACCGTTCGCAGCTTCCCTTGGTCGGGGCTGAGCAGCACGATGACACGATCGGCTTCGCCGAACGGGTACGAGCGCAACACGATGCCGGAGTCGTGGCGGGTCGACATGCTGGCGCTGAGGGTAGAGGCGGGCGGGTGACAGGTGAGGGACCACCGCATGCCCCCCGGCCAGCATCCGACCACCATCCGCCGGAAGGGACCTCTGCCACCTTCTCTCACCGGGACGGCGGACCGTAGCGTGACCATGATGTGTGCTGATCGAGACGAGACGGAGGCGAAATGACCGGCGGACCAGCGATTCTCACCGAGGGTCTCACCAAGCACTACGGCGACACCAAGGCGCTGATCGACCTCGACCTCCGGGTCGAATCCGGCGAGGTCTTCGGGTTCCTCGGCCCCAACGGGGCGGGCAAGACGACGATGATCAGAACGATCCTCGATCTGATCCGGCCCACCGCGGGAACGGCCACGCTTCTCGGCATGGACTCCCACCAGTACGCGGTCGAGCTGCGCAACCGGCTCGGGTACGTCCCCGGCGATCTGGCCCTGTATCCGAACCTGACGGGACGTGAGACGCTCACCTACTTCGCCAACCTGCGGGGCGGGGTCGACTGGTCGTATGTCGACGAGCTCGCAGAACGGCTCGACTCCGATCTGTCGAAGAAGGTCCGCGACCTGTCGTCGGGGAACAAACAGAAGGTCGGTCTGATTCAGGCCTTCATGAACAAGCCGGAGCTGCTGGTCCTCGACGAGCCCAGCATCGGGCTGGACCCTCTGGTCCAACAGGAATTCCAGGCGATGCTGCGCGAAGTCGCGGCGGAGGGACGCACGGTGTTCCTCTCCAGCCACACGCTGTCGGAGGTGGAACGGGTGGCGGATCGGGTGGGGATCATCCGCCACGGGGTGCTCGTCGTCGTCGAGAGCGTGGAGACACTCAAGCACAAGGCCATCAGACGGCTCGACATGGAGTTCGGCTCGCCGATCGACGCGGCGGTCTTCCAGCAACTCGCCGGTGTGCGCGAAGTGCACGGTGACACCACCTTCGTGTCGGTGTCCTACGAGGGCTCCATGACGGCGTTGCTTCGCACGGCGATGAGCCACGACCTGGTCAACCTCGAGAGCGTCGAAGCGGATCTCGAGGACATCTTCCTCACCTTCTACCGCGACGTCGAGGAGGTGAGTTCGTGATGCTCGCCAGCGTCTTCACCAAGTCCATTCGCGACCGCCAGGTCGGGACCATGTGGGGCGTCCTCGGGGTGGTGTCGGTGGCGCTCATGGGCCTCGCCGCGTACGCCGACCTCGATGCAGAGGTCATGGAACTGTTCGACGGACTGCCCGAGGCGGTACAGATGATGATCGGGGTCTCGAACGCCTCGGGAGCCGGATCTCTCATCCTCGGCGAGGTCGTCAACCTCATGGCTCCGCTGATACTGGGGGGCCTGGCGATCTCGATGGGCGCAGGGGCCGTCGCGGGAGAAGAGCGACGCGGAACGCTCGGCCTGTTGCTCGGAAACCCGAAGAGCCGCCGGCAGGTGGTGACGTCCAAGGCAGGCGCCATGGTGCTGCTGCTCGCTGCCGGGGCGGCGCTCTCCGGAGCCGGCAGCGTGGCGGTCGCTCAGGCCTTCGGCTCGTACCCCGACGACATCGACGTGACGGCCGGCATGGTCCACGTGGCCGCCCTGTGTCTGTTCTTCGGCGTGTTTGCGCTCTTCCTGGGCGCCTGGACGGGAAACAGCTCGCTGGCGTCAGGCACTTCGACCGGGCTGCTGCTGCTCTCCTTCCTCGCTGCCGGCCTCCTTCCGCTGGTGGAGGGGCTCGAGGACGTCGCCAAGGCGTTCCCCTGGTACTACTTCAACGGCTCTCAGCCGCTCACGAACGGCATCGACTGGGGCCACCTCTCGGTGCTCGTTGGACTGAGCCTCCTCCTGTTCGCCGGATCCCTCTACGGAGTCGGACGGAGGGACCTGAAGATCGGCGCCCAATCGGGAGCCCTCATGAACCGACTGCGCGAGAGGCCGCGGGTCGAGAAGCTGCTGTCCCGGATCGCAGGACAGGCGAATGTCTCGTCGATTGCGGTGAAGACGTCCACCGAGAGCCGCACGATGATGGTGATAGGCGCCAGCGTCCTCCTCTATGTGGCACTGATCGTCGGACCGATGTACAACGCGCTCTCCGACGCGCTGATCACCCTGTCCACCGCCATCCCCGACGCCCTCAAGGCCATGATCGGCTCGGCCGACATGGCGACACCCGAGGGGTTTCTCACGGCGGAGATCTTCAGCGTCACCCTCCCCGCCACCCTGATCGTGGTGGGAACGATGCTCGGGGGCCGGGCCCTGGCGGGAGAAGAGGAAGACCGGACGATGGATCTCCTGCTTGCCAACCCGGTGACGAGATCGAGGGTGGTCGTGGAGAAGGCGGCGGCGATCGCCCTCGTGCTCCTGGCCCTGGGGCTCGCCAACGCGATCGGCACCTGGTTGGGGAGTCTCATCGGCGGTCTCGGAGTGTCGACCGTGAACATCTTCACTGTGTCGCTTCTCGGCACACTGCTCGGGCTGTTCTTCGGCTACCTGTCGCTGGCGATCAGTGCCGCAACCGGCCGAAGGCGGGCGGCTGCGTACGGGACCGCCGGCGTGGCGTTCGTGACGTACTTCGCCGCCTCGTTCCTTCCGGTGAGCGCGAGCTTCGCCGCATGGGCGAAGGTGTCACCGTTCTACTACTACATGGATGGAGACCCGCTGGCCAACGGCGTGCAATGGGGCCACGCCCTCGTGCTGGTCGTCCTGTCTGCGGTGACCCTGGCGAGTGCGGTTCCCCTCTTCCGGCGCCGCGACGTCCACGGCTGACCCCGTCGAGATGACCCGCGATGTGCCAACATCGGCCCATGGCCCTCCTCAGTGAACGACAGCGTCAGGAATTCATCGCCTCGCATCCCGACTGGGTGCTGGACGACGAGACCATCCGGCGGTCCTTTCGCTTCGGCGACTTCTCCCATGCCATGGGGTTCGTGACGCGGGTGGCGCTGGCGGCGGAGCGAGCCGACCATCATCCCGATATCGACATCCGCTGGAACACGGTCACGCTGGCCCTCAGCACACACTCCGAAGGCGGCCTCACCGAGAAGGACACCGATTTGGCGGCAGTGGCAGACGCCCTGGCCTGACGTTCTGTCAGCCGTGGGCCGCCGACAGGGCACGGCGACACTCCCGCACCCACTCGAGGTTGGCGGCGTCACCGGCGTTCTCGTAGATCGACTCGAGATTCCCGGCCAGCCGGTCCACGATCGCCACCGGCCCGACAGGTGCAAGCCATGAGCGGTCCAGCCGGGGTTCCCCGCCGAACGCCGCCGCCACCAACGCCGCCGCCTCGTCCGCTCCGATCGCCTCGCCATAGTGGAACGGATCGACCATCTGTCCACCGGCGTAGACGACGAAGTGGCCTGGCAGCCCCACTCCGACCGTCTCGATGCCGGCGAGACGGCCGACCTCGATCCACAGGATCGACAGCGAGATGGGGATTCCGCGGCGCGTCTCGATCACTCGGTTGATGAACGAATTGTCCGGGTTGTAGTAGTCGTCGACGTTGCCACCGAACCCGGCGGAGATTGCGATCACACGGCGCAGGGCGAGGTGGGTGTTCCCCTCCACCCGCGCCGCCAGCGCCTCGATGGCGCCCAGCGACACCGACGCATCGAGGGACGGGAAGCGGAATCGCGCCAGCTCGAGGGCAGCTTCAGCAAGCTTGTCAGATGCGGCCAGGGCGGCAACTCGTTCGGCTCGGTCGATGATCGTCGCCATCGCCGCAAACCCTACCGCCGGGTTTCCGGCTGACCAGGGACCATTCAGCCGCGGTCGAAACCCAGCCGATCCAGCAGCTGGGGCCGACGCTGCCAGTCGGGCTCGACCGTCACGCGGAGCTCGAGGTGCACCCGGCGTCCGAAGAGGATCTCGAGCTCCTGTCTGGCCTCCGACCCGGCCTCTTTGAGCATCGAGCCGCCCTTGCCGATCACGATCCCCTTCTGCGAGCGCCGTTCCACGACGACGCGGCCGGAGACCCGCACCACACCGTCATCCCCCGTTTCGATGTCCTCGGTGATCACCAGCAGCGAGTGGGGCAACTCGTCGTGCAGACGCTCGAGGAACTTCTCGCGCACGATCTCACCCACCAGGACGTGTTCGGGCTGATCGGAGGCCGCGTCCGCCGGGAAGTACTGGGGTCCCTCCGGCAACCGCGCCACCAGCTCATCGAGGAGCGGCTGGACGTTCATACCGTCTTTGGCGCTCAGCGGGACGTAGGCGGCGAACTCCCACTCCCCTGCCTCCGCCAGGTGGGCTACCACCTCGGCGTCGGAGGCGACATCGACCTTGTTCACCGCCACCACGACGTCGGTCCCCGCCTCCGCCAGGCGCCCTGCGATCCGGCGATCTCCCGGACCGATGAGCTGGGTGGCATCGAGAAGGAACACCACCACGTCTGCCTCCGCCAGGGTCCCGTAGACCATCGCGTTCAGACGGTTGCCGAGTTCGGTGCGCGGCCGGTGGAGCCCGGGGGTGTCGATCAGGACGATCTGCCACTTGACGTCTCCGCCGTCGCGGCCGGTGACCACACCTCGAATCGTGTTGCGCGTGGTCTGAGGGCGGGAAGAGGTGATCGCCACCTTGGAGCCGACCAGCCGGTTGACGAGGGTCGACTTGCCCACGTTGGGGCGTCCCACCACCGGCACGAAGCCGGATCTCACCCAGAATCCTCTGACGTCGGTTCGAGTTCGAGCCGCTTGACGTGGGTTGCCGCCACACGGCGGCCCTGGACCCGGACCACCTCCACCTGCACGTCCTCCACCTCGAAGACCTCACCTTCCACCGGGACCCGTCCGGCCAGCCCCAGCACGAGCCCGCCCACGGTGTCCCACTCCTCGGCCGGTAGCTCGCTTCCGATCATCTCGGCGAGGTCGGACACCGGCATGCGCCCGTCGACGATGAATGAACCGTCGTCGCGCTGCTCGAACAACAGCTCGTCCTCGTCGTACTCGTCGACGATCTCACCCACCAGCTCCTCGAGGAGATCCTCGATCGTGACCAGACCTGCCGTCCCTCCGTACTCGTCGACCACCACCGCCATGTGGGACTTGGAGGCCTGCATCTCCCGGAGGAGATCGAACACCCGCTTTGTCTCCGGCACGAAATCGATCGGCCGCATGACCTCGGCGACCGTCTCGGGCAGTGTGTTGGACGCAAGCGGCGGGAGGAGGTCTTTGACGATCACCACTCCGAGGACGTCGTCGATTCCATCGCCCACCGCCGGGATCCGTGAGAAGCCGTGCTCTTCGAACACGGCAAACAGGGATGCAAGGGGCGCCGCCGCTTCGACGGTGACCATGTCGGGACGGGGAACCATCACCTCGCGGACGATGGTGTCGGTGAACTCGAGGACCGATGTGATCAGCGCGACCTCGCCCTCGTCCTGTTCGTCGTAGTCGTCCTCGTCCTCGCCCTCGTCGTCGTAGATGATGTCGGCGGCCCGGCTGCCGACCGAGATCGAGAGCGAGAGAATCGGAGCCAGCCGGTACGCGAGCGCCCGCGGGCGGGATCGGCCGACGGTCCTGGGGAGGAGATCGCCGATCACGATCAACACCAGGCCGAGCGACACGAGCGACACCGCCGTCCAGACGCCCTCGAATGAGGCGTTGAGCGCCCACGTCCCGGAGATGGCGGCGGTCACCAGGAGGGCGGCGTGAACGATGTTGATCCCGGGGATGATGAGGTCCCTGTCGTCCAGGAGTCGGGCAACGGTGGCCGCTCCGACCGTGCCCTCGGCTGCGTCGTGGATGGCGTCTGCCCTGGCGGTTCGCACGAGCGAGGCTCCGCCGGAGCGCACGATCCCCGCGAGCATGACGATGGCGAGGCTGAAACCGATGCCGACCAGAGTCATCGCCTATCCACCCCCACCTTGGCCAGCAGCGCCCGTTCGCGAGCCTCCATCTGCTCGGCTTCGGCGTCGTCCTCGTGATCCCACCCCATCAGATGAAGGATCCCGTGGACCACCATCAGCGCCATCTCGTCTGCGAACGCCACGTCGAGTCGTTCGGCCTGACGGGCGATGTAGTCGGGTGCGAGCACCACGTCGCCCAGATGGATGGGCGCCTGCCCGGCTCTGATCTCGGGAACCTCTCCACGCGTCAAGGCCTCCAGCGGGAACGACAGCACATCGGTCGGACCGGCGAGTCCCATGTGGGTGACGTGGAGTTGTTCGATCGCAACGTCGGTCACCGCGGTGATATCGACGCCGGTCTCGGAAGGGAAGCCTTCGGACGCAAGCACCATCTCGGCCAGGGAGACGAGAGACTCGCGGTCGAAGCTGCGGTCCTGGTCGTCGATGACATTCACCGTCATCGACCGACCTCCGGACTTCGAGGGGAGGGATCGTCCACGTCAGATGCCAGGGAAGTTCGGGTACTGAATGCGCTGATGGTAGTGACCAACCAGCGCCTCGATGAAGGCAGAGCGCACGGTCGTCAGTTCGGCCAGCGTGAGGTTGCAGTCGTTGAGCTGACCGTCTCCGACCTTCTCGTCGATCACGCGGTTCACGACCTTGGTGATCGCCTCTGTGGTCGGCTCCTCCTCGGAGAACACCGCACGGCACGCTCCCTCCACGGAGTCGGCCATCATCACGATCGCCATCTCACGGGTTCGGGGCTTGTGCCCGGCGTGCCGGTAGTCGTCCGGGTTCACCGATTCGGTCCCGTGATATTGACGGGCCTTCTCGTAGAAGTAGCGCATGATCGCGTCGCCGTGGTGGGCGAGGATCCCTTCGGCCACCTCGGAAGGGATCCTGTAGCGAGCGGCGAGACGTATCCCGTCCGTGACATGGGCCCTGATGATCTTGGCGGACTCCTCCGGCACGAGCTCGTCGTGCGGGTTGGGGATGCCGAACTGGTTTTCGATGTAGTACGTGGGGTTCTCGGTCTTGCCGAGGTCGTGGAAGTAGGCGGCGGCCCTGGCGAGGAGGTTGTTGGCGCCGATGGTCTTGGCGGCGGCGTCGGCGAGCGTGCCCACCATGAGCGAGTGGTTGAACGTGCCGAACGCCTTCTCCTGGAGCACCTGCAGCGCCTCGTGATTGCGGTCGGTCAGTTCGAGCAACCGGAGCGTCGTGGTCACATCGAAGGCCGACTCGAAGAACGGCATCGTCGCCAGCGCGACGAGGGAGGCCACGAGGGCGGCCACGAACGCCCACCCGGTGGCGAGACCGACCGATTCGAGCAAGCTGGAGTCCACTCCGGTGTCGAAGAACCATGTGGCGGTGCCCGCGATCACGGCCACCGCGACCGACGACACCACCACCGAGTTGCGGAAGGCCCGTCTGGTGGAGACCTTCGAGACGAACCCGATCGGTGCGAGCGTCGCCAGCAGCCCGAACACCGCCACTCCCGCCTGCTCGGTGCCCACCGCCGCCAGCATCGCCATCGCCAGCGCCATCAGCGTGCCCATCCGGTTGTCGAACAGCACCGCCGCCAGGTAGCCGAAGGCCACCGCCGGCAGCACGTAGTACGTGCCCGCGCGGGGCTCGAGGTAGATCGCCAGCCGCACCGCTCCGGCCCCCAAAACCAGCAGCAATGCCCACAAGGCCACCATGCGCGGGGAGTGCCAGAAGTTGGGCCGGAACCGTGCGAGGTAGAAACCGAGCGAGGCCACCATCATCACGAGCACTCCCACCAGCGCCGCCCGGCGCAGCGTGCGGCCCGTGAGGGCGCCGGTTCGCCCGATGGCATCGATCTGGAACTCGGTGAGCTCCTCCCCCGTGCGGACGATCAAGTCTCCCGCCTCGAAGGGCTGGGTCTCCTGGGGCACCGAGTCGATCACCTCCTGGCGCGCCGAGTCGGTGGCTGCCTCATCGATCTGCTCGGTGATCTGAAGCCGGCTGGAGACGATTTCGGCTGCCGCCGCCGAGGCCGCATCGTCCCTGGTGCCGTCTGGAAGCACGACGAACGGAGGGTTCCGCACGACGTTGTTCTTGGCGGCGTCGAGTTCGGCCTGATCCCTGATCTCGGTCTCGATCACGTCTCGCACGCGATCGATGGCGGCGTTGTTGACGAACAGCATCCTCGGCCGTTCGCCCAGTGCGACCCGGAACACGTCGCCCGTGGCGATGCTCGCCAGTGTGAAGAGCGTTTCGTCTCCCAGGAAGGCGTACTGGTCCCGCATCGATGCCACCTGCTCGTCCAGCGTGCGAACGTTGCCGGTGACGCCGATCGGGAACACGTCACACTGCTCGTCCGCTGCGCACTCGACGTCCTGTTGGAACGTGGAGGTGGAGAAGATGAAACCGGCAGGGAACGAGCCGACGGGGTCGATCGCAATGGTGATGGATCCGGCCGGCAGCGTGAGCTGGAACGTGCCGTCGTTGGCGGTCACCGTCTCGTAGGTGGCGCCGTTGGACAGCGCCACGATCGGGGCTCCGCCCAACCCGGTGTCTGCCACGCCGTAGAGCGGCTCGTCGACCTGAAGGATGCCGTCGCCGTTGACGTCGATGAAGACCTGGCCGTTGAGTTGGGCGACCGGAACCTCCTCCTCGCCTTCGGGCGGCGGCTCGCCCTCCGCGCCGGTGGAGGTGGTCGTGTCGAACGGGACTGTCGTCGTGGTGGTCTGCGCCGAGAAGTCGGGACGGACGACCGGCCGGGGACCACCTTCCACGTTCGAGACGGCGGAGGCGAACACGGCGTCGATGGCCTCTTCGATCGAGGCAACCGCTTCGGGGTCGGTCACGTACACCGGCTCGAACTCCTCCAGTGCGGCTTCGACGGCGGCGGCCGTGGCGATCGGATCAGGAACCTCGGCGGTGCGTTCGGCGAAGAAGTCCCTGGGAGCCTGGGCGCCCGGCTCCAGACCCGTTCCCGACAGGTCGCTCCCGACGGCGAGGACCAGGGCCATCAACCCGACGGCGGCAACCAGCGAAAGCGAACGGAGCACCGTGATCCTCATCGTGGCGGCCGCCCGTTGTCTTCGAAGCGCTGATACGCCTCGACGATCGCCGCCACGATCCGATGCCGGACGACGTCGCGAGCAGACAGTTCGACGAACGACACACCCGGGATCCCATCCAGGAGTCCCCGCACGATCCGCAGCCCCGATTGCTGCTGGGAGGGAAGGTCGGTCTGGGTGATGTCGCCGGTGATGATCATCTTCGAGTTGAACCCGAGCCGGGTGAGGAACATCTTCATCTGCTCGGGTGAGGTGTTCTGGGCTTCGTCGAGGATCACGCAGGCATCGTTGAGCGTGCGCCCGCGCATGTAGGCGAGCGGGGCGATCTCGATGGTGCCCCTGTCGATGAGCCGTCCGGTCTCATCGGGGCCGAGCATGTCCCACAGCGCGTCGTAGAGCGGCCGGAGGTACGGGTCGATCTTCTGGGAGAGGTCGCCCGGAAGGAACCCGAGCCGCTCCCCCGCCTCCACGGCCGGTCGGGTGAGCAGGATGCGCCGGACCGAGCCAGACAGGAGCGACTCGACCGCAGCCGCCATCGCCAGGTAGGTCTTGCCCGTGCCGGCAGGGCCGATCCCGAAGGTCAGCGTGTTGTCGCGGATCGCCTGGATGTAGCGCTGTTGATTGGGGGTCTTCGCCCTCACCACCTTGCCCCGACCCACCGGAATCCCCTCGGTGAGGACGCCGGACGGCGACGGGATCTTGTCGCGCACCATCTGGACCACCGAGTGCACCCGGCCGTCGCCGAGCGACTGGCCTTCTTGCACCAGGATGAGGAGCTCGTCGATCACGGTCTCCACCGTGGCGACGTGTTCCTCCGGTCCGTTCAATCCGATCTCGTTGCCACGCGCCACGATCCGCACCGAGGGGAAGAAACCCTCGAGGGTGCGGAGGTTGACGTCACCGACGCCGAGCAGCTCGAGCATGAGGTGATTCGCCGGGACGCGCACATGTCGTTCGATCGATTCAGAGATCACGAGGAATGCCCGCTGGGGCGAGCACGAGTATAGGGATCAAGGCGGTCGAGAGCCAAGGGGGCCGCGTCGATCAGCGCTCCTCTTTCGCCAGCCGTTCCAAGGCCTCGACCGGGTTCGCGGTATCCAGCAGCGCCGCCAGGACCTTGAGGTCGGACTGCCGCACCGACAGGGTCGGACCGGCGGCGTCGCGTCGCATCACCTGGATCGCAGCCAGGTACCGATCGAGGGTCTGCGCCTGCTCGGGGGGCATGTTCTCGGCGGAAGTCAGATCGACCACCACCGGATCGGCGTCCGCCACCTCGGTCACGGTCGGCAGCAATGCCGACGGTGAAACGTGATAGAGCTCGGCCAGGCGGCACAGGCGCGCCACCGACACACTCCGCTCGCCGCGCTCGTACGCCCCCAGCACCGAGGCCTTGAACTCGCCCTCGGTGGCGTCCTCCACCTCGAGCAACGACCAGCCCCGCGCCCTCCTGGCGCGACGCAGCCGTTCGCCCAGCGCTGCATTCAAACTCTCCATGTCTGCCCCTCTGTACTGCCCGTGAACACCCTACCACTCAGAGTGGTTTTTGCGCGCGCAGAGTTGGGACGTTGCCGACATGCCCTCCAGGCGGTCAGCGCAGCATGGTGGCGGCCACGATGGCGGCGGTCTCCACCCGCAGGATGGTCGGCCCGAGGTCGATGCAGATCGCATCGGCGGGGATCTCGTCGGGGGCCCATCCGCCCTCGGGGCCGACGGCGACGGTCGCCCTCGTCACCTTGGGCGCCGCCGAATCGCCTCCGGGAGCGGCCACCAGCAGCGGTCGGGGCAGCGCATCCATCGCCACCATGGTCTCCGAGCTCTCCATCAGCCACCCGCCCCGGCTCTGTTCCAGCGCCCCGACCGCCCAGGCAACGGTTCTCTCGGTGCGGGGCGGCCGGCCCTGTCCGTGGGTGGTCTCCAGCCACACCAGGCGGGCGACCCCGAGCTCGGCGAGCTTCTCGACCAGGAATCGGGCCCGCTCTCTCGAGTCGGGAGGAGCGACGGCCACCGTGATCACCCTGGTGCGGTCGATGCTCCGTTCCTCGCCCCGGACGATCGAGGCTCCCTCCAGCCGCCCCCGCCCCACCCTGCCGGCGCCGTCCGTGTAGCTCACGGGTCGCTCGTCGCCGATTCGCAGGACGCGTGTCAGATGGTGCAGATGGTCGGGGTCGAGCAGAAGCGTGTCGGTGCCCCAGGGCCCGGGGATGTGCAGATGCGGGACGTGGGCCATCAGGTCAGCGCCGGCGGCGGCGGCGGGACTCGCTCGGAAGCTCGGAACGGAGCTCGGCGAACCGGCGGAGGAGCTCTTCCTCCTCCTGACCGAGATCCGTTGGGACCTCCACGTTGACCAACACGTACAGATCTCCCCGGCCGCGGCGTCCGAGCCGGGTCATGCCTGCGCCCGGGAGCCTGTTCTGCCACCCGGGCTGGGTTCCCGCCGGGATGTCCACCTCGGTGGTTCCTCCTTCGAGCAGCGGAACGTCGAGCTGGGTGCCGAGGCTCGCCTCGGCGATCCCGATCGTCGCCCGGTGGACGAGATCGTCGCCGTTGCGCTCGAATCGGGTATCCGGCCGCACGATCGTCTCCACGAAGAGATCCCCCGGCTGCCCCCCTCTGCCGGGAGCCTCGCCTTCTCTGGTGAGGCGCAGCCTGGTTCCGGTCGAGACTCCGGCGGGCACCTCGACCTTCACCGTCCGATCCTCGGCGCTCACACCCCCTCCGGCGCATCGCTCGCACAGCTCTGCGAACACCTCACCCGAGCCGGAGCAGGTCCCGCAGGTGGTCACCGACATCACGGTGCCGAGGAGCCCCCGCCGCGCCTGACGAACCGCTCCCGAGCCCGAACAGGTCGGACAACGGCTGCGTTCGGTGCCCGGCTTGGCCCCGTCGCCTGCGCAGACCGCACACGTCACATTGGTGCGGAACGACACGTCGACGGTGGTCCCGAAGGCCGCTTCGGCGAGGTCGAGCTCGACTCTGGCAAGGATGTCCCGGCCGCGTACCGGCCCTCTCGCACCGCCGCCCCCGAACCCGGACAGGTCCCCGAACACCGACCGGAGCAGGTCGTCGAAGCCGCCGAATCCGCCGCCGAAGATGTCCGAGAGGTCGATCGTGTCCCCCCGGTCGTAGCGGCGGCGGCGCTCGGGGTCGGACAGGACCTCGTACGCCTCGGCGATCTCACGGAAGCGCGCCTCGGCGGTGGGGTCGTCCGGGTTGGCGTCGGGGTGCGATTCCCGGGCCAGACGGCGGAAGGCCCTCTTGATCTCTTCGGAGCCGGCGTCCCGGGCGACTCCGAGAGTGCCGTAGTAGTCCTTTGCCATGCGGGTCAGTCGTTCATCCGGTCACCGAGCTCACGGCTGACACCCTCGACCGTGGAGATGACCTCCTTGTAGTCCATCCGCATCGGACCTATCACGCCCACCCTGCCTTCGGCGGCGCCGGCCTCGAACGAGGTGGAGACCACCGCCATGTCGACTCCTTCGGTGTCGGGGCGCTCATCCCCGAGATGGATGGTGGTGCCGGCGCCGCCCAGCATCGACAGAAGCATCGCCTCGCGCTCGAGCACCTCGAGCACTCGGTGCACCGTGGAGAGGTTGTCCCACACCGTCGCCATCTGCCGTGTCCCGCCGACGTAGATGTCGGATGACTGGCGCGCCGCCCGCCCCATCGCCTCGAGCGCCGCGTGTACCACCGACCGCACCGGCCCGGGGAGGTCGAACTCCGAAAAGGCGTCTGCACCGACCGACCCCAGATCTGCGCCGATCGCCACCGCCGCCAGCATCTGCTCGGCTTCTTCCACCTCGGGGGTGGTCACGGCGGTGTCGAGGCGGCACAGCTCCTGGGAGACCCGTCCGGTGTCGGTGACGGTCACCATGAGCACGGTCTTCGCCCCCATCTGAACCAGGTGCGTCGCCTTGATCTCCTCACCGAAGGGTCCCGGTCCGATCGCCACAGCCGGGAAATGGGTGATGTCGGTGAGAAGCTCCGTCGTGGCCTTGAGCAGCCGACCCAGTTCGAGATGAACGGACGAGAAGAAGCTGGAGATCCGCTGCTGGGTGTTGACCCGCAGCTTGGAGGGCGACAGGTGGTCTACGTAGTAGCGATAGGCCTTCGACGTGGGCACCCGCCCCGCAGAGGTATGGGGCTGGACCGCATACCCGTCGCGATCCAGCCCGGCCAGCTCGTTGCGTACCGTGGCGCCGGACACGTCGAGCCCGGTTCGCTCGAGAATCCGACGCGAGCTGACCGGCTCTCCGGTCTGAATGTGCTCTTCGACGAGGGCCCGCAGGATTTCATCCCGACGGTCATTGCGCCGATCGTCTGGGCGACGGTCGTCCATGGCTCCGGAAGATTAGCACTCCCCCCATGAGAGTGACAGAACCCGCCCACACGGAACCGTCTTCCTCCCACCCGGGGACACCGAGAGGGCACCCTGGGGACCGGCGCCCCTCTCCGTCGGCGGTCAGGCGCGATCGCCCCCGCCGGGCGGCGCCAGGGCGAGGAGCGTGCGAATCACCTCGTCGGTGAGCAACGGGCGGCTGACCACCAGGCGGCCTCCGACCAGGTCGATCACCCCCGCATCCCGCAGACGCCTGCCCTCCACCGACGCCAGCAGCGCCTCTCCTCCCTCGCCCGCCGCCACCCCACACGCGCGGCGCAATCCCAGCATCATTCGTTCGACCTCCGCCGCCCAGCCTTCGACGGCGTCGCTCGACTGCACCGGCCCGATCCCCCGCTCCACCCTGTCGATGTAGGTGTCGAGCCTCCGCACGTTGGCGGTCCGGCGCCCGCCCAGGTGCCCGTGCGCTCCAAGGCCGAAGCCCAGATACGACCCCTGACCCCACACCGACAGGTTGTAGACGCAGTGGTGGCCCGGACGGGCGTGGTTGGACACCTCGTACCGGACGAAACCGGCGTCGGCCAGCCGGTCGGCCGCCACCTCCCACTTGTCCGCCTGGTCGTCGGGGTCCGGGGCACCCGCTCCGCCCCGGACCTGCTTCCACAGGGCCGTCCCCGGCTCGACGGTGAGCGAGTAGGCCGAAACGTGGTCGGCGCCGGTGGCGACAGCCCGATCGACGGTGACCGCCCATGAGGCGACCGACTCCCCTGGAGTCCCGAAGATCAGATCGACCGAGATCGAGCGGAATCCCGAGAGACGAGCCTGGTCGACGGCGGACTCGATCTGCTCGGGGGTGTGGAGTCGGCCGAGTGCGGACAGGACATCCGGATCGAATGACTGCGCCCCGAACGACACCCGCGTGAATCCCGCTTCGGTCAATGCGTCACCCGTGTCCCGGTCCCAGTCCTCGGGGTTGGCCTCGAGGGTCACCTCGGCTCCCTCGGCGAATCCGAAGCGTCCGCGCAAGGCATCGAGGATCCGCCCCGGCTCTGCGGGAGCCAGGGCGCTGGGGGTGCCACCACCCACGAACACCGAGTCCAGCGGTTCGCACGGCGGGTGACCGGCGATCTCGGCACAGACCGCGTCGACGTACCGGCCGGCGACGTCCATCCGCCCCTCCACCACTGCGAAGTCGCAGTACGGACAGATTCGGCGGCAGAACGGGAGATGGACGTAGGCGGAGAACGCACCGGCGGCCTGGTCGGCGAGGAAGGGGTCGTCCGGAGAGGGTTCCTCCGCCGGAGGGGAGGAGGGATCGAGCCGCACGCGGGCGTCGGAGCCGGCGATGGCATCCCCCCGCCGCGGCGGTACACCGGTCACGCCCCCGGCGTCGACGGAACGTCGATCGCCGGCCGAACCGCCGCTCACTCGTCTACGCGCAGCGCCGCCACGAACGCCTCCTGCGGCACTTCCACCGACCCGACCATCTTCATCCGCTTCTTGCCTTCCTTCTGCTTCTCGAGCAGCTTGCGCTTGCGGGTGATGTCGCCCCCGTAACACTTGGCGATCACATCTTTGCGCTTGGCTTTGACGGTCTCCCGCGAGATGACCTTCGATCCGATCGCCGCCTGGATGGGAATGTCGAACAACTGGCGCGGGATCAGCTGCCGCAGCCGTTCGACCATCCGCTTGCCGTAGTCGTAGGCCTTGTCGCGGTGCACGATCGCGCTGAACGCGTCGACCGGCTGGGCGTTGAGCAGGATGTCGACCTTGACGAGGTCGGACGACCGCGACCCCTCCGGTTCGTAGTCGAGCGAGGCGTATCCCCTGGTCCGCGACTTCAGCTGGTCGAAGAAGTCGAACACGATCTCGGCGAGAGGAAGCGAATAGGTGAGCTCCACCCGTCCCGGCCCCAGGTAGTGCATTCCGCCCATCGTTCCGCGGCGCGCCGTCACGAGCTCCATGATCGAGCCGATGTACTCGGTTGGCGAGATGATCATCGCCTTGATGTACGGCTCTCTCACGTCGAGGCGGTTCCCCGGGTCGGGCAGGTCCTGTGGAGATCGGATCTCCTTCTCGGAACCGTCGGTGAGCGTCACCTGGTACGCCACGGACGGAGCGGTGGCGACCAGGTCGAGGTCGTACTCGCGCTCGAGCCGCTCCCGCACGATCTCCATGTGCAGCAGGCCGAGGAAGCCGAGACGGAAGCCAAACCCGAGGGCTCTCGACGTCTCGGGTTCGTAGATCAGCGACGCGTCGTTCAGGCGAAGCTTCTCGAGCGCGTCGCGCAGCTCCTCGAAGTCGTCGCCGTCGGTGGGGAAGATCCCGGCGAACACCATCGGCTTCGGTTCGTCGTACCCCGGCAGCGGCGTCGTGGCCGGACGGGAGGCGGTGGTCACCGTGTCTCCCACTTTCATCCGATCGATCTCCTTGACGCCCGTGATCAGATAGCCGACCTCACCGGGGCCCAGCGACGCCACGGGAACCGCCTTGGGCGTGAGCACCCCGACCTCGTTCGCCCCGTGTTCCTCTCCGGTGGCCATGAACCGCAGACGATCGCCCGAGTCGAGGACGCCGTCGACCACCCGGACGTAACAGACCACTCCGCGGTAGGCGTCGAAGTAGGAGTCGAAGACAAGGGCGCGCAACGGTGCATCGGGCTCACCGGTCGGCGCCGGAACCTGGGCGACGAGCCGCTCGAGCAGCTCGGGAACCCCCGCTCCGGTCTTGGCAGAAAGCCGGATGACCTCGTCCGCTTCTCCGCCCAGCACCTCTATGAGCTCGTCCGCCACTCGTTCGGGATCCGCGGAGGGAAGGTCGATCTTGTTGAGCGCCGGGATCACCTCCAACCCCGCCTCGACGGCCATGTAGGCGTTGGCCAGCGTCTGCGCCTGCACCCCCTGGGCGGCGTCGGCCAGCAGCAGCGCGCCCTCGCAGGCCGCCAGCGAGCGGGACACCTCGTAGGAGAAGTCGACGTGTCCTGGGGTGTCGATCAGGTTGAGGACGTAGTCCTCGCCATCGGCCGCCCGGTAGTGGAGACGGACGTTGTTGGCCTTGATGGTGATCCCCCGTTCCCTCTCGAGGTCCATCGTGTCGAGTATCTGGTCTTTCATCTCGCGTTCGCTGATGGCCCCCGTGCGTTCGAGCAGGCGATCGGCCAACGTGGACTTCCCGTGGTCGATGTGGGCGATGATGCTGAAGTTGCGGATGCGCGACTGAGGAATCACGGGAGCCTTGGGAGAGGGACCTGAACCGGTTGGATTGTACCGGGGTCTCGACCACTGCTATCTTTCGCCGTCGAGCGCGAGCGTTCGCGTTCCCCTCGCTCCACCGCACCCGGGTGCGGCCGGATCGACCCCCGCAGGCACAACGAGCAGGTTTTCACGCAATGGCGAACATCGAGTCACAGAAGAAGCGCAACCGGCAGAACGAGAAGCGCCGGATGCGCAACAAGGCGGTCCGCTCCGAACTGAAGACGCGGACCAAGCAGGTCGAGGCGGCGATCGAACAGGACGAAGGGGTGGATACCGCCCTCCAGGTCGCCCAGCAGAAGATCGACAAGGCGGTCGCCAAGGGCGTGTTGCACCCCCGCACCGCCGCCCGTCGCAAGTCCCGCCTGGCCAAGAGGGCGAATTCGTAGCGATCACCCACCGGTGATACGCGAGGCCCGGTCTGTGTGGACCGGGCCTTCGTCATTCCGCAGCGGGTCCGGACCCGGCGAGCGGACGCCGAACTCCGGTCAGGGGCCTATCTCCCCACCATCCACCGGCACATCGCCAGGGTGAGCCGCTCCAGGGTCACTCGATGCATCTCCTCGGGGGCCGACTTGAGGATCCTGTCCGCCCGCACCATGGCCTCGAGTCCTCGACGGAGACCGGAGTCCTTCAGCCGGCTCCGCTGGCGCCACACCCGTTCCACCCATTTGTCCGAACCCCGCGCCCCCGCCTGGGCCCGGAACGTCTCGATATCGGGAGCGGTCAGCACCAGCGAGCGCCGGCGGAGTTCGGTCTCGAGCGACGCCAGGATCACCAGCGGGTGCTGATGCACGAGCAGGTCGCCGAGACGCCTCAGTGCTTCGGCCGCATCTCCCCTGGTGATGGCATCCGTGTAGTGGAAGATCGGCTCGTTGGGCCGATTCCGGAACCGGTCGAGCACCGCACCGGCGGTGATCTTGCCCGTCGTCTCACTGAGCTGGTCGAGTGCCTGGCGAAGCGACTCGGTGTCCGCCCCGAAACGCTGGATGAGGGCGCCGGCGGCGGCCGAATCGATGGCCAGTCCTCTCGCCTCGATCTCCTGGGCAAGCCACTTTGTGGCCGTGCTCTCCCACAGCTTGCGGACGGCGACGACCTCTCCCCTCGACTTGAGCTGCTTGGCGAGCGCCGCCGGAACACTTCCGGCCGAGACCACCGCCAGCGCCACCGCCGCGTCGTCCATCGTCGAGACCAGGTCGGCGATCACCTCGGCTTCCGCCGCGGTCAGGTTCTGGGCGTCGATCACCTCGAGACCCTGCATCCCGCCGAACAGTGAGCCGGACTGGAGGGTGGGCACGATCCCCTCCAGCTCGCCGCGGAGGGCCGTATCGCCGTCGCTTCCGGAACCCTTCGGCGGGACGTCGACCCTGACCACGTCGGACGGATCGACACCGCCCTGTTCGAGGAATGCTCGCGCCTTCGCCAGCATCTCTCCGCGCTCGCCCGGACCGGAGTTGGAGGGGCCGGAAACGTGGAGGACGGGCATCGAGGCCGACGGTAGCGTTCGCCGTTGGTGTGTGGAATCGATCAGACGGGGACTCGTCCGAACAGCCGCACCAGGTCGCAGGCCCACTCCACGTCGTGCACCCGGATGACATCGGCTCCGTACTCGAGAGCCATCGTGATGTAGGCGGCCACCCGGTGGTCCTCGCGCTTGCGGGGGATCGGGATCAGGATCGGATGCTCGAAGGTGCGCAGATGGTCGATCCCGCGGATGACCTGGAGCTGCATGCGCGTGTACGCCTCGTAGTCCCCCCGGTAGTTGATGGCGATCCCCGGGTCGAGGATGAGCCGTTCGATGCCGTCTGCCCGCAGTTCCTCCAGCCTCCGACCCATCCATTGGGCCGTGACCTCTGCCTTGTCCGGAGAGATCGAGATCTCGCCCACCGCGTGGGGGTTCTCGCCCTCGACGTACATCACGATGGCGGCCGCATCGCCTTCCCGCACCAGGCGGCGCATGTCGGGATCGCCCAGCCCTCCCGTGTCGTTGAGGATCGCCGCCCCGGCCGAGAGCGCTGCCTCCGCCACCGGGGGCTTCCAGGTGTCGACCGACACGATGAACCCGTCCTCGACGAGCAGCCGGAGCGCAGGGAGGAGCCGTTCGATCTCCGCCTCAGCCGCGATCGTCGGGTTGTCGAGGTGCGACGACTGCGCCCCCAGGTCGATGATGGTGGCGCCGTGGCGGCGGTATCGGCGGGCCATCTCCAGCGCCTCGGACGGGCCCTCTGCGACGGTGTGGACGTTCTTCGAATCCGGG
>DATCZS010000172.1:0-14155 GCA_036525795.1 Acidimicrobiia bacterium | reverse complement strand
CCGCCAGCCGGACTACCCGAACCCCGCAGGTCTCGCCATCTAGGGCTCCCGCACGACCCGGGCCGGCTCGAGGACCGGGGGCCGTCCGCCTCAGGGCGTGAGCATCACCTTGCCGTGGTTGGCTCGTGCGAGCAGCGTCGGGAGTTGATCGCGCCGCGAGGTCGGCGCCCTCGCCCGGTGCGGGCCGGGGGTAGCGTTCTGGTGGACAGTCCCCGGAGACACATGCCCACGCTTCTCGTGATGCGCCACGGCAAGTCGGATTGGAGCGCCGGTCACGGTTCGGACCACGACCGGCCGCTGGCCTCGCGCGGGGTGCGAAGCGCCCGGCTGATGGGCCGGCTGCTCACCGGTCTGGATCTGGCCCCGGACCTCGTCATCTCGTCGACCGCGCTGCGGGCGCTGACCACGGCTCACCTGGCGCGGGAGGCCGGCAGATGGGACGTCGCGGTGGACCTGGCGCGGGATTTCTACGGCGGATCACCCGAAGACGTGCTGAACCTGGCCGCGGAGACACCACCGACGGTCGAACGACTGATGCTTGTCGGGCATCAGCCCACCTGGTCGGGGCTGGTCGGCGCGCTCACCGGCGAGTGGGTGGACATGAAGACGGGGTCGGTGGCGGTGATCGAGATTCCGGAGCCGTGGTCCGGGTTGTCCGACGCAGCCGGGGAGCTGATCGCGCTGTACCACCCCCGCCAGTACTTCGATTCCGGCTGGGACACCGGGTGACGGTCAGTGCCCGGCGAGGCGCGCGAGCAAGATCGACGGCTGGATGGGGGTCGTGGTCAGCGCCCGGCGAGGCGCGCGAGCAATCTCCCGGCCGCGGCCTCACCTGGGAACGATGACTGGGTGCCGGGGCGGGTGACGCTGTCAGAGGCGCAGGCGATGCCCAGCCGAACTGCCGTCACCTCGTCCAGTCCGGCTGCCAGGCCGTAGGCGAACGCTCCTACGAATGCGTCGCCGGCGCCGGTCGTGTCGGCCGCATCGACTGCGGGGGCGGAGAGGCGCACGACCGACCCGTCGCTGCGTACCAGCGCCGCTCCCCGTGCCCCCAGGGTCACGACGAGCCTTGTGCCGGTGCCGGCGGCAAAACCGGCCATGGCGCGATCGTCGTGGGCGTCGGCTCCCGAGATGGCGGCGAACTCGACCTCATTCGGGATCAGCCAGTCGGCTGACGCCAGCAGCTCGTCGTCGAGGGGTGCCGCCGGCGCCGGGTTGAGCACGGTGGTCGCGCCGCGTGCCCGCCCCACCCCAAACCCTGCCGCCGTCACGTGCTGGGGAATCTCGAGCTGGCCCAGGACCACCCCACCGCCCGGCCACGACTCGATCGCCCGACGGGCGTCGTCCGGCGTCAGCGCGTGGTTGGCCCCCGGGATGATGATGATCCGGTTGGTGCCGTCGGGCTCCACCCAGATCGGGGCCACCCCGCTCGCCCCGGGGACCCGGCCGACGTGGGTGGTGTCGATCCCGAAGGAGGCGAAGTTCTCGAGTGTCATGTCGCCGTAGCGATCCTGGCCGAGGCAGTTGACCATCATCACTTCGGCTCCCAGCAGGCGGGCCATCACCGCCTGGTTGGCGCCCTTGCCGCCGAACCCCATCTGGAACGAGTCGCCCACGAGTGTCTCCCCGGCGTCGGGAATCCGCGGGGTGTACGCGATCAAGTCGATCATCGTCGACCCCACGACGGCGATTCGAGGTGGATCGGCTGTCTGCCCCATGCCGGATTCCCCGGTTCCTGCCGGCCCATCCTTCGTCCGGCGAGTCCATCCTGCGGTCACATCCGCACCCGCTCGTTGCCCGGGTCGTACATCGGACGCAGTGACGCCCGGGCCGGGATCAGCTCGCCCGCCACCTGGAGCGCGAACTCCCCTTCGCGGATCAGCTGGGCGGTGACGCCCCCTTCCGCCTCGACGTAGCCCATTCCCATCGCTCCACCCAGGGTGTGGCCGTAGTTGCCGGAGCGCAGGTACCCCACCCTCTCCCCGTCGAGGAAGATCGGCTCCTCGCCGAACAGCAGCGGCTCGGGATCGGTGAGCAGGAATTGGACCAGTCGTCGTCGCGGTGGGCCCGCCTCGCGCTCGGCCAGCAGGGCCTCCCGGCCGACGAACCCCCCCGGCTTGTCGAAGTCGATGGCGAATGACAGGCCCGCCTCGATCGGCGAGTCGGTGTTCTCCATGTCGAGTCCGTAGTCGCGCCTTCCCGCCTCGGTGCGGGCGGACTCGAGGGTCACCATCCCGGCGTGGGCCAGGCCTAGGTCGACGCCCTCGCGGACGAGGGCGTCGTACACGCCCACCCCGAACTCGGCCGGGACATACAGCTCCCAGCCGAGCTCGCCGACGAAGCTCATCCGGAACGCCCAGCCGACGGCGCACTCCAGGTCGATCCGCTGGGCGGTGAAGTAGGGGAATGCCTCGTTGGAGAGGTCGGCGTCTGTGATGCGGTTGAGCAGCTCCCGCGAACGGGGCCCCTGCACGCTGAGCAGCGTGATTCCCGAGGTGAGGTCGGACACCCCCACCCGGTCGTCTGTTCCGATCGCCCGCCGGAGCATGGTCTCGACCCGCCGGTGGAACCCTTCGGCCACCACGGCCAGGAACCGGTCGTCTCCTGTGCGGGTCACCGTGAGATCGGCCAGCACCTTGCCGGCGGGGCTCATCCACTGGGTATAGACGCAGCGTCCCACCTCCACGGCGATGTCGTTGCCGCTCAATCGGCCGAGGATCCGCTCGGCGTCCGGCCCCTCCACCGAGAGGTTCGACATCGACGACATGTCGTAGAGGGCGACCCCGTTGCGGGTGGCGTGATGTTCCGCCTGGTGGTACCCCCACCACGGTGGGCGGCGGTAGGAGCGGGTGTGAGGGATGTCGATTCCGGTCGGCCCGAACCAGGAGACGTTCTCCCACCCGGACGACTCCCCGAATCGGGCCCCCGCCCCGGCCAGCCGGTCGTGCAGCACCGACCGGCGTACGTTGCGGGCGCGCTGCGGCTGGGAGTGAGGCCACGAACCGGTCGAGTGGAGCCGGCCAAGCAGTTCGACGGTCCGGTCGCGCCGAAACCGGCTGGTGGTCTGATAAGGATGGACCCGGGCGATGTCCACCCCGGTCACGTCGACCGGTGCTTCACCGTCGACCATCCAGTGGGCGATGATGCTGCCTGCCCCTCCCCCCAGCAGGATTCCGAGCGAGTTGAATCCGGCCGCAACCCAGAAATTCTCCACTTCGGGCGCCGGGCCCATCAGCGACTCGTTGTCGGCGGTGAAGCTCTCGGGGCCGGTGAAGAGCTTGCGGATCCCCACCTCCTTGAGGATCGGCAGCGGCTCCATCGCCAGCTCCAGGAAGGGAGCCAGCCGGTCCCAGTCGTTGGGGATCTCGCCGAAGGCGAAGTCGCCGGGGATGCCGTCGACCTTCCACGGCGCCGCCACCGGCTCGAACAGTCCGACCATCAGCCCGCCGGTCTCCTCGCGGTAGTAGGCGTAGCGGTCGGGGTCCTCCAGGATCGGCATGTCAGGGTGGGTGGACTCGACCTGGTCGGAGATGAGGTAGGCGTGCTCGGCCGCCTGCAGGGGCACCGCCACCCCAGCCATCGCTCCGAGCTGGCGGGCCCACATGCCGGCGCAGTTGACCACCGCGTCGCATTCGATCTCCCCGGCGTCGGTGAGCACCCGGTGCACCCTGCCCCGGCGGACGTCGAAACCGGTGACGGCGGTGTTCTCGATCACCTTCACACCGCCCATCCGGGCCCCCTTGGCCAGGGACATCGCACAATTGGCCGGGTCGGCCCGCCCCTCTTCGGCCGTGTAGAACCCGGCGAGCAGGCCGGAGACGTCGAGCATCGGCCACAGGTCGGACACTTCGGCCGACGAGATCTCGTGGCGCTCGATTCCCATCGTCCGCAGGAAATCCGCCTCGCGGCGCAGCTTGTCGATCCGGTCGGGGGAGCCGCCCGTCTGGACGTAGCCGACCGGGCGGAACCCGGTGGAGAGGCCGGTCTCCTCCTCCAGCCGCTCGTACAGCTCGCGGGTGTAGCGGGCCATCCAGGCCAGGGTCTCGTTGGTCATGCCCCCCGAGACGATCAGCCCGGCGGCGTGCCAGGTGGTGCCCGACGTCAGTCTGTTGCGTTCGATCAGGACCACGTCGGTCCACCCGAGCTTGGTCAGGTGGTACGCAACGCTGGAGCCGATGACGCCGCCCCCGATGATGACCACTCGGGCTCGGTCGGGCAGGGTGGTCGGCACGGGGGAGCTCCTCTCGGCGAGTCTGACCCGACTGTACCGAGAAGGTTCGGTCCCCTGCCTCACACCGCCGCCCGGGGCTAGCCTTCGTGACCGTCATGGTGTGTGGAGCATGCGGTACGACCGCCCAACCCGGTCAGCGCTTCTGCGGCCATTGCGGCCGGCCCCTGGTGGCCGCCTGCGCCGTCTGTGGTTCCGACAATCCTCCGGACCACCGTTTCTGCGGGTCGTGTGGGTCGGCCCTCGATTCGCCTCCGACGCCGAAGACCGCGTCTGCCCCGGCTGCAACCGAACGGCGCGTGGTGTCGGTGCTGTTCATCGACCTGGTCGGGTTTACCGCGTTCAGCGAGGGCCGTGACCCCGAAGATGTCCGCAGCCTGATCACCGAGTACTTCGAGGTGGCCCGAGACGTGATCGAACGCTTCGGCGGCACGGTCGACAAGTTCATCGGCGATGCGGTGATGGCCTGGTGGGGTGCCACCACCTCCGAGGAAGACGACGCCGAGCGAGCCGTGCGGTCGGCGCTGGAGGTTGTCGATGCGGTCGCCTCGCTGGGAGAACGTCTCGGCGTCGCGGGTCTGGCAGCTCGCGCCGGTGTGATGACCGGTGAGGTGGCGGTGGGCCCGGGCGGCAACGAGAAAGGCCTGCTGCTCGGCGACATGGTGAACAGCACCTCCCGCCTGCAGTCTCTGGCCACGTCGGGCGCGGTGCTGGTGGGCGACGTCACTGCGGCCCTGGTCAACCGTGCCATCGAACTCGAGGCTGCCGGGTCGCACCAGGTGAAGGGCAAGGAGGAACCCATCATCGCCTGGGAGGCGATCCGGGTGATCAGCGAGCGGGGCGGCCGCGGGCGGCTCGATGTCCTCGAACCGCCCTTCGTGGGGCGGGTGTCGGAGCTGCGGCTGCTCAAGGACACGCTCACCGGCACCGGGCGCGACCGGCGGGCCAGGCTCGTGTCCCTCGTCGGTCAGGCGGGCATCGGCAAGAGCCGGCTCATCAGGGAGTTCTCGAACTACGTCGACGGTCTGGTCGAAGACATCTACTGGCACGAGGGCCGGTCGCCTTCGTACGGAGACGGCCTCGCCCTGTGGGCGCTCGGCGAGATGATCAGGGGCCGGGCCGGCATCCAGGAGACGGATCCGGCGGAGGTCACCGCCCAGCGACTCTCCGAGGCAGTGGAGACGTTCGTCCCCGAACCCGATGTCGCCTGGGTCCTCGAGCGCCTGTCGGGCCTCCTCGGTGTCGGCGGGTCGGCCGGCAGCGATCGCACCGAGCTCTTCGCTGCCGCCCGGTCCTTCTTCGAAGGCATCGCAAGGCGTGGGACCACGGTGCTCGTCTTCGAGGACCTGCACTGGGCCGACCCCAGCCTCCTGGAGTTCGTCGAGGAGCTCCCCGACTGGTCACGGAACCATCCGATCCTGGTGGTGACCATGGCGCGACCGGACCTCCTGGACCGGCGCCCCGACTGGGGTTCGGGTCGTCCCGGCTTCGCCTCGCTGTATCTGGGCCCGCTCGGAGACGCAGAGATGGCCGAGCTGATCGCCGGTGCGGTCGAAGGCATCCCCCAACTCGCCGTCGACCGGATCGTGGCGGCGGCGGAAGGGGTACCGCTGTTCGCGGTCGAAATGCTGCGGATGCTGATGAGCGACGGGAGGCTGGTGGTCGGCGAAGGCGGCGTGTCTGTGCAGGGGGATCTCACCGAGATCGACGTCCCCAGCTCGGTGCAGGCGGTCATCTCCGCCCGCCTCGACCGATTGTCACAGGACGAACGGGATCTCGCCCGCGACGCCTCGGTGCTGGGTCAGTCCTTCACCCTCGAAGGCCTGGCCGTGCTTCGAGACGAGAGCCTCGACAAGCTCGAGCGTCGGCTGGCCGACCTCGTGCGCCACGAGGTGCTGACCCTGATCCGGGATCCGCGCTCGCCCGAGCGCGGCCAGTACCAGTGGGTTCAGGGCATGCTGCGGGAGGTGGCGTATGGCCGCATCGCCCGGGCGGACCGTCACGACCTCCACCTGCGCGTTGCCCGCTACTTCCGTGAGCTCGGCGACCCCGAGCTCGCCCCCCTGGCGGCCTCTCACTACGTATCGGCCACCGAATACGGCGGGAAGGACGACCCCGAGCTCCAGGCCGAGTTGGTGGGCGCGCTTCGGGCGGCGATCGCCCGGGCCCGGTCGCTCAACGCCCACGAGCAGGTGATGTCGCTGGTCGACCTGGTGCTGCCGGTGGCACCTCAAGGGTTGGCGGTGGACCTCCACGAATACGCGGCACTGGCGGCGGTGCGCCTGTCGGACGGCGCCGCGGCCGAGCGTCACACCGTGGCGCTCTCCGAGCTCGCCGCCGAGCTCGACGACGTCGCCGTACGTCACCGGTCGGTGGCGCTGGCCGGCAGGGTGGCCAACGAGATGAGGAGATCCGAGTCGGCCAAACAGCTCCTGATGGACCATCTCGCCCGCTACCCGGACCTGGCCGGCGACCCGTACCTGGCGCAGGCGGCCGTAGCACTGGCGAGGGTCCATCTGCTCACCGGCGATGACGAGGCCGCAGCCTCGCTGGCGGATCGGGCGCTGGGTGCGGTCGAGAAGCTCGGGCTGATCGAGGCGGTCGCAGACGCCATGATCACCCGGGGGACGGCCCTGTCGGCGTCTCGGTACCACCAGGCGATGGCGCTGCTGCGCGGGGCCCTGGCGATCTGCACCGAACACGACCTCATCGACACCAAGCTGAGGGCGTTGATCAACATCGGCTATGCCTCACAGGCCCTCGACGAGACACTGGAGGCGTCCGAGGTCGCCTTCGAGGAAGCGAAGCGGGTCGGAGACCGCAACCATGCATCGTTCGTCGCCGGCAACCTGGTCGGTGGCAGGATGTACCAGCTCCGGCTGGACGATGCCGAATCGATCCTCCGAGACCCCGTGTGGTCGTCTACTCCGGCCGACGAGATACAGCGCCTGGCGGCCCTGGCCGACCTCGAGCTGTGGCGCGGCAACCGGGCGGAGGCGGATGCGCATCTCGGCGCCGCTCGCACCATCCTCGCCGAGGTGATCGACGCCCAGGGCAAGCTGGAGCTCGAGCGGGTAGAGGCGATGTTCGCCATGGTCGACGGCGACCCAGCGGCCGTCTACGAGAGCGGGCAGCGCCACTTCGAAGAAACCCCGTTCGCCCCCGGCATCTCGGTGTGGCTGGCGGTGCTGGGCGCCTCGCTGCTGGGGGATGCCGAGCGCCTGCGCCGGGCCCACGCCATGGCCGAGACGCTGCCGCCCGGCGTCTTCCACACGCCGTCGCTCCGTTGGGCGCACGCGATGCTGGCCCTCGTCGCGGGCGACCTCGAGCGGGGTTTCGCAGAGGCCGAGGAGCTGGGCCGCTGGACACAGGAGCAAGGCCTCGCCTGGCAGGAGTTCCTCACCCGCGTCACCGTGGCCCGGGTCCTTCCTCCCGACCACGAAGCCCGGTCCCGGTACCTCGAGCGGATCGAGGAGATGACCGTGCCGGCCGGCGCCCACGGCCTGTGGGAGTGGGCTCGATCCACGATCGGCAGTACCGGCTGACCCGGTGCGGGAGTTGTCGAATCCGGAAGGTGGGCGTTCCTACGTCCCGGACCTCGATGCCCGGCTGCTTCGCCTGCGTACGGAGACGGCGCCGGTGGCGAGTGTCACGAGGCCGGCGACGCCGAATACAGCGATCGTGGTCGCCGTCGGGCCGGTGCCCTCGGCCGGTGCGTCAGATTCGAGCTGAGGCACGTAGTCGCCACCGGCGGCCAGTTCGGCGAGGAGGGCCTCGTCGACGTCCCCGGCGGGCCGGGTGAGCGTGCAGATGTCGTCCTCGAACCGCGTGTCGCCGGCCCGGACGAAGAACACGTAGTCGGTGAGCCGGTATGTGCGGTCGACCGACGTGAACAGGCCCGGCGACAGCTCGAATGAGCCTGCGACTTCGGTGCGGGCGGACACGTTGCCCTTCCACACGTGAGTCACCTCGACATAGGCCAGCCGGCCGTCGAACTCGGTTCGCACGACGGTCCCTGTGAAGACGGCGTCGGACTGGGCGAATCCCTCTTCGATGGGCGGTGGTTCGGCACAGGAGGCGTAGGCCGGTGCTCCGATCATCACGATCGCCGCCGCAAAGAAGACCAGTGCTGTGATGGTGCGCATGTACCTTTGACGTCGGAGACGCCGATGTGGTTTCCGACGGCCTCATCGATGGCGGGCGGCCGATGGGGGTTTCGACGAGAAGTACCGGCGTAGGCTTCGTCGGGTGACAGCGCGCGGCGCCTTTCGTCGGATCGTGGTGGGCTCGGTGGCGATCGTCGTGGCGTGGTTGATCGGAGCGTCCGCCGTCCACTCGCCCCTCTACGTGTGGCGCGTCCTGTCCCACGGCAAGTCGGAGGTGAGTGACTACCTCGACTATTTCCCGCTGAGCCGGCTCACCGCATCGGCCGCCCCCTTCACGTTCCTCCCGGCTCCGGATGACGAGCGGGTGCGGGCGGTGTTCGGGTCGGCGTTCGGCACCGACGACCTCGATGCGCTCCTCTCCGACGCGGGAACCCAGGCATTCCTCGTGATCCAGGGTGACCGGATCATCTACGAGCGCTACTTCAACGGGGCGCAGCGCGACACGATGCTCACGTCGTTCTCGGTGGCGAAGTCCTTCGACTCCGCCCTGGTGGGGATCGCCATCGACGAGGGTTTCATCGGGAGCATCGACGATCCGATCACCGACTACCTGCCCGAACTCTCGGACCGGGATGAGCGGTTCGACGACATCACCATCCGCCACGTGCTGGCGATGGCGTCCGGTCTCGAATACCGGGAGCTCCGCTGGGCGGTGTTCAACGGAGACGACCCGATCACCACCTACTACCCGGATCAGCGGGAGGCGGCCCTCGAGTTCACCCACATCCTCGAACCCCCGGGCCGGCACTTCTCGTACAACAAGTACCACCCCCAATTGCTGGGGATGATCCTCGAGCGGGCGACCGGCATGTCGGTGACCGAGTTCACCCAGACCCGGCTGTGGGACGCAGTGGGAATGGAGTTCGGCGGAGCATGGGCGCTCGATTCCGACGGCGGGTTCGAGAAGATGGAGGCGGGGCTCAACGCCCGGGCCGTCGACTTCGCCAAGCTGGGGCGGCTCTACCTGCATCGAGGGAGCTGGAACGGGACCCAGGTCGTGTCGTCGGAATGGGTGGAGGACTCGATCGCCTTCGACCCGGCCACCCACACCGCCGAGTACTACCGGCTGTCGTTCGGGCCGGCGGTGTATGCCGACGGCAACGGCTACTACCGCTACATGTGGTACGGGTTCCTCCGTGACGGGGAGGAACCGGACTTCGCCGCCGAAGGAGACCACGGCCAGTTCATCTACGTGTCGCCGTCCCGCGATCTGATCGTTGTGCGCAACGGGACCGAATACGGGATTCCGTGGGCCCGGTGGGTGGAGGCGTTCTACTCGGCGGCCGGAGAGCTCTAGGACGTTGGCGCGTAGGAAAAGGGTGGCGCCATCGAAGGATCTGTGGCAGGCTTTCTCCGGTCTCCGGGGCAGAGGAGTGGGGCGGTGGCAGAGTTCGCGGCGCGCGTGTCGATCGCGGGGATGAGGGACGATCCCACAGACGGGGTGTTCCTGGTCGCGTCCGGGTCGCTGTCCCTGTCCATCTCCGGTCATGTGGTGGGGACGTGGCCGGTTGCCGAGACGTCACTGTCCCGACAGGGACAACGCCTCCTCCTGTCGGTCGAGCAGGAGTCGCTGGTCGTGGAGGCGGACGATCCCGACGGTTTGGGCCGGGCACTGTCGCTGGAGGAACCGGCGAGTGCGCCCGGGTCTGGAGTCATCGAGGAGACCGACCCGATGGCCCGCTCAGGCCGGCGTGGCCGGCACCTTGCGCCTCGCAACGGATCGGTTACGCGGGGGCGGCGCCGAGCAGAACGGCGCCGGCCGGTCTGATCGCATCACCGGAGATCGCTGAGTCTCCGGTGCCTCCCCGGCCGGACCGTGTTCCGGGGACGATGATGTCGCCGAACCGGCCGGCCGGCTCACCGCAGAGGGTCGCCTCCCTCTCCCGACGAGGATTCGACATCCTGCGCCTATCCTCGATCTGGGACCCCGCCGGCGCCTCGGGCGCCGGAGCGACCAGACGAGAGGAGCCGGGCGATGATCCTGTTGCACCCCCGCCTTCGAAGCCGCCCATACCCGGACGCACGTTCCGAAGAGGTGATGGCCAAGACGATCGAGTTCTTCGAGTCGAAGGGGAAGCGCCGGCTCAAAGAGGACGACCACGCCGCCGTCTGGTACCGCGACTTCCTCGATTTCGTAGGCCGGGAACGGATCTTCGCCACGATGTGCACCCCTGCGGGCTACGGCGCATCCGACTCCCGGTGGGACACCTGGCGAATCTGCGAGTTCGCCGAGATCCTCGGCTTCTACGGGCTGCAGTACTGGTACACGTGGCAGGTCACGGTCCTCGGCCTCGGTCCCGTCTGGATGAGCGGCAACGAGGAGGTCAAGCGACGAGCCGCCCGCCTGCTGGAGGACGGGGCGATCTTCGCGTTCGGCCTGTCGGAGAAGGAGCACGGTGCCGACCTGTATTCGTCCGAGATGACGGTCACCCCGACCGGAGACGGCACCTACGTCGCCAACGGATCGAAGTACTACATCGGGAACGGCAACGAGGCGGCGATCGTCTCGACGTTCGGCAGGCTGGCCGACACGGGGGAGTACTGCTTCTTCGCCGTCGACTCGCGGCATCCCGGCTACAGGCTGGTCAAGAACGTCGTCCACAGCCAGAACTTCGTCTCCGAATACGCCCTGGACGACTACCCGGTCACCGACGCAGACATCCTCTCCCGGGGGGACGAGGCGTGGAACGCCGCGCTCAACACCGTCAACATCGGCAAGTACAACCTGGGGTGGGCGTCGATCGGGATCTGCACCCACGCCTTCTACGAGGCGATTCACCACGCCGCCCACCGCCACCTGTACGGGATGACCGTCACCGACTTCCCCCACGTCAAGCGGCTGTTCGGCGACGCCTACGCCCGGCTGGTCGCCATGAAGCTGGTGGCCCTGCGCGCCGCCGACTACATGCGGTCGGCCACCCCTGACGACCGCCGCTACCTGCTGTTCAACCCGGTGGTGAAGATGAAGGTCACAACCCAGGGCGAGGATGTGATCAACCATCTGTGGGACGTGATCGCCGCCAAGGGTTTCGAGGCCGACACCTACTTCGAGATGGCGGCGCGGGACATCCGGGCGCTGCCCAAACTCGAGGGCACCGTCCATGTCAACATCGCCCTCATCGTCAAGTTCATCATGAACTACTTCTTCCCCGACCCCGACCTTCAACCGGTCGGGCAGCGGGCAGACGGCGTCAACGACGACTTCCTGTTCGACCAGGGCCCGACCCGGGGTCTGAGCAAGATCCGGTTCCACGACTACCGGGCCGTGTTCGAACGCTTCGACCTCCCCAACGTGGCCGTGTTCTGTGAGCAGGCCGACGGCTTCAAGGCGATGTTCATGGCCGAGCCACCCAGCGAAGACCAGACCCGCGACACCGACTGGCTGATGGCGGTGGGCGAGATCTTCACCCTCGTCGTCTACAGCCAACTCGTGCTCGAGAACGCCGAGATCTACGGACTCGACGACCACCTGGTCGACAGGATCTTCGACGTGGCCGTGCGCGACATGTCCCGTTTCGCCACCGAGCTTCACGGCCGGTCCTCGACCACGGAAGCACAGGCGAAGCACTGCATGACGATGATCCGCCGGCCGGTCCAGCCCGCGGACGGGGGCGAGCGGATCTGGAGCCAGGTGTTCGACCTCCGGGATGCCTACCAGATGACCGAGTAGCGTCGCACCGCCGGCGGGCGGTCTCCCCGGCACCGCGCGGCGGGCCGTCGTACACTCCGGGCACGAATAGGCGGTGAAAGGGACATGACGGACACCCCGGGAATGCTCGAACTGTTGCGGTCGGCGCCGATCTTCTCCCGGGTTCCCGAGCCCTCGCTGGAGCGACTCGTCGACATCGCCAAGGACATCACCCACCCGGCGGGCCACGTCATCGTGCGGCAGGGGGGAGGCGCCCACGCGATTCACGTCATCGTGTCCGGCCAGGCCGAGGTGTCGGCCGACGGCACCGTCATCGCCTCGCTCGGCCCGGGTGACCACTTCGGAGAGATCGCCGTGATGGAGGGCCTGCGGCGCACGGCGTCGGTCACAGCCGCCACCGAGCTGCGGGTCCTCGCCATCGATGCCACGTCGTTCCGGCGGCTGGCGCAATCGGACGCCGGACTGGCCTCGTCCCTCCCTGGTGTCATCGCCGATCGCCTACGCGAACTGGACGAGCGGCTGGACTGAACCGCCTTCGTCCCCGCCGCCGCGGTGCCGCGAGGCCGGGCGGGGTGGGGCCGAATCAGGCAGACGGACTCGAGGCGGCCTTGGTCCGTTCGGATGGATCGTGTATGAATGGGCCACCCGATCGCTTGGAGGCATCCAATGGCACTCGATTCCACCGCTTCGACCCGCTGGGAAGGCGACCTCATGTCCGGCAACGGCGTCACCACGCTCGAGTCCGGTGCGGCCGGTCCGCTCCCCGTCGACTGGAAGGCCCGCTCCGAGGAGCATGGCGGCAAGACCAGCCCGGAGGAGCTCATCGCCGCCGCCCACGCCTCGTGCTTCTCGATGTCCTTGTCGGGCCGCCTCGCCAGGCAGGGCACCCCTCCCACCAGGCTCGACGTCACCGCCACGGCGACGTTCGTGCCCGGAACCGGGATCACCGGGATCGCCCTGGTCGTGTCGGGCGACGTGCCCGGGCTCGACGCCGAAGGGTTCCTGGCGGCCGCCGAGGGCGCCAAGGCCGGCTGCCCGGTGTCGAAGGCGCTGGCCGGCAACGTTCCCATCAGCCTCGAGGTCCACTGACCACCCGGCGCCGACACCGGAGTGGCCGCGCCGGCGGTGGCGAGTCCGGTGCGGACGGTCCGACCCCTACAGGAGGTCGGCCAGCGGTGACCCGACCAGCGGCGTCCGCTCCATCACCCGGCGGCGGCGGTCGTGCATCCACCGCCGTTCGAAGTCTGTCCACTCGACCAGGTTCCGCGAGATGAGCAGGTAGATGTCGGCCTGCCGGACGTTCAACAGTCGGTCGACGCCATCCGGCCAATCGCCGTCGAGATCGGCGTGTCGGCGGTAGCCGGTCAGGAGCCGACCGAAGAACCGTCGGGTTTCCGCCACCTCATCGTCCCAGCCGACCATCAGCCAGTAGAAGAAGACCATGGCGATGTCGTGGACAGCGCTCCCGTAGGCGCAGTCGTCGAAGTCGAAGAGCGTGAGCCGGGCGGGATCCTCGATGTGGACGTTTCCGAAGTGGGCGTCCTGGTGGATGAGCATTTCCGCTCGTCCGGCGGGGTGGGCGGCGGCCTCGGTCCGAACCTGCCGCCACACCGCGGCGAACTCGCGGTCGTCGAGGAGGTGACTGCCGGGGTCGAAGACATCGTCGGTCCACGCCGGACGCCGCACACCGGGCGGATCGAAGACCGCGGCGGCGACGTGGCACCGTCCGAGCAGTTCGCCCATCGCCACCAGGTCGTCATCGCTCCACGTGCGGGGATGCCTGGTCTCGCCCGGGGCCTCCGACATACCGTGCACGACGGTCTCTGAACCGTCTTCGAAAACGAACGAGGTGACGAGAGTCCCTTCCACCGACTCGACGGGAACCACGACCGGGACTCCGTGGTGGGCCAGATGGTGCATGAATGCCACTTCGGCCTCGACCAGGCCGACACTGCGTCGCGAGGTGTGGGTGACCCGTATCACCATTCCCGGCGGATCCAGCGATCGGAACAGGAGGTTCTCGAAGCCTCCGATCGGCGTCAGCCGGGACGCACCGAACCGGCTCGCGAGACGTGCCACGTCTCCCTCGGTCGGCGTGAGTTCGGCGGCGCG
>DATCZS010000171.1:0-29295 GCA_036525795.1 Acidimicrobiia bacterium | reverse complement strand
ATCCCGATCGCCGGCCGGCCGGAGCCGTCGATCGTCACGGTGGCGGTCGGGGGCCTGCGGCGGATGTCGCTCCAGACCGTTCCGATCGCCGTTCGGGCATAGTGGATGCTCCCGAATCGGTATTTGCGGTACGGCTCCTGCTCGGCCCTGAGCACGATCGCCGCATCCGGTCCGACTCCGACCGAGAAGAGACCCCAGCAGCGCATCGGTCCATCCGGGGTGTCTGCGGTGATCTTCACCACGGGGCACCGTGCCGGAGGTTGCTCGGTACGCCCGAGCAGCTTGGCGGCGGCAGCCGGCTTGGACGGGATGTTCAGGATCCGGGCCAGCACGTTCGTGGTGCCGGCGGGGATGATCCCGAGGGCGGTCTGGGTGCCGACCAGACTCTGGGCAACCTGGTGGACGATGCCGTCGCCTCCCACCGCCACCACGAGCTGCGCACCCCGCTGGGTCGCTTCCGCCGCCATCGTCCTCGCTTCCGAACCGCTCTGGGGCCACAGCGCGGCGACCGTGTGGTGGCGGCCCAGCACGGTCATGATGGTGCGATGGAGGGCGCCGGTGAACTGAGAGGCGGCCGGGTTGGCGATCAGGATCGCGTTGGTCACGTTCCGGCAGGCTACCTTTCCCGGTGCCATGGTCGAGTTCGAAACCTCCGTCGAAGCCGGTCGAGCGGCCGATCCGAACGACCCGCTCTTCTCGCTGCCGATGGACGAGGGTGCCGGCGCTCTGATCGCAGCTGCTGCGGGTGACGTGGCCGGCGGGGCCGACGCCACGGGCTATTCGGCGGTGACCCAGATCTCGACGATCATCGCCTATCACCTGCTCAGTCACGGCGGGATCGAGCGCGACAGGCTGCTGGCCGAGGTGCTGGTGCTGGAGGGGGTCCCCGAGGGGGTTCCCACCTACCGCGGGGCGAGCGCCGACCTCAGGGCGTTTCTCGACTCGGCGAGACACGGGACGCCGGTGGTGTCTGGGAGGCCCAGCAGCGAGCCGGCGGCCCGCTCGGCTCCGATCGGGGTCTGGTTCCGGCGTGATCCAGACGGGCTGGTCGAGGCGGCGCTGGCCTGCGCTCGGCTCACGCATCTCGATGCGACCACGGCGGTCGCCTCCGCAGCTACCGCCGGGGCGGTGGCGGGATCGTGTTTCGTCCAGTCGGGGATGGACCTCGTCTTCGGGGCGGTCGAGACCGGCGAGAGGGCTCTCGATCGGATGCAGGGCCAGCAGTACCGCTACGGCGACATCGATCGCGCCCACCGGTTTCCCGCTCGTCTACGCCAGCTCGCATACCTCGTGACGAAGGACGCCCGGGAGATCGTGGCCGGCGTGTCCGACGACAACGGCCCTGCGGGGACCGACGGGGCCATCCTGGGCATCCTCCTCGGCGCCTCCAAGCGCAACGAGTCGATCCGCCTGATCGAGGCGGGAGCGATGGCGGGCGGCAGCGAGGTGGGAGCGATCGCAGGGGCGATCGTCGGGGCGCGCTCTGGCCTGGTGCGCTGGCCCTGGCGGGTGCCCAACGACACATGGTTCGCCGAGATCGGGCGGAGGCTGGTGATCCGCAATCGCGAGACGCGTGACCTACCGATCCCCCATGCGGTCGAAGAGCGCATGCTGCACGGAACGGGCACCCGCACCGACGACGAGGTCCTCTAGGCGGTCCGCCCCTCGGGCCATGGACCGTCGCCCGGGTGGGAAGGCGACGTCTAGAACGTCACCGCCACCGAGATCAGCTCCTCGTGGCCCAGTAGTCCGGCGGTGGCCTGGATGGCGCGGTTGGACTCGTCGAGCGGGAACTGGTGGCTCACCATCCAGTCGACTCTCGGATCGGTCTCGAGCTGGCCGCAGGCCCACCGGTAGGCCTCGGTCGAGGCCCCAGATGCCCCGCGGACCGAGAGCTCCTTGGCCACGATCACGTCGCTGAACAGCTGGCTCAGCGGCCGGTTGCCCTTGGTGGAGGCGAGGATGATGTGCCCTCCGGGACGCACCAGGTCGACCGCGGTGTAGATCGCCTCCGGATCGTCTGCGGTGACGTCGATGACGATGTCCGGCCGGCTTCCGAGGCTGTCGGCGACGGCGGTGCCCAGGTCGGTGGTGGTGATGTCCACAGTGAGATGTGCCCCGAGGCGCCGGGCGAGGTCGAGGCGGTCACCGTCGACGTCGAGGCCGCTCACCCCCATCCACCCGGCCCCTGCCGCCTGCGCCGCCAGCAGGCATGCGAGGCCGCGCGGCCCGGGACCGAGGACCAGGACCGACGATCCACGCTGAAGCCGTGGGAGCTCCACCGCCCAGGTGTGGCCCAGTGCCAGCGAGTGGGCAAACGTGGCGGCCTCCGCCGGGATGTCGTCGGTGACCGGATGGACGGCGGCGTTCGGGTCGAGGTAGACGCGCTCGGCCAGCCCACCCCACAGGCCGGGGGGCTCAGTCGACGGAAGCGAGCCGTACCGGTTGGCGGGTCGCCTGGCGCGACAGCTCGACAATCCGTGCCGACAGGCGCTGCATTCGCCGCACCGGATGAGCGGTTCGACCACGACCCTGGTCCCGATCTCGAACGGGATCGCTCCGTTCATGGTGTCCGCCACGCGGCCGACCACCTGCCATCCGGGGATGAGTGGATACACCAGATCACGGCGCTCGCCCCGCCACGCCTGGACCTCGGCGGCAGACAGTCCCGTCGCTTCCACCGCCAGCCAGCCTCCGGCCTCGACCGGCCGGGAGGGCAGGCGGGTGGCAGCGAGGTTCCTCGGCTCGACGAGCACCATCGCCTTCACATCGGTCATCGCGAGATCCCCAACTCTCGGTGAGTCGATTGTGTCCCCGTCGGATATCGACAGTCAGTCGAAAAATCGCTGCAGGCGTTCGAGGCCGATGACGAGGTCGTCGTCGGACAGGGCGTACGAGAGACGGGCGTACCCCGGCGCGCCGAACGCCTCGCCGGGCACCATCGCCACCTCTGCCTCCTCGAGCACTGCGGCGGCCAGTTCCAGCGTCGATCCGAAGCGACCTCCGTGGCTGGTCAGATGCCGCTCGAACGACGGGAAGCAGTAGAAGGCGCCCTCCGGCTCGACGCACGAGACCCCGCGGACCTCCGCGAGCATCGCCACCATCTTCCGGCGCCTCCGATCGAATGCCTGGCGCATGTCCTCGACTGCGTCCATCGGACCGGTGAGAGCCGCCCAGGCGGCTCGCTGGCTGACGTTGGACACATTCGAGGTGCAGTGGGACTGATGGTTGGCGGCCGCCTTCACGACGTCGCTCGGTCCCACCATCCATCCCACCCGCCAGCCGGTCATGGCGAAGGTCTTGGCCACCCCCGACACGATCACCCAGCGATCCTCCAACTCCGGGGCGAGGGCGACCGAGGTGAACGGCGTGTCCCCGTACACGAGATGCTGGTAGATCTCGTCGGTCAGCACCCAGATTCCGCGCTCGCCGGCCCAGCGTCCGATGGCGGCCGTCTCCTCTGGTGAGTAGATCGCCCCGGTCGGGTTGGACGGCGAGACGAACACGACCAGCTTGGTGCGATCGGTGGTGGCTGCCTCGAGTTGATCCACCGTGGCGCGGAACCCGTTGGACTGGTCCGTGGGCACCTCGATCGGAATGCCGCCGGCCAGCTTGATCGCCTCCGGGTAGGTGACCCAGTACGGAGCCGGGACCAGGATCTCGTCGCCCGGATCGATGAGCGCTGCGAATGCCTGGAACACGGCCTGCTTGCCGCCGTTCGTGATCAGGACGTTCGAAGGCTCCACGGTGACGCCCGAGTCGCGCACGGTGGCCTCGGCCACCGCCGCCCGCAGTTCCGCCAGCCCGGCATTGGCCGAGTAGCGGTGGTATCGAGGATCCTGGGCGGCCCGGATCGCCTCCTCGACGATGTGGGACGGCGTTGCGAAGTCGGGCTCACCCGCCCCGTAGGAGATGACCGGCCGTCCGCCTGCCTTCATCTCCTTCGCCTTGTTGCTGATCGCCATCGTGGCCGACTCGGCGATGCCGGCCAGGCGCTGGGAGACACGTGCCATGGGAACCTCTGGATGGCTGCGGTTGATTCGTACGTTACCGACCGTCGATCGTGGTCTCGGACGCGGCGCCCTTCGCCCTCATCAACGCCATTCGCACCAGTCGCCACCCTGCCATTCCCGCAACGAGGACCCCGGTCGTCACGAGGACGAATGGGAACTCGATGCCATCACCGAACGCCACGCGCCGCAGGAAGGTGCCGGTGCCACCGGTGATGAGCCCGAACACGATGCCCTCGGCCAATCCCTCCGGCGTGCGGTTGCGCCGTCCGACGAGGTGGGCGGCTGCCAGTGCGATCAGGAACGGAGCGGCGGTGCTCGCCACGTCGGCGACGGCGACACCCTCGGCATGCGTGCGGCGGCCGATCAACACGAACGCCACGACGACGGCGACGTCGAGTGAGATGGAAAGGAGGCGGCGCACGACCGGATGCTACAGGGGCGCTCGAGTGGGTTCGGCGGCCGGCGCGACCGGTGGTGTCTTCCCCGCCGATGCGGGTTCGGGTCTCCCGGTCGCGTGTCGAGCCCACCGATCGGTGGGCCCGACACGCGAAGGGATGGTTGGGTTCAGGCGCCCTCGCCCTTGGCGTCTTCGACTGCTTCCGCCGCAGCTTCCTCGACTGCCCCGGCAGCCTCGCCGGCCGCTTCCTCGAGGTCCTGGGCCACATCGCCGGCGACGTCCTTGGTGTCTTCGACCCCGCGAATGTCGTCGATCTTGTCCTCGACCTTGTCCCATGTGTCCTCGGCGACGTCCTTGACCTTCTCGAACGCCTCCCCTGCCGCTTCTTTGGCCTTTTCCATCATGGGGGCGGCCTTCTCCGAGAGGTCGTGGGCGGTCTCTTTGGCCTTCTCCATCATGGGGGCGGCCTTCTCCGACAGCTCCTTCGCCTCTTCCTTGGCCTTGCCAAACCAGCCTTTGATCGTGTCCATCAACGCCATTTGACGCTCCTTTCTGCTGGTTTCATCGTATTCGATCGGGGGCGCGGTCAGGCCGATCACGGGCGGTGGGCATCGGTGGCGACGATGCGTCCCAAACCGTCGAGCAGGAAGGCCGAGTCCCCGTCGTTGTTCCACACGGGCTGTCTGGCGCACCAGGCGATGGCACCCGCCCCGGGGCTGCACCCGGAGACGACCCGGACCGATTCGCCCGCCGCGACGACGGACCCCGACGGGAACACGAACCTGTTGGCCGTCGACTCGTCGCGCAACGTCCATCCGGTGAGATCGAGGGGGTCGGTGCCGGTATTGGTGATGGTCACGAATTCACCCTCGAGGGCGTCGCCGTCCGGTCCGGGTGGATCGGGTGAGGACAGGGCGAGCGCGACGGCCGGTGGCGGTTCGGTGGCACCGCAGGCCAGCGCCCCCCACAACCCGCGACCCTCGACCATGGCCGAGCGCTGGGCGTCGAAGAGGGCGTCGCGCTCGGTGTCCGTGGCGGCATCTCCCGGCCCGCTGAGGGTCACCGCCAGGCCCGCTGCGACCAGGGCGGCGTTGATCCACTCGCCGTCCGACGTGGTGAGCTGGCCAAGGGTGCGACCGTACTGGTCGTCGCCGCCCAACGCGGCATGCAGACCCCGGCCGACCAGCCCGATCAGGGCATCTCGCGCCTGGGGTCCGAGGCACTCGTCACGCTCGGGGGCATTGATGCCGCCGAGCCGGATCTCGATGTCACCGGATCCGTCGGTCGCGATCAGCGAATCGCCGTCGATCACCGCGACGACCTCGAGCTCGACGGAGGTCTCGGCGTTGCCCGGAGGGAGGATCGGCGAAGGACGGGGGGACGGATCTTCCGCCACGCAGCCGGCGGCGACGAGCACGATCACCCAGGCCGGTGCCCCGCCCATCGTCGGCCTGCCCCGGCGGGGCACCTCAGCCCCGTTGGGAGCGGAGCCGCTTCAGCTCTTCTCGCTCGGCGCGTCTGCGCGCGCGGCGTCGGCGGAGAACCGTGCCCAGGATCTCATCCAGCACCACGGTGACGACCACGACGGTGACGATGATCACGACCAGCGGGAACCGGCCCTCCCATCCGAGGAATCGAAGATCCACGTCCTGGGTGTTCTGCACGGCGAAGACCACCAGGAGAACGGCGACGGCGAGGAACGAGCCGAGTCCCCAAGGGATGCCGGCTTCGCCTGCGACCTTCTCTCCTCCCGCTTTGGCGTGCTGGTCGGCCGTGGGGATCTCGTCCGGCGTTGGGGCGATGTCTTCTGTCATGAGCGAAGTGTACGGGTCAGTCCGCCGACGCCTCGGCTCCTTCGAAGTGCCAGCGTTCCTTGGAACGCCGCGCCTCGGCGATGTCCACCCGGGAGAACAGGATGAAGCCCACCGTGAAGAAGAGGACGATCGACAGGATGGCCGGTCGCCCTGATCCTGTGGTGGATCCGACGACCGCGAAGATGAGCGGGCCCCACACGGCCGAGAACTTGGAGAAGACCGAGTAGAAGCCGTAGAACTCGGCGGATGCCTCCTCGGGGATCATCGAGCCGTAGAGGCTGCGGCTCAGCGCCTGGATCCCACCGAGCACAAGGCCGATGACCACGCCGGTCGCCATGAAGGGGATGGCCTCGCCGGCGGGCAGGAAGTAGGCGACGACGGCCACGACGACCCACACCGTCAGATTCAGCTGGATCGCCCGTCGGATGTCGAGGCGATCGGCCATCCAGCCGAAGAGCAGGGCGCCGCCGAAGGCCACGAACTGCACGATGAGAAACGTGAGGGCGATGGCGGTCGTGTCGAGGTCGAGGGTGTCTGATGCGTACACCGCCGAGACGTTGATCGTGGTCTGGACGCCGTCGTTGTAGAACATGTACGCCAGCACGAACAACAGGAGCTGGGGAAACCTCCGCAACCGGGCTGCGGTTTCGAACGTCCGCGTGAACCCGATCCCCGCGATCTTGGCCATCGGACGGCGGGCAACCACGTGGCGTTCGTCTCTCCTGTTCAGCCGGAGGGCGATCGAGACCACGGTGCCCACCAGCACGAGCATGAACACTCCGAGCAGGAGGTCGAACACCACCGGAGACCCGTCGCCGGTCAGCGCCACGACCAGGGCGGCGATGCCGGCAACGAGGACGATCGAAACGGCGATCACGCCGTTGACGAGCGCCCGAGGCACCCGGACCTCCTCGGGGAGCGCGTCGGCCTCGCCGCTCTCACGGAGCCGGGAGAAGGCGAATGCAGAGAAGCCGGCCCACCAGAGTCCGGTGCCTCCGATGCCGATCCGCGCCCACAGAGCGCCGTCGGATGCCAGCTGGATCGCGGCGAAGACGATCGCAAGGTAGATCCCACCGCCCACGTAGCCGACGGCGAATCCGCGGGAGCTCACCCGGTCGATCGTGTCCGGTGTCGTGATATCAGGCAGGAACCCGTCGTAGAACACGTTGGCCCCGACGAACCCGATCTGGGCCAGGAGGAAGAACCCCAATGTGAACAGCACGTCCCCCGAGGCTGCGAAGAACAGCGCCGTCGTGAACAGCGACCCGCCGTACGCGAATGCCCGCAGGAACCGGAGCTTGGCAGCCGAGAAGTCGGCGATGGCACCGAACACGGGCATCGCCAGGAACAGCAGCAGCGTTCCCAGGCCGAGCGTGAGCGCCCACAGCGTCTCGCCGGAACGCCCGTTCCACCCGTCGTCGCCGACCACCTCGGAGGCGAAGTAGGCGGGCAGGATCGCTCCTGCGATCACCGTCGAGTAGGCCGAGTTGGCCCAGTCGTACATCGCCCACCCGAAGATGGTGCGTCTGTCGTTCTTGATGGGGGTCGAGTCCGTCACACCGGCATCCTACGGATCGGGTGCCCGCCGTGACGGCGGCAGCGGGTTCGGTTCGGACCCGCCGTTGTCCTCTGGAGGCCACAGGGGTGTTCCCGGGATGATCGGGAGCAACGAGAGGGGTGAACATGACGAATGTGATCGATCGCGAGGTGACGACCCCCCGAAGGTCGGCACCCGGTCGGATGTGGACCGTCTTGGGAATCGTGCTGATCGTGTTGCTCGCGATCGCCTGGTGGTCGGTCGGACTGGTCGAAGGCGAGACGACCACCGAGTCCGACCAGTTCGTGATCACCGAGGCGATCGCCTCGATCGAGGTTCGCAGCGACGCCGGGAACATCACCGTGACCGGGTCGGACCTGACCGAGACCTCCTACGTCCAGACGGTGAGGGCCGGGAGATCCCAGCCGGAGGTGAGTCGGACGGTCCGGGGCGGGACGCTCGTACTGGAGGCCGATTGCCCCATGCTGTCGACCCGCTGTTCGGTCGACTTCGAGATCAGCGCTCCCCGCGGTGTGGCCGTCGATCTCTCGACGTCGGCCGGCAATATCAACGTCGATCGGCTCGGCGGCGAGGTCGTCGCCGACACCAGCGCCGGCAATGTGATCCTGTTCGGTCTGACCGGCGCCGCCCAGGTGGAGACGTCCGCCGGCAACGTCGAGGGGGTCTCGCTCGAGACCCGGCGGATCGAGGCATCGTCGTCTGCGGGCAACATCGACCTCGGTTTCGAACGGGAGATCGAGTACGTCGAGGCGACCACCAGTGCCGGCAACGTGAGGATCGCGGTCCCGGGAGGACCGTACGACGTGGATGCGGACAGCTCCATCGGGGAGGTGAACGTGGGGATCCCCACCGATCCGTCCGCGGACGCCCGAATCGTGGCGGAGACCTCGGCGGGTTCCGTCACGATCGTCGGCAGGTGAGCCCGGGAGGGGGCGTCTAGCTCAGGCCGGTCGGTAGCGTGTCCGGCATGCGCCGCCGGGTCTCGATCGCGTCCGTCGCCCTCGTTGTGCTCGTCGCCGGGTGCGCCCAGGGGGCAGGGGAGGGGGCGACCACGGCGTCGCCGGCCGGCTCCGACCCTGCGACCGCGAACCGGGCACCCACCAGCCCGGACACCGCCACCTCGGCGACGAGCGCCCGGACGCCTCCGTCGCGCCCGCAGCAGACGACCACCACTCGTGCCGAGCTCAAGGGTCTCGGATATGAGCCGCTCGCACTCGGTCTGACGTTCCCGATCGTGATGACCGCCCGTCCCGGGTCGGATGAGAGCTGGATCGCCACCAAAGACGGGAAGGTGTGGAAGATGTCAGGGGACGGTCTGTCGGCCGTGCCGGTGCTCGATCTGTCCGCTCAGGTCCGGAACCGGGGAGAGCAGGGCTTCCTCGGCATGGAGTTGTCGCCCCAAGACCCCGAGGTGGTCTATGTGCACTACTCGGCCTCCGACGGAGACACCGTGGTGTCCGAGGTCCGGTTGGCGTCGACCGGGTTCGAGGAGCGTGTGCTGTTGCGTCTCGACCAGCCCGCCCCGAATCACAACGGAGGGATGATCCAGTTCGGCCCGGACGGGAGGCTGTACGTGGGGCTGGGAGATGGGGGCGGCGCCGGTGACCGGTTCGGCAACGGCCAGAACACCGACACCCTGCTGGGCGGGATCGTCGGGATCGACACCACCACCGGCGAGGCGGCGCTGTGGTCACACGGTCTCCGCAACCCCTGGCGGTTCTGGTTCGACGGCGACAGCCTGTATGTCGGCGACGTCGGCCAGGGCAGATACGAGGAGATCGACGTCGTGGCCTTCGACCCGGCCGGTTTCGACTTCGGGTGGCCGATCACCGAGGCGTCCCACTGCTACCTGCGGGGAGGGTGCGAGGTGGCCGGCATGACCCTGCCGGTGATCGAGGTGGAGCACGGAGACGCCGGGACCTGTTCGATCACGGGCGGCGTGGTGTACAGGGGAGCTGCCATCCCCGAACTCACCGGTCACTACCTCTACTCGGACTACTGCGGCGGATGGCTGCGCAGCTTCCGCTGGGATGGATCCGAAGCGGTGGATCCCGGCGACTGGACCGCAGACACCGGCGTGCCCGGATCGGTCGTCTCCTTCGGGATCGACGGGTCTGGTGAGGTGTACGTCCTCACGCCGGAGGATGTGTTCCGTCTCGTGCCGCGGCGCTGAGCACGGACGTCGAAAGGCCTGGCAGCCACCTATGCTGTCCCGACCTTCACAGCCACAGATGTCACGCCTCCGAAACGTCCTTCCGCTGCTCGCCGTCGCCCTGCTCGCCGCGGCCTGCACCGGGGCGGATGACGGCGGGCGGATCACCTACACGGATCCCGGCAATCGGGCACTCTTCTCGATTCCGGCGGACTGGAACCTGTACGAGCTCGACGAGCTCGCAGGGCTGTCCGAAGTCCCGTTCGTCAATGCCGTCGACTCGATCCAGCTGCCGGCGATCTCGACCGTGGTGTTCGATGCCGCTCCGGTGAAGGACATCTCCAAGGTGAGCGACGACCTCGCCGGCGCCACGTTCCCGGTCGGTGCGCTCACCATCCGGTCGATCGGGACAGACGAACGCGACTTCGTCTCCCGCAACCTCCTGACCCAGTCCGTGCTGCCATACCGGAGCATGGGCAATTCCCAGGAGATCACGAAAGAGGATTTCAGCTTCGGGAACGGGTTCGACGGTGTGCGTCTTCTCGTCGCCTACCAGCAACCGGGCACCGAAGAGGTGGGGGTGGCCTACCTCATCTCGGTGACCGACGCAGACGACCGGCAGATGTACTCCATCGTGGCCGGATGCTCGCAGGACTGCTTCGTCGCCAATCAGGCCACGATCGAGGAGTTGGTTGATTCATGGCTCGTGAACACGAGGGGCTGAGCAACGAGCGGGTGCAGCGGTCCGCCCGCCGGAGGGCCGACAGCTGGGATCGGATCAAGTTCCTGTTGCTGGCGGTCGTCGTCGTGGTCGTGTCGGTCGGTAGCCAGGTCAACCCTCCGTTCGTGCCGCTGGCGGCGGCTCTGGCCGAGTTCTTCGGATCCGCCGGCGGCCGCACGGTGGCGGTCTTCGGGGCCCTGGAACTTCTGCGCCAGCTCCACTACCTGATCTCCGAGCGGAGCCCGCGCTACCACACCTTCTTCACCGACGGCGTGTTCGGAGGTTTCGAGCGGCTGCTGACCCGTCGCTTCAAGCCGTGGACGCGGTTCCGGGTCGGGCGGATGATCCGGTGGCTGGTGTTCGTCACCGTCTACGCGGTGGTGGCGGACGCGCTGTTGGATCAGGTCTCGTCCCCCTTGGAGGCCGTGACCCAGGCGCCGGCGCTCGCCATGGAGGTCATCCCGTTCATCCTCCAGTTTGCCGTCTACCTGTTCATCATCGTCGGGCAGTTCGGCTTCCTGTTCTGGTTCCTCTCTCGTGGCGGAGTCGACACCGTCATGCCGGAGGAGATCAAGACCCGGTTCTCAGACGTGTGGGGCCAGGACCACGTGCTCGCCCTGCTCCGGGAGAACATCGCGTTCCTCGAGCGTCCGGACGAGATCGAGGCGAAGGGCGGCTACATCCCGGGCGGGATCCTGCTCTGGGGGCCTCCGGGGACCGGGAAGACGCTGATGGCCGAGGCCGTTGCGGGCGAGACCGGCCGGCCGTTCGTGTTCGTCGATCCCGGCGCCTTCATCAACATGTTCATGGGCGTCGGCATCATCAAGGTGAAGTCGCTCTATCGAAAGCTGCGCAAGCTCAGTCTGCGCCACGGCGGTGTGATCGTGTTCTTCGACGAGGCCGATTCGCTCGGTTCGCGCGGCTCCCTGACGGGTCTGGGCATGCCCGGCATGGCCCAACCGAACGCCGCGCTCGCCGCCCGGTTCGGATGCAACGGCTACTCGTATCTGAGCCCGCAGACCCTGGGGGCGCTGCTCGACGACATGGGGGTCGAGCAGCAGACCGACGAGGCGCCCCGGCGTTCCCTGAAGGATCGGGTGATCATGGCCGGGATGGGCGGTGGCGGCGGCATGGGGACGCTGCAGGCGCTGCTCACCGAGATGAACGGTCTGACCAAGCCGCGGGGGCTCTTCAACCGCCTCCGGAAGATGCTCGGGTTCCGCCCCAAGCCCCCACCCAAGTACCGCATCCTCCACATCATGGCGACGAACATGCCCAACGCGCTCGACGAGGCGATGTTGCGACCGGGCCGGATCGACCGCATCTTCAAGGTCGGGTATCCGTCGAAGGAGGGCCGGCGGGCCACGCTGGAGGGATACCTCGCCAAGGTCTCGAACGAGCTGACCCCCGGGGAGGTGGAGAAGCTCGCCGTGGTCACCCCCTACTACTCGGGAGCCAAGATCAAGGACCTCGTCAACGAGGCGCTGATCCAGGCGATCAGGGACGGACGGAACGCCATCGAATGGCAGGACATCTGGAGAGCGAAGGCCCTGAAGGAGCTCGGCCCGCCGGAGGATGCCGAGTACATCCAGCGCGAGCGCCACGCAGTGGCGATCCACGAGGCATCCCATGCCGTGGTCGCCCACCTGATGCGGCGCCACATGGCCATCGACCTCGTGACCATCGAGCGTCACGGAGACACCGGCGGCATGGTGAAGAACCTGCTCTCCGAGGATCGTTTCACCCAGTGGAAGAGCGAGTTCGAGACCGACATCATGGTCTCGCTCGCGTCGCTCGCCGGTGAGCGGATGTTCTTCGGAGACGACAACTCGTCCGGGGTCACAGGAGATCTCCGTTCCGCCACGACGGTCGCCGCTTTCATGGAAGGGGTGTGGGGAATGGGCGACGGCCTGGTCTCGCACACCGTGCACCAGACGGAGATGGGCCAGAGCGGCAATCCGGCCTCGGCGGCTCTGCGTTCGAGGCGCGACCAGATCGAGGAGCGGCTCGAGGGGCTGTACCAGCGGGCCTGGGCCCTGCTCGACGAGCATCGTGAGCAGGTGCTGGCCCTCGCAGCCGTGCTCGAGGAGCGCAAGACGATCTCCGGGGACGAGGTCTCCGAGATCATGGGTTCCCCTCCCGGGGCGCGCAGCATGCGCGAGCCGAAGGGCTGGAGTGCGGTCGACGAGCGGACGGCGGAGGAGCGGCGGCTGAGTGCGCTCGCCCGGCTGCCGGCGGGCTCGCATTCGCACACGACCTCGGTGGACGGCGGCGCCGAAGTCGACCAGGACCTCGACTGATCGAGCTCAGGCTCCGGAACCGACCTGATCGACGAACCGGACCTCGCATCGACGCGCCAGCGGTCTGATCTCGGTCGCCTCGCCAACGGCGAACAGCCCGAACACCTGGCCCGTATCGATGAGCAAGTGGACGCCGTCACCGGCCGCCCACAGGCGGGTTCCCTCTCCCGTTCCGGGCGGAAGGGCGATCGGCTCTGATGCCAGCGTGAGGAATTCCAGGAGAGAGGGGGCGGTCTCGGCGGTCTGGACGACCAGCCGGTCGCTGTCGAACCACCCGAACGCCACCCCTCCTTCGATCTGGGCCAGCGCTCCCGGCCGGGAGATCGGAGCCCCGGTGCGGGCGTCGAGCACCCGGTACGCGGGCCCGGTCGCTCCTTCGACGACCAGTCCGACCAGCGTCTTCGACCCATCCGGGGAGATCGCAGCCATCACGGGGATCCCGTCCGTCTCGGTGGTCTCCCACGCCCATTTCACCGTTCCGGTCCGCGCCGACGCCCGGATCAGCACGGGAACGGCGATGCCGTTCTCGCCGGCTCGTTCGGCCACGAGGAACAGATCGGGCCCGAAGCTCGCGAGAAGCGCGAGCGGGGCATCGCCGGTGGAGATGGGGACCGGGCGGCCGGACTCGTCGAGGATCGCCGCATCCGTACCTCCGGTGTCGATCCGGTAGCGAACCCCATCCACCATCAGCGCCGACGTCTCGGAGGGCTGGTAGTCGGTGAGCCCGAGTCGGGCGGTGGCGGGGTCGAGCACGAAGACCCGATCGTCGATGGTCACCATGCGGGCGAATTCGCCTGGATCGTCCAGCGTCTCGACCGATCCAGGGGAAACCTCTGCGAACTGGGTGGTGATCGAGATCCCCATGAGCGGGCGATCGGGGTTCTGTGGATTGGGGCCGAGCGTGACGGACAGCTCGAGTCGATCCTCGCCGCGCCGGGTACCGAGGGTGACGGCGTCACCCGGGCTCTTCTCGGACAGGCGGGCCAGGAGGTCGTCGGTCGAATTCAGCGGTGCTCCATCGAGGGTGACGAGGACGTCGCCGGGTTCGAGGATCCCGAACGAGGCCGTACCGGGCGACACGTCTTGGACGTGGACCCCGGCGGCCGGTCCCGCGATGAGGGCGCACGAAGGCGGGGTGGTGACGGCGGTCGCCACATCCGGGAGTGCGGCGCGCTCAGGCGGGCGCTGTGCCAGGCAGGCGGAGGTGATGAGGGCCAGCGTCGTGAGAATGACCGTCTTGCGGGGCATCGGGCGGTGAGCGTACCCCCGGCGGAGCGAATGGAGGGCGGGGAATGCGCCCTAGGCTGCCGCCGTGGCCGCCCTGTTCTCTGTCCTCTCGTCGATCACGTTCGGGGTGTCGGATTTCATCGGAGGCCTGGCGGCGCGGCGCGTGGCGACCCTTCGGGTGGTGGTGTGGTCCGAGGCGATCGGGCTGGCGACGATCCTGGTTGCCGCCCCGCTCTTCGGGCCGCCCGACATCCGCCCCGTCGAGGTGGCCTGGGCTGCCGCCGCCGGGGTGGTGGGGGCGATGGGCTTTCTCTTCCTCTTCGAGGGTCTGGCGAAGGGGAGGATGGCCGTGGTGTCGCCCACCACCGCGGTGATGGGCGCCGCCCTTCCGGTGGCGGTCGGGTTGGTCTCCGGTGAGCGCCCCGCGCTGCTCGCCTGGCTGGGTGTTGGCCTGGCCCTCCCTGCGGTCTGGATGGTCTCGGCGGTCGGCGGAGGGTCGACGAGGAGGAGCGCCCGTCTGGAGCTGGGGGTGGCCGCGGGCATCGGCTTCGGCCTCTTCTTCGTGTTCATGGCCCAGACGTCGGAGGCGTCCGGGATGTGGCCGCTGGCGGTGGCCCGGGCCGGTGCCCTGGGGGTGATGCTGCCCCTGGCGCTGGGAAGGCGGGTCGACATGCGCTGGCCGGGCGCCGCCACCGGTCTGGTGGTCGCGGTGGGGGTCGGCGACATCGCCGCCAACGCCTTCTTCCTGGTGGCGGTCCGGAGTGGACTGATGTCGCTGGTGGCGGTGCTTTCGAGCCTGTACCCGATCGTCACCGTGCTTCTGGCCCGGTTCGTGAATCACGAGCCGCTGCGGGCCGCCCAGGCCGCCGGCGTGGTCCTGAGCATGCTGGCTGTGGCGATGATCTCCGCTGCCTGAGCGGACGGACCCGGGTCCCGGGCGGGGACGGCGGTCACCGTCGGGTGTCCGCCCATGTCGCGATCAGCGCAGGACCATCCAGGTCCCCACCAGGAGCAGGCCGACTCCGGTGAGTCGCTCGATGCCCAGCTGTCGCACCTCTGCCCCGAGCAGTCCGAAGTGGTCGATGGCGGCCGAGAGGACGAACTGGGTCACCACCAGGACGGTGAACGTCTGTACCAGGCCCATTCGGGAGACCGAGAAGGCGATCGATCCCACGATGACCAGCCCGAACAGGCCTGCCAGGTAGACCCACCAGGGAGCACCGCGCAGGTCCCCGAGGCGTGCCCCGCGCAGTCCCAGCATGATCAGGGTGATCGCCAGGCCTCCCAGCGCATATGTGGCGAACACGCTCACGATGGTTCCCGCCCTCTCATCCATGACGGCGGTGGCCTGACCCTGGAGGACGATCGCCACGCCTCCGGCGATCGCCACCAGGATCACGACGATCGTGCTCATCCGGAGAAGGAGGGGAGAGAGATCACGGCCACGTGCGGTTCGGTCAGGCTGCCCACGTACAGCAGCCGACCGCTCGCCCGCACCCCGGTGGTGACGGCGACGCGTCCGCTCGGGTCCTGCAGGTTGGCGACCACGTTGCCTTCGCCGTCGTAGCAGGCGACGAATCCGTGGCGGGAAGGCTTGGGTTTGGCGGCGTCTGGCAGGCGCTCGATCGCCGACCGCATCCACGGTCGGCTCATCGTGGCGTCGAGCATCCTGTCGCGCGGCCGCGGAAAGGCGCACCAGAAGTGGCCGTTCGTCTCGCTCAGGTTGTCCGGGAACCCGGGCAGGTTGTCGACGAACACGTCCGCCCGTCCCGCCCTCGCCCCCGAGAGCCACACCCGGTTGATGCGATAGCTGCCGGTCTCGGCCACGAGCACGTAGTCGCCGTCTGGAGACAGCGCCACGCCATTGGAGAACACCATTCCGTCGAGGAGCACCTCGATGTCGCCGTTCGGGTCCCGGCGGTAGAGGCGACCGGTGGCGGTCCTCTCGAGCATGTCGGTCACGTATGCGGCGAGCGGCCACCGGTGGCTCGACACCGAGAAGTAGATGGTTCCGTCGGCCGCAACCGAGGCGTTGTTGGTGATCGCGAACGGGAGTCCCTGGTGCTCGGTGGCGAGGGTCACGATGTCACCTCCGGGAAGCAGGTGCAGGAGTCCTCGATCCGCGTCGCAGACGATGTAGCCGTCCCCGTCGGGGTGGGCCTCGATACCGAGCGGCCGTCCGCCGGTTCGGCCGAGCTCCTCGGGCCGACCGCCGTCTGGCGAGAACCGGAGGATCCTCCCATCCTCGATCCCGGTGACGACCCGTCCGTCGCCGTCGATGGCGACGTCCTCCGGTCCTCTCCCTCCGGTGTCCCACAGCGCGGCGCCGCGCAGCGACTCGTTCTTGGCATAGGGTCCCACCAGTCCCGTGTCGCGGGGTGGGATCCACATCTGAGGTTCGAATCTCACGTCGTTGTCCTTCGTTCGGCCAGTGCGGTGATGTCCCCTCCGGTGGGCGCCTGGTGCAGCCGCAGGCCGAACTCGGCGACCATGGCGATCAGGTGATCGAAGATGTCGGCCTGGATGGCTTCGTAGGCGTCCCAGTCGGTGGTGGCGGTGAAGACGTAGATCTCCAGCGGAAGGCCGTGCTCGGTGGGTTGGAGCTGGCGGACCAGTTTGGTCATCTGCTCGGTGGCCAGCATCGGATGGCGCTCGAGGTAGGCGTCGACGTAGGCGCGGAAGGTGCCCAGATTGGTCAGGCGGCGCAGGTCGCCGTCCCGATCCGGCGCCGGCGCCCGGGAGCGATTCCATTCCTCCAGTTCGGCTGTCTTGTGATCGAGGTGTTCGGCCAGCGGATCGAACCGGCGCCATCTGGCGATCTCGGCCTCTGTGAGGAACCGCACCGTCGATTGGTCGATCAGCAGGTGCCGCTTGATTCTTCGTCCACCCGACTCCGACATCCCCCGCCAGTTCTTGTACGCCTCGGTGATCAGCTTGTACGTGGGGACGGTCGTGATTGTCTTGTCCCAGTTCTGCACCTTCACGGTGTGCAGTGCGATCTCGATCACGTCACCATCGGCGTTCTGGGACGGCATCTCGATCCAGTCGCCGACGCGCAGCATGTCGTTGCCGGTCAGCTGAACGGATGCGACCAGCGACAGGATCGTGTCACGGAAGACGAGGATGACGACCGCCGAGAACGCCCCGAGACCTCCGATGAGCACACCGATGTCCTGGTCGGCGAGCACGGCGATCACCACGATGGCGCCGATCACCCACGCGACGATGACACCCACCTGGAGGTACCCCTTGATGGGGCGCTCGCGAGCCGTTTCGAGATCGGCGTAGATCCGATCGATGGCCGCCGCCACCGCGCTGAGGACGAAGAGCACCGCGACGATGAGGCCTGCTGCGAGCACGCGCTCCACCACGTCGGCCCAATCCGCCCGGCCCGGGTCGGAGCGGAGGACGGGTCCGGCTCCCAACCTCGCCACCAGTACGGGTATCAGCCACGCCAGGCGGTTGAGCACCTTCTGGTCCGCCAGGATGTCGTCCCACCTGGTTGCGGTTCGACGGACGGCCCGGAAGACGAGCGGCAGGACTGCCAGGCGGGCGATCAGATAGCCCGCCGCTGCGATGGAGAGCAGTACGAGCGATCGGGTGAGGAGCTCAGGCATCTGGGGCGAGGGTAGGCGATGCGATGGCTCCGATCATCGATCCTCGAACCCGTTCCCTGAACGCTCGCCCCTCCCGACCTCGGAGATCTTGGCTCCGGCCGCCTCTCGGGAGGCGGTCCCCGGCGCGGGTGGAGGGCGGGGCACCGGCGGGAGGGGCGCGGACCCGGTTCGAGGGCCCGGTCGGGGAGGTGCCGGCCGATCCCACCGAGGCCGGATCTCGCGTCTGGGAGGAGAGAACTGTCCCGGGGGGCTGATACCCTCCGCCTCGATGGTGGACGAACAGCTCGCGGTGGGCCGCGTCATCGGAACCGAGGATTCCACTCCGCTCGAGTTCTGGGTCGGCGTGGCCGAGGACCAGTACCTGCAGCTCGACGACGTCGTCGCCCTCGAACGGTCACTGCCCGGCGGCGAGCTGGTGAGGATCTTCGGCGTCGTGAGCCAGGTGAGGGCACGTCATGAAGGGGCCCGGTTCGATTCGGACGTCTTCCTCATCTCCGACGGAGTGCTGCCCGCCGAGGTGGCCGAAGCCGCCCAGGTGACCACCACCCGCTTCGAGCCGGAGACGTTCGTTCCGCCCCGGCCGGGCCAGGTCGTACGGCGGGCGACCGGCGAGGAGCGCGACCAGGCGTTGTTCTTCGACCGGATGGTGGAACGGCTCCCGGCGGGGCTCTCCCGGGCGGGCGAGCCGGTCTACGTGAACCTCGAGTTCGTGGATGGAAGGCGCGGTGCCCACGTCAACATCTCCGGGATCTCCGGGGTGGCGACCAAGACGACCTATGCCACCTTCCTGCTCCACTCGCTCTTCACGAGCGGGGTCCTCGGCGCCAGGTCGATCAACACCAAGGCGCTGATATTCAACGTGAAGGGTGAGGACCTGCTGTTCCTCGACCACGCCAATCGGCGTCTCGACCCGGACCAGGCGGCTCGGTACGGGCTCATCGGCCTGCCGGCCGAGCCGTTCCGTTCGGTGGCGATCTACGCGCCGCCTCGCCCGGACTCGGCATCGGCAGTGGCAGATGTGAGCTCCAGGGCAACCGGCGTGACGTCGTTTTTCTGGACGCTCGACCAGTTCTGCCACGACGACCTCCTACCGTTTCTGTTCGCCGACGCCGAGGACGATCGAGCCCAATACACGATGGTCGTGTACAACGTGATGGCCCAGCTCAAGCGGGCAGTCGCCCTCGATGACGGCGCGGTCCGTATCGAGGGCGAGACGATTCGGACCTTCCGCGAGCTGGCCGAACTCATCTCGGCCAAGGTGCAGGGGGACGAGGACCGTCACGCCTGGGCGGGCCCGGCGATCGGCATCGGGACCGTCAACGCCTTCGTTCGTCGGCTGATGGGATCGGTGCGACACGTCGAGCGGCTGATACGGGGCGACGTGGCGGGGTCGGCCAAACACCAGATCGGTGTGGCGGGCCACCAGGTGACCGTGGTCGACATCCACAACCTCAACGATCGGGCCAAGCGCTTCGTCGTCGGTGTCACCATTCGCAAGGCCTTCGAAGAGAAGGAGCGGCAGGGGCAATCCGACGAACTGCTGTTCCTGGTCCTCGACGAACTGAACAAGTATGCACCGCGCGAGGGTTCGAGTCCGATCAAGGAGATCCTGCTCGATGTGGCGGAGCGGGGGCGGAGCATGGGGGTGATCCTCATCGGCGCCGAGCAGACGGCGTCCGAGGTCGAGCGCCGGATCATCGCCAACTCGTCGATTCGGGTGGTCGGTCGTCTCGATTCGGCGGAGGCGGCGCGCGAGGAGTACGGATTCCTTCCCTCCATTCAGCGCCAGCGGGCCACCATCCTCAAGCCGGGGACCATGCTCGTGAGCCAGCCGGAGCTGCCGGTGCCGCTGGTGCTCGAGTTCCCGTTCCCGGCCTGGGCGACCCGTTCCTCAGAAGCAGGAGGGATCCCCGGGGCGTCCGGCGAGGGGCCCGAAGACCCGTTCGAGGGCCTGACCACCGCCTGAGGTGCGGTCGGCCGTCATGTCTCTCGGGGCCGCGTGTTCGGTCGGGGGGCGGAACTGCGGTGGCGTTCGAAGGTGCTGCGCTGGGTGTCGGCGGCGGCGCTGGTCATCCTGGCGGCGTGCGCCTCAGTCGATCCGACCTCGACTCGCGTCGAGCAGGGCCGGCTGCTCTCCGACACCTACTGCGCCGAATGCCACGGGCCGCAGGCGGTCGGGGCGAGGGAAGGCCCGGGGTTCCAGCCGGCCCTGAACCGGTCACCATCCGAGGCGCTCGATGGCCGAGACGAAGCCGACCGGTCCGGCGTCGCGGATCCTGATCAGGCCGGGGACATCGATCGGGTGCCATCCCCCGCCGGGGCGCGCCACCTGCGCCGCCCACCCCACGGCCTTCAGCATCCCGGCGTCGTTGGGGGCGTCGCCCACCCCGGCGGTGGCGTCCGGTCTCATCCGATCGATCACGGCCCGGACCGCCGTTGCCTTGTCGTGGTTGCCGTGGGCGGTCCAGAAGCGGCCGCCGCGACTCAGGCGGATGCCGTGCCGTTCGAGAGCCGGCGCCAGCCGTCTGGCGTCGTGGTGGCCGAGCACGAATGTCTCGGACCACTCGCGCTGCAGGGCTCGAGCCAGGGCGGCGCCGCGCAGGCCGGTCCGTTCCGCCACCTCGGCGAGGGGGAGGTCCCCGAATCCCGGCGCGGGCACACCGATCCGGTCTGCGGCGTCGTGCACCGTTCGGCGGATCGTCTCTCTCCCGGTCCCGAACTCGACGATGTCCGGACCATGATGGATGGCCGCTCCGTTCTCGACGATCATGATCGGCTCCACCCCGATCCGCTCGGACAGCCACTCCTGTTCCGACCTCGTCTTGGACGATGCGAAGACCACCCGGACGCCATCGGCGGCGAGGCGCCGCAACACCGGAGCTGCGGGACCGGGTCGATAGGTGCGGTGGTCGAGAAGGGTGCCGTCGAGATCCGTGAACAGCATCCGCATCAGCCGATCGGGTCCTCCACCGAGATGGCCGTCGCCCGACGTCGCTGGATCTGGCGGAAGTCACCCGGCTCGGTGCGGAGCACCTCCCACAGGGCGTCGAGGTCCGCCTCCTCCAGCGGTCGGTAGATCCTCTCGATCGGAGGCTCCTCGCCGGATGCGAGTACTCCGTTGTCCACGAGAAACTCGCAGATCTCGTCGCGCACCGCCTCCGGGCAGATCCGCGAGTGGTACAGCACGTTGAGGGCCTGCAGGCGCATGTCCACCACATGGCCCGCCCCCTTGTCCTCGTGGAAATGGGGGTTCCTGGTCTCGGTCTGGAACACGTCGACCAGCGAGCGGGTCACCTCCGGGTGCGGTGACGGGAAGGCGCCTCCGAATTGCTCGAAGAGGTCGATGAACTGAAACGGCTCCACGGCGAACCCGCCGGCCATTCGCAGGCGCTTGGCGAGTTCGATGGTCATCGCGTGCTCGCCGGCGTTGCCGGTGGAGATGATCTCGGTGCCGAATCCGTTGTAGGTGGAGAGCACGGCGTTGAGGAAGCGGTTCGTCACCTGGGTGGTGCGGCCCCAGCGATTGAACACCAGCCGCCCGTCCTCCACCTTGGGCTTGGATTGCCATGAGATGCGAACCATGGCGTACGGCGTGGGGGCGAGGTGCAGGCCGGCGGCAAAGGCCTTCACGTACTCGTGCACCGCTCCCGGCACATAGTTGTCGGCGTCGACGAAACCCACGTGGCGCTTGCCGGCGAGCATCGCCAGCATCACGCCCAGCATCATGCCCTCTCCCTTGCCCGGGCGGATGACGCCGTCTTCACCGACCATGTCCCCGAAGCCTGCCGCAGTCACGGCCTGGGCCATCACCGGATCGTGCTGATGGGCGAGTATCGCCGGTCGCTCCGCGACGTGGGAGAACCGCTCCACGAGGTGTGACTCGAGCTCGTAGCGGTCGATCGGCTCCCGATCGGAGGCCGACACCAGGATGATCAGGCAGTCGTGGGGGATTCCCGACAGGACCCCTTCGATGATCTTGCGCCGTTCGTTCTTGGTGGGGACGATGATCGCCATCTGCTGTTCGACGGCGTTGACGTCGGCGGGCGGGACCAGGTTCACGGACCTGCCCTGGACGGTCGTCTCCTCTTCTTCGCCCCCGAGCCCGGAGTCCAGCTCGATCACCTGGGTGCTGTCGTGGATCCGGACGGCGCCGAAGCGTTCGTGGCGGTGGGGGTACTCGATGCGCATGACACAGTGACACTATCGGTCGATCTGTCTCATGTGGTCGGTACGATCCCGGCCGTGAAGCTCCTCCACACCAGTGACTGGCACGTCGGCCGCGCCATCCGGGGTCGGAGCCGGGCGGACGAGCATCGGGCGGTTCTCGCCGAGATCGCCGAGATCGCCGCCGCCGAGGAGGTCGATCTGGTCCTCGTGGCCGGCGACCTGTTCGACGTGGCCACTCCCGGTCCGGAATCGGAGCGGATCGTCTACCAGGCGCTGCTCGAACTGGCGGACCAGGCGCCCGTCATCATCGTCGCCGGCAACCACGACAATCCGCGGCGTCTCCAGGCGGTCGCCCCGCTGCTCGAGCTGGGCCGGGTGCGGGTGGTGTCGCATGTGATGCGCCCCGACGAGGGGGGCGTGATCGACGATCTCGACCCGGGTGTGCGGGTGGCGTCCATCCCATGGCTGAGCCAGCGCGGGATCGTCACCGCGGCGGCGATGCTCGAGGCAGACGCCGACCAGCACGTCCAGTCATACATCGACCGGGTCACCCGGATCATCGCCGCTCTCACCGCCGGCTTCGACCCGTCACGGGTGAACATCCTCACAGGACACCTGATGGTGCACGGAGCCGAGCTGAGCGGCAGCGAGCGAGCGATGCAGACCGACCACCCCGCGTTCGACTATTCGATCCCGGCGCTGGCTTTTCCCGGATCGCTGTCGTATGTGGCGCTTGGCCACCTGCACCGCCCGCAGCGTGTTCCCGCCCCCGGTGAGGTGTGGTACTCGGGGTCGCCCATGCAGCTCGACTTCGGGGAGGCCGGGATCGCCAAGGCGGCGTTGGTGGTCGAGGCGGAGCCGGGGCTCCCGGCATCGGTCGACGAGATCCCCATCACGCGGGGGCGACGGCTCGTCCAGATCGAGGGGACGCTGGCCCAGATCGAGAGCCAGGCGGTGGGTCTCGAGGATGCCTACGTCAAGGTGGTGGTCGACGAACCGGCCCGGGTGGGGCTCGCAGACGAGGTTCGCCGCCTGGTTCCCGGCGCGGTGGACGTGGCCGTCTCTCGCCCCGACGTGGGAGACCGACCGGGGCGCGACGCTCCGGTCCGGCTGGGGAGGCCTCCGGTCGAGCTCTTCTCCGAATACCTCGCTGGCAAGCGCGTCGCGGACCAGGCGCTGGTCGACCTGTTCACCGATGTCCTGCAGCTGGCCGAGGCCGGCGAGGTCGACTCGTGAGGCCGGTACGTCTCGCTCTCCAGGGCTTCACGACCTTCCGGACCATGTCCGAGCCGATCGATTTCTCCGATGTCGACGTGTTCGCGCTCACCGGTCCCACCGGCTCGGGGAAGTCGAGCATCGTCGACGCGATGTGCTTCGCCCTCTACGGCTCCGTACCCCGTCTCGACAGGGGGAAGGTGGAGCCGGTGATCTCGCTGGGTGCCCAGGAGGCACGGATCTTCTTCGAGTTCACGGTGGACGGACTGCCGTACACGATCGCCAGGGTCGTGAAGAGGACCAAGACCGGGGCGACCACTGCAGAGGCAACCCTGGAGGGCGGGCCGGAGGTGGTGGCCGGGGCCGATCAGGTGACCGAGGCGGTAGAGGACCTGCTCGGGCTCCCGTTCGAGGATTTCACCCGCAGCGTCGTTCTGCCTCAGGGCGAGTTCGCCGCGTTTCTCCACGACAAGCCCTCCCGGCGCCAGGACCTGCTGCGAAGGCTGCTCGACCTGGGCGTGTACGAGCGGATGCGGCGCATCGCCCAGCACCGGAGGGCCAGACTCGAGGCAGAGGCGGTGTTGCTGGAAGGCCAGGTCAAGGAGCTGGGAGAGATCGATCCGGAGGAGCTCGAATCTGCCGGCCGCCGGTCGGCGGCTCTGGCCGTTCTGCGTTCGGACATAGAGGCGGCACTTCCCGACCTCGACCGGCTCGCCGCAGAGGCGGCGGAGGCACGTCGGGTGATGGGCACCATCGAGGAGCGGATCGCCGTGGTGGGCCGGCTGGCACGACCACCCGGCATCGAGCGGTTGGCCACCGCCACCGCCGAGGCCATCGCCGCCGCGGATGCGGCCCGGGCCGGATCCGAGGAGGCGGGGCGAGCCACGGCGGACGCCGAGCGGGTGCTGGCCGAGGCCGGTGACGAGGTGTTCTATGCGGAGACGCTGCGACTGCACGAGCGCCGATCCGACCTGGAACAGCGCCACGTCAACGGCAGCGATCTGATCGCCGCCACCACCGAGCAGCTGTCCGAAGGCCTCCGGGCACTGGAGGGAAGTCGCGCCGCATTGCGCCAGGCAATCGAGGCGGAACGCGCCGCCCGGACGGCCCATGCCGCTCATGCCATCCGAACCGACATGCTCGCTGGCGATGTGTGCCCCGTCTGTCGCCAGGTAGTGGACGAACTCCCCTCTGGCGAGGTTCCCGTCGAACTGGCCGAGACGGAGACGCACCGGGTCGGTGCCGAGGAGGCGGAGCGACGGGCCGCTGCCGAGACGGAGCGGCTGTCTGCTCTGCTCGTCGCCTATCGCGACCGACTCGCCGAGCTCGATGCCGAACGGGCGACGGTCTCGAACCAGCTGGACGGCCGGCCGGAGCCCGACGAGGCCAGGACGGCGCTGGCCGCTGTCGAGGCTGCCCGTACCGGGTTGACCGAGGCGCGGACGCGGGAGCACAACGCCAGGGACGAGCTGGAGCGGAAGGCGGGCACATTGGAGCGCGCTCGAGCCCAGGAAGAGGGAGCATGGGCAGATCTCGACAAGGCCAGGGATGCGGTGGCCGAGCTGGGTCCTCCTCCCACCAGGCGCGGCGATCTCTCCGCGGCGTGGGAGGGACTGCTGGAGTGGGGTCGCGGCGCCGCAGAGCGCCTCGACCGTGACCGCCACACCGCCATGAGCGCCGCCGAGGAGGCGGTGCGCGCTCGCGACGCGCTGGTGGGCGGTTTCGTCGAACGGGCGACGGGTTTGGGAGTCGGCACCGACGCCTCGGGTGTCGACCGCGACGTGGTGGCGACTTCGGTGGCGGCGGCAGCTCATGTGAGCCGGCTGGAGGAACGGGCGCAGCGGGCGGCGGAACTCGCCGAGAGCGCCAAGGGACGACGACAGGGAGCGGATGTGGCGGCATCCCTTGCCCGCCATCTCGCCGCCAACAACTTCCAGGCCTGGATTCTGGAGGAGGCGTTTCTCGGCCTGGTGGCCTCTGCCAATGCCATGCTCGGCCAGCTGTCCTCACAGGCGTACTCGCTCCACGTCGACCGACGGGACTTCGTGGTCGTGGACCACCGAAACGCAGACGAGACGCGATCTGTGAAGACGCTGTCGGGGGGCGAGACGTTCCTGGTGTCCTTGTCCCTGGCGCTCGCCCTGGCCGAGCAGCTGTCGATGATGGGCGGTTCGGGCGGCGCCCGGCTCGAGTCGATCTTTCTCGACGAAGGATTCGGCACGCTCGACTCCGATACCCTCGACACGGTGTCCTCCGTGATCCAGGAACTGGGTGCCACCGGCCGCACGGTGGGCATCATCACGCACGTATCGGAGCTGGCCGAACAGGTCCCGGTGCGCTTCGAGGTGCGCAAGCTCCCGGGGGGATCGGTGGTCACGAGGGTGGAGGCCTGATGCGCTTCGCGGTCGAGACCTGGGCGCCGGAGTACGGGACACCGTCCGAGGCGGACCTCGCCGAGGTCGAGGTACAGCCCGATGTGTCCATCGAGGTCGACGCCGGCGACTGGGGTCCGATGCTTCCCGATGTCGATCCGGTGGACGACGTGGTGTTCGTCGATGGAGTCCGTCGGGTGGACGCCAACGTGTGGATCGACCAGGAGTCCGGGGTTCCGGCACTGGGGTTGTGCGCCACGTACGCCGCCGGTGCGGTGCGATGCAACGGAACGGCCGAGGTGGTGGCGGCCGAGGTTCGCCGCGGGTTGTTCACCGCCGCCGACGGGGCGGAGTCGATCGAGACGCGCCACGGCGACTACCGGGTCCATCGCACCTCGGGTTCGACTCCGGAGGAGCTGTGGCTCGGGATCCAATCGGGGATGGGTCGGCTGGAGGGCGAGGTGTCTGCCGGGTCTCGAGAAGCGGGGCTCGTGGTGGTTGATGGGCCGCTGTCGCATCATCGCCACGTGCCGGAGGCGGTCGGATTCATCAAGACCCAGCACCGCCACCATCTTCCGGAGGCGCAGCGCCCGGTGGCGGCATCGCTCCCCGCCGGACGCCGGACGCCGCTGTTCCTGATCTCGCAGGGTCCCTCCCGCTATTCCTGGTACCTGCGGCTGGCGATCGGAAGCGGCCCCTTCGGCGGCGTCGTTCGCTGTGAGGCGTCTGCCGACCGGTCGGTGTCCGAGGCCGCCCGACTGGCCGACCAGGTCACCGCCACGCTGCCCCGTTTCGCATCCCAGGCGCACAAGGACCCCAGAGCACCCCAGAACCTGTATCCGATCGGGGGACTGGAACGAGCGCTGCGCCGCCGGCTGGGAGACCCGCAACTCATGTTTCGGGCGCTGCGCCGCGCGGCCGGATGACCGTCAGCGTTCGCGACGCGACGCCAGCAGCGCCCCGGCGATGACGAGGACCACGCCGGCGATCGAGACGATCGTCACCCGGTCGTCCAGGAAGACGACGCCGAGGCCGAGCGCCACCACCGGGATCACATAGGTGATGAACGATGCCCTGGTGGATCCGACGCTCCCCACGAGCGTTCCCATGATGACGAAGGCGATCCCGGTCCCGAGCATGCCGGCGGCGGTGACGGCGAGAAACGAGTCCCACCCCCAGCCCGAGTCCAGGGCGTCGACCAGGCCGAGCGGGGCGGTCCAGATGGTGGCCAGACCCAGCATTCTGGCCATGACGGGAAGCGACCCGTATCGCTGTTGGATCGGGGCGGCGATGTTCACCGCCACTCCGTAACAGACGGTGGCGGCGATCACCAGCACGGCTCCCAGGGCCTCGCTGTCGCCCTTCCCCATCGACGGCGACGCGATGGCGGCGACGCCGGCGAAACCGACGACGAGACCGAGAAGCTGCGGACCCCTCGGCAGTCGCCGGAGCATGATCGAGCCGATCGCCGCCGCGAAGATCGGCATCGCACCGTTGAGCATGCCGGTCAGCGCCGAGTTGATCCACTGCTGGGCGATCGGAAAGAGGGTGAACGGAATCGCCACCCAGAAGAGGGAGAGGGCGAGGAGGCGCGGCCAGTCTTCCCGTTCCACCCGCCGGCGGGCGCGGGGGAAGGCCCAGAGGGTGGCGGCGCCCAGGGCGACCCGCAGCCAGGTGATCAGGCCGGGCCGAAACGCTTCGAGGCCGATGGCGATGAAGAGGAACGACGATCCCCACACGAGGCCGATCGACCAGAACAGCCCCCAGTCGGTGGCGGTGAACGACTGCTGGTTTCGGCCGGTCGACGTCGAAAAGACCCGGCTAGCCACGTCGAAGCATCTCTTCGATGTGGGCGGGGAGGTCGGTCGCGGGCGGGGTGTGCGCGTCCGGGACGGGGACTCCGAAGTTCGTCGTGACCGGGAGGACCCCGGCCCACACCGGCCAGTCGAGGTCCTCCTCGTCGTCGATCGGTGGTCCGTGACGGACCTTGCCAGACGCCTCGGTGATGTCGAGCCGGACCATCGCCGTACCCCTGATCTCCTTCTCGGTCATCGGGCGGAGTTCACGCCTGCGCCCGGGGACGAGACGGTCGGTGAGCGCATCGAGCGCCTGTCGGCGTTCCTCGAGATCGGTCACCGGTTCGGGTCGACCGAACACCACGACCGACCGGTAGTTGGCCGAGTGGTGGAACGCCGAGCGAGCCAGCACGAGGCCGTCGAGCACCGTGGCGGTGACACAGATCTCCGGTCGCGTCTTCAGGAGCCGCAAGAGCCGGGTGGCCGGAGATCCGTGCAGCAGGAGCCGGTCGCCGAGGCGGGCATGGAGCATCGGGATGACCACCGGCCGCCCTTCGTCGACGATCCCCACATGGCAGAAGACTGCCTCGTCGAGCACGGAGTGGATGGATTTCCGGTCGTAGCGGGCTCGATCATCGCGCCGGACTCGGCTGCGGTCGGTAGGAGGGAAGTCGTGGGACATCGGTTGGTGTAGCAAGGCAGCGGCATCGTACGCCATCGGGCCGTCGTCGAAGGCGGGGCCTTGCTCCCGGACGGGCGCTAGCGTCGCGGCATGCCTGCTCGAGTGTTCACGTCGATCGACGATCTGAAGGGGGCGGTGGGAACCCATCTCGGCTACTCGGAGTGGTGGGAGATCACCCAGGAGAGGGTCGACGCCTTCGCCGACGCCACGGACGATCACCAGTTCATCCATGTCGATCCGGACAGGGCGGCCATGACGCCCTTCGGCGGCCCGATCGCCCATGGCTATCTGACGCTGTCGCTGGTGGTGCCGCTCGTCCAACAGATCCTGAAGGTGGAGGGCATCGAGATGGCCGTGAACTACGGGGTGAACAAGGTGCGGTTCCCGGCCCCGGTACCGGTCGGCTCCAAGCTCCGCGCCGGCGTCGCCCTGGTCTCGGTGGAAGACGTTGCGGGCGGCGCCCAGTCGATCTCAGACGTCACCTTCGAGATCGAGGGCGGCACCAAGCCGGTGTGCGTGGCGCAGACGGTGACGAGGTACTACGTCTAGCGAATTGGGACGTGGGACGTGGGACGTGGGGTACCGGGTGTGCTGATCGCTCGCTTCTGACGGCTACTCGGCTTTCGCCTCGCGGGTCATGAGCGCCAGCACCGCCTCGCGGGGGTGGGCCCCTTCGTAGAGCACCCGTGCCACCTGGGCGGCGATCGGCATGTCGACGCCCTGGGTCGCCGCCAGCTCGAGCACGGGGGTGACCGTCTTCACGCCTTCGGCGACCATGTGCATCTCCTCGATGACCTGGTCGAGCGTCCGGCCCTGGGCCAGCGCCATCCCGACCCGATTGTTGCGGCTGGCGTCCGACTGACAGGTGGCGATCAGGTCGCCCATCCCCGCCAGCCCGGCAAAGGTCTCGGGACTGCCGCCGAGGGCCGTTCCCAGCCGGGTGAGCTCTGCCAGCGCCCTGGTGATCAGCGCGGCGAGCGTGTTGTGCCCGAAGCCGAGTCCCTTGGCCATTCCGGCGGCGATGGCCATGACGTTCTTCAGAGCGCCGGCAAGCTCGCAACCGACCACGTCCTGGTTGCGGTACACGCGAAAGGTCGGATCCATGAACACCTGCTGGATGTCGGTGGCAGCCGTCTCGTCCTGCATCGCCACCACGGATGCTGCCGGCGCCCCGGTCACGATCTCCCCGGCGAGGTTGGGTCCGGTGAGCACGCCGGTGCGCCGGGCGGAGTGGTCGGGTGCGATCTCGCCTACGACCTCGGTC
>DATCZS010000170.1:0-33550 GCA_036525795.1 Acidimicrobiia bacterium | reverse complement strand
GGGGAGACTGCCCGGCTTTTTCGACGATCCGGCAGATGGGGCTGCCCTGGTGGACCGGGTCGTTGATCGCGACCCGGTCCACCACCAGTCCTGTGCCGGGGGCGGTCACCTCGTCTGAGACCTTCTCGGCCTGCACCTCGGCGAGCAGCTGGCCTTCGGTGCACGATCCGCCTTCGTCGACGAACCAAGCGGTGACCACCGCGTCCTCACCCTCGTGGGTGATGACCGGCATGAGGACGTTCACCGGCATGTCACATCACGCCGAGGCTCGGGTCATCGCCGATGCCGCCTCGACGATCCGCTCCACCGACGGCAGCGTCCACTGCTCGAGCGGCCGGCTGTACGGAATCGGGATGTCGGGCGTCGCCAGGCGCTGCGGCGGAGCGTCCAGATAGTCGAATGCTCCTTCGATGGCCGTCGTGATGATCTCTCCGGTCAGCCCGAAGCTCTGGTAGTCCTCGTCGACCACCAGCAGCCGGTGAGTCTTCTTCACGCTCTCGACGACCGCCTCGCGATCGAGCGGAACCAGCGACCGCAGATCGATGACCTCGGCGGAGATCCCCTGATCGCTCAACTGGTCGGCCGCATCGAGCGTCCGGTGCACCGACAGACCCAACGTCACGATGGTGAGATCCTCGCCTTCCCGGGCGATCGCCGCCTTGCCGATCGGGACCTCGTACGACCCCTCGGGCACATTGCCGATCGCTCGCGGGTTGTTGGTCATCCAGCCCAGCCCGAGCACGCCCTTGTGGAACATGTACACGACCGGGTTGTCGTCGCGGATCGCCGCGATCATCAAACCCTTGGCGTCGTACGGGTTGGAGGGCACGACCACCTTGAGCCCCGGGACGTGGGCGAACGTTCCCCACAGTGTCTGGGAGTGCTGGCCGGCATCTGAGTATCCACCACCGACCGCAGTGGTCAGCACCAGAGGCACCTTGATGTTGCCTCCGCTGAAGTAGTGGATCTTCGCCATGTTGTTGTAGATCTGGTCAAAGCAGACGCCGAAGAAGTCGACGAACATCAGCTCGACGATCGGCCGCATGCCGTTGGTGGCTGCCCCGATTGCCGCGCCGATGAACCCGGTCTCCGAGATCGGCGTGTCGATGATCCGGTCTGGCCCAAAGCGGGTCAGCAGGCCTTCGGTCGCGCCGAAGATCCCGCCGTAGACGCCGACGTCCTCGCCCATGACGAACACCGAGTCGTCCGCCTCCATCTCGACAGCGATGGCCTCGGCGATCGCCTTCTGCGTGGTGAGCTTGCGATCTGTGGTCGTCATGCGGTCACCGTCCTCGCTGCAAACACGTCCTCCATGGCCGATTCCGGCGCCGGGTAGGGGCTGTTCATGGCGAAGTCGATCGCCTCTTCCACCTCCTGATACATCCTGGTCTGGATCGAGGCGACATCGGACTCGGTCAGGATCCCTTGTGCCAGCAGGCGATCACCGTAGGTGGTGAGTGGGTCGCGGGCGTGCATCTCCGCCTTGAATTCCTCTCTCCGGTAGCCGTCTGCGTCGCCCTCGAAGTGGCCCCACAGCCGGTCGGTCTTCACCTCGATCAGGCTGGGGCCGTCGCCCCTGCGGGCCCGCCCGATCGCCTCGCCCATCACCTCGTACACGGCGACCGGGTCGTTCTCGGCGACCAGCACACCGGGTATCCCGTATGCGGACGCCCTGTCGCTGTTGTCCGGGATGGCGGTGGACGCGCTTTTGGGGACGGAGATGGCGTAGGCGTTGTCCTCGCAGATGAACACCACCGGAAGCTTCCACAGTGCTGCCAGGTTGATCGACTCGTGGAAGGCGCCCTGATTTGCCGCCCCCTCACCGAAGAACGACAGCGCCACGTTGTTGGTCTTGCGGTGGCGGAACGCCATCGCGGCTCCCACCGCAACCGGCATGCCCTCGCCGATGATCCCCGAGCATCCGAAGTTGGGTTCGACGGAGAACAGGTGCATGTGGCCGCCCTTGCCCCGTCCGAGCCCGGTCTCTCTCCCGAAGATCTCGGCGGTCATCTTCTTCAGGTCGACGCCCTGGGCGATGGCGACGTGGTGGGGGCGGTGGGTGGCGGTGATCGCATCCCCATGCCTCAGGTGCGCACGCATTCCGACCGCGACGGGTTCCTGGCCGGCCGCCAGGTGCATCTCGCCCGGGATCAGCCCGCCGGCGATGTCGAAGGCGGGCAGTTTGTCCGCGAAGTACAACTCCCGGATCCGCTCCTCGAAACGCCGGATCTTCACCATGGTCTCGTACATGTCGACCAGGTGATCCTTGGGTATGTCCACTGATCGGCCTCCTCTCTCTGGGTGCCAGCCCAGCTGCCGGCACGCCGACCGTCTGACCTCCGAACATACACCTGCGGACGACGCCGCGTCAGGACAAGTCCCAGGCGTGCGCCACGTCGAGCACCCTGGGCCCTTCCACCACCCGCACGGTCCCACCTCTCACCGGGAGGCGTCGTTCCCCGTCGAGCGCCACCAGCCCCGCCTCCTGATGCATCGCGATCTCCGAGCCCATGGGGAGGTCGGCGTGCCCGCTCACGGGGACGTCGGTCACCACTCCCGGCCCGAACACCGCTCTCACGGTTCGAGGGCCTCCGAACTCGATATGGCGGGCATGGGCCGGGGCGAGCGGCCCCAGGGCGGCGCTGACCGAGGCGATCCCGACCGCGGTCCTCCTCGACGACGTGACGAACCCCTCGACCAGCTGGTCGGTCTGCCAGATCGCTCCCGCTCCGACCCACCGGTCGCGGACCACCACCGCGTCGATCACGGCCAGGGCGCGTCCTTCGGATGTGTCCACCTCGATGGCGGTGGTGGGGGCGAAGGCACTCTTGGCCTGTCGGGTCACGGCCATCGCCGTGGCGACGCCGATGACCGTGGGCTCATCGGTGAGGGCGAAGGCGTTGTTCGTGCCGGCGGCGATCGGAACGAGCGGAGCGCGCGGCCAGCCTTCGGCGGCAGCCCGCACCGTGCCGTCTCCGCCGACCGTGACCAGCGCTTTGGCCCCCTGGCCGGCGAATTCCTGTGCGGCGCGGCGGGTGTCCGCCTCCGTGCCGGACGGTTCGAGGTCCAGATAGTCGACGGGTGGGCCGGCCGGCCCGGCGAGGGTGACGGCGCGCCGTGCGAGTCCCGCCCGATCGTCCAACATCGACACCGTGATGCGATCGTCGGTCGCCAGGCCAACCAGCAGCCGGGCGACGAGGTTGGCCTTCTCCTCGATGTCGATGACGCGGGCGAGACCGGTCAACCGGCGGATGTCCTTGGAGGACGAAGGATTTGCCACCACCCCGACGAGCATGCCGGGGACACTAGGCGCGCCGGCCTCCAAGAGCAGCGGGCGGCCCGGGCGTCAGACGGCCAGCGTCCCCCCGAACACCTGCCATGCGAGCGCCGACTTGGCCACCAGGCTGAGGAGCACGTATGCCCTCTCTCCGTAGAGGTAGTCGGCCCACTTCCCGACCTTCCGGTACTGAAGCCACTGGTTGAGGGCGAAGGTGTTGAAGAACACGAACAGCGAGAAGAAGATTCCGTAGACGAATCCCGGCGGTTCTGCGCCCGACCCGGGCGAGAAGAGGTACACGGCGATTCCGAGCCACGGGACGATGCCGGCGACGCATCCCAGCCAGAAGGGCATCAGCGATCCGCCCGGCTCCTCGTACTTCTCCTGAACGGCTCCGAAGAAGATCATGGATGCGTTCACTCCGAAGAGGGCGATCAATGCGGCGGCGTCGGAGATGCCGGTGAGCATTGCGATCAGCACGATCATCACAGAGGCCGACAGCGAGTACTCCACCCAGCGGAAGTGGTTGCGGTGCGCCTCCAGCCCGGCCCGATAGCGGTTGTAGAAGGTGGGGCTGATGATGATCCAGTGGAAGAGGGCGGACAGGAACAGGAACAGTGCCACGCCCCAGGCGACGCTCAGATCGAAGAGGGTGACCGACTCGGTGGCCGGCGTCCCGGGAGGACCCTCGAGGTAGGTGGCGGTTACGGGCAGCGTGAACTGGTTGGCGAGGAGCACCACGGCCACGCCTTGGGCGGCGTGGAAGAGGCCCATCACCAGGTTGTACAGCCTGAGGCGATCCTGATTCGCCATGGTTCGCTCCATATCGGTGAGTGGGGGACAAGTGTAGCGCAGGAGGTCCGTTTAGCGCTAATTGATGGTGGTCATCCGGGCCGCACCCCTGAGGGCCATTGCGTCCACGACGGATGCCCCCGGGCGGCGGCGGCCCGGAGGCGAAGCGGACATCCCCCGGAGCGAGGCCAGTACCGTGCGGGGATGGGCGACGCTCTCGATCTGGCAGACGAGTACTGGCAGTACGTTCAGCACACCGATCAGCTCCGGGCACTGTGGAAGGGCGACGTCGACACCGTGGCCGAGGTCGCAGACTTCTCCGTCGAAGGGGTCGCCGACCGCCGCCGCCGCCTGGTCGAATTCGCCCGGCGAGCCGAGGCGATGACACCGGTCGATGCCTCGACGGCGGCGACGCTCGACACGGTGGCCTTCACCGCCAGGTCGGAGGCCGAGGCGGTGGAGTGGGAGGCCGACATCACGATGGTCAACCACGCAGTGGGTCTGTACTCGCTACTCGCCACGTTTCTTCCCCGCTACCCGCTGGTCACCGCTGAGCACGGCGAGGGATACCTCGTGAAGCTCGAGCGACTCGACGGGATGCTCGCCGGCCTGGAAGACCGCCTTCGGCGCAACGCGGAGATCGATCTCACTCCGATCGAGACTGCGGTGAGGGGCGTGATCGCCCAGATCGACCGGCATCTCGGGCGTGACGCGGGGTCCGACCCCTTCTCGAGCCAGCCTGCTCCCAGGGAACTCGACGATGCCGGGCGCGACCGATGGCGAGCGGAGCTGGCCGAACGGGTGTCGCGTTCGGTCCGGCCGTCACTCGCCCGCTTTCGGTCCACTCTCGCCGACGTGGTCCTCGCCGCTGCCCGGCCCGACGACCGGCCGGGGATCTGTCACTTCGACGGCGGTGATGAGGCGTACGAACGGCTGGTGTGGGCTCACACCGGCGTCGACCTCACCGCCAGACAGGTTCACGAGATCGGACTGGAGCAGGTTGCCCGGCTGGAAGAGGAGTACAGGGAGATCGGCGGACGCGCCCTCGGCCTCGACGACGTGGGAGAGATGTTCCGCCGTCTGAGGGACGACCCCGGCGTCCACTACCGGGCCACAGAAGACCTGGTGGCAGATGCCGAGCGGGCTCTCGCCCGGGCCGCCGCCGAGGCGCCACGCTGGTTCGGGAAGACGCCTCGGGCGGGCTGCGTTGCCACCGGCATCGAACAGGGTCCCCTGGCCTTCTACTCGGCTCCTGCCGAAGACGGCTCCAAGCCGGGGACGTTCTTCTTCAACACCGCCGACCCGTCGGTGTGGGGCACCTTCCAGCTCGAGGCGGTCACCTACCACGAGTCGATCCCCGGCCACCATCTTCAGATCGCGCTCGCCCAGGAGCTCGACCTCCACCCGATACATCAGCGTCTGTACATCGCCGGGTTCAGCGAGGGTTGGGGGCTCTACACCGAGCGGCTGGCCGAGGAGATGGGCCTCTACTCGACCGATCTCGACCGGCTCGGGATGCTGTCGGCCGACTCGATGCGCGCATGCAGGCTGGTCGTGGACACCGGCATGCACGCCCTGGGCTGGACGAGAGATCAGGCGATCGGCTACATGCTCGACAACTCCCCGATGTCGCGCGGACAGGTGGTGGGGGAGATCGACCGGTATCTGGGTGACCCCGGCCAGGCGCTTGGCTACATGATCGGACGGCTCGAGATCGAGCGAATGCGGGCGGGCGCCGAGGCTCGGTTGGGTGAGGCGTTCGACCTGGCCGGGTTCCATGACGTGGTGCTCGGCCAGGGCGTGGTCCCGCTCGCCACCCTTGGTCGACGGGTCGAGGCCTGGTCGCCGTGACCCGGGGAGAGCGGTGACCCAGACTCGCAACGATCGGCGCACCGTGTTCGGATGGGCGCTCTACGACTGGGCCAACTCGGCCTACGCCGTGGCCGCCGGTGCGATCGTCGCCCCCTTCTTCACCGGCGTGATCGTCCCCGAGGACGGGTTCTACGGCATGTCCGGGGAGACGCTGTGGGCGCTCCTGGTGTCGTTCGGGACCACCGTGCTGTTCCTGGCCATGCCGGTGCTGGGGGCGGTGGCGGACTGGACCGCTTCGAAACGACGCTTCCTGTGGTCCTTCGCCGTGATGGGAGGAGTGATGACGGTGGCAACGCCGTGGGTGCCGGAGGGCGCCGTCATCGCGTTCCTGGCACTGTTCCTCCTGTCGCAGATCGGGTTCACCGCCGCCAACACCTTCTACGACGGCTTCCTCCCCGAGATCACGACAGACGACACGATCGACCGGGTGTCGGCCAGAGGCTTCGCATACGGGTACGCCGGGGGTGGGGTGTTCCTCATCGTCGCGCTCCTGCTGATCGTGCTCTCGGGAGACGAAGGCGTGACGGGGCTGTCCGAGACCGCTGCAACCCGACTGGCGATCGCCCTGGCCGGTCTGTGGTGGCTGGGTTTTTCGGTGCCGTCGCTGAGGCGCCTTCCGGCGGCGGGGACCGGAAGGCCGCTTCCCTCCGGCTGGAACGGTCGCAACCCGATCGTGGCCTACGCCGGGATCGGGTTCCGTCGCACCTGGGACACCACCCGGAAGCTTCGCCGGTTCCCGCAGCTGCTGTGGTTCGTGGTCGCCTACATCGTGTACATGGACGGCGTGCAGACCGTGATCAACATCAGCGGCGCCTTCGCCGCAGACACGCTCGGTCTGTCCACCCCGACCATCGTGGGAGGGTTCCTTATCGTTCAGTTCGTGGCGTTCGGCGGAGCGCTGGCCTTCGGGTGGCTCGCCGACCGGATCGGCGCCAAGCGGGGGATCCTGGTCGGGCTGGTGATGTGGAGCGGCGTGGTGGCGATCGCCTCGTTCCTTCCCGCCGGGGAGGTGGCGCCGTTCCTCGCCGCCACAGTGGGGGTGGGAGTGGTGCTGGGAGGGGTGAGCTCGCTGTCGCGGAGCCTCTACGGTTCGATGATCCCCGAGGAGGCATCCGCCGAGTTCTTCGGCTTCTTCACGGTGTTCTCCAAGTTCTCGGCGATCTGGGGGCCGCTCCTGTTCGGGATCATCTCCGGGGTGACAGGCTCGGGCCGAAGCGGGATATCGACGGTCATCGTCTTCTTCGTGGTGGGCGGCCTGCTGCTCGCCCGGGTCGACGTGGACACCGCCCGCGCCGATCGGGCCCGCTGGTCGGAGATCATCGCCGCGTCGAATCATCCAGACGAGGGAGAAGCCGGTCCCCACTGACGGACGTCGCGGTGTCGGCTCCCGGTCGAACTTCGCGCGCCGATCCACACTGGGTGTGGACCCGAGCCCAGGGTTGGGGGTTGGGGGGGGAGGTGCGCTATTCGACCATGGTGCGGAGGCCGGTGCGGAAGAGCTTGAGTGTCTCGACCACGATGCCGAGCGCACTGCCGATGATTGCCACCACGATCACCGCGCGGGCGACGGTGTCCCAGGCGAAGTCGTAGCGGGAGAAGTCGAACGGGAACACCGTGAACATCCGGACCGCCACCGCCAGTCCGATGGCCGAGATCACGATCTGGCCGATCGACTTGAACCAGGGCGCATCGAACCCGACATAGGCGAGGTTGATCACGACTCCGGCGATCAGCGACGCCTGAACGATGGGAAGGACCTGGTCGAAGTCCTGTGTCAGAAACGACGGCCACTCCCACTCGAGCAGACGGTTGGCCACGTACAGCATGACCGCATTGATCGCAGCGGCCACCAGGTAGCCGAATTGACGGGCCTGGCGGCCGATCCGGCTGCGGGGTGTGGTGGGGGTGCGGGTGGGGGTGGGGGTCGAGACGGTCACGTGCTGCTCCTCTCCTGTCAGGTCGACGCGACCGCACAGCCGGAACCGGCACCAGGGCCGGAGGTCGCTTCGTGGTGGGATCGGGCTATGCCCTCCCGGCTCGCGCTACGCCCAGCAGACGGGCCGGGAGCCGGATGATGGCGCCCGCCAGTTCGAACACGGCGGACACCGAGACGCCGATGAGCCGGAACGGCAGCAGCACCAGCCACACGAGCGGGTACAGCACCAGGGCCAGGATCGCCAGCGGCAGTGACACGGCCGCCAGCAGCAGCCAGAGAATGAACGTGATCATGGCACCAACCTATGTGCCTGCGGTCCCGCCGGCTATCGGGGAATCCCCGCAGGCTTCCCCGAGGCGGACCGGGGGTTGGTCCGACGGCAGATCCCCTTCCCGAGTGGCGGGAGATGGGATACGGTTGTCGCAGTTCCGAGGTGTGGGAAATGCGGAGTGGGGTGATCGTGCTGGGGGCGATGCTGGCGGCGGCGTGTTCGGTTGCCCCCGCCCAGTCGCTCGGCCCCGCCCCGTCCGCATCCACGACCACGCCCACATCAACGGTCACGACCACGGTCCCTGCCGCCACCACCACCCGCCCGCCGCTGCCGCCCGCGGGCGCACCGACCGGGATCGCCGGCCTCACCCACCCCGATGCGCTCCCGCCGGCGGTCGATCTCGAGGCCGAGACCTTCGAGGAACTGATACGGGTGTGGGACGACATCGATCGATACCTGGTGTGGCTCTACGCCCACCCGACGACCGACGAGGCGGCCCTGGGGCTGGTACTCCAACCAGGCAGCCGTGCGTACGAGGACATCGAGAACTCGATGCGCACGCTGGTCGACCGTGGCGCGAGGACGGTGCAGGAGAACCTGCTGGGAGAGCTTGTCGCGTTCTCGTGCTGCCCCGATCCTGACACCGAGATGGGGGTCGGCCGGGTCGCAGTGGCAGTGCAGAGCCGGGCGGATCCGGGGCACATGGTGATCATCGGCGAGGACGGAGGAGTGCTGGCGGAATCCAGTGGCTGGGATCTACGGGAGTGGGCGCTGGTCCTGGAAGAGGGAGGGGCGGGATGGCGCGTGTCGTCGTTTGGGGACTAGCGATCGTCCTCCTGGTGCCTCATGGCGCGTTCGCACAGAGCGACACGCCGGCTCCCGGAGTCTGCGAGTTCGATCCCGATCATCCGGCCTGTCGTGGAGGGGGGCCCGGGGGAGGGGGAGGGGGCCAGGAGGTCCCCGAGCCGATGTGGTGGGGCCCGATCGAACCCGTCGGCTCGGCGTGTTCGGACGGGAGCCCCCGGCCTGCCTATCTGCAGCGGCTGGTGTGGACCGCCGGTCCCCTGGAGGGTGCGTACGTCCATCAGAGCCACTTCACGCCGACCCCCGGGCCGGGCGACCCCGTTCCGGGAGGGCCGCCTGGGGCCGTGTTCGCCGCCGACGGGTACGTCTACCGAACCCAGTGCGTCTCCGTGTCGGTCACCGACGATGTGTGGGCGGAGGCGCGGCGACGCATGTCCCCGGTCGAGTTGGAGCGTGATCCGGTCGTCAGGGGGCTGGCCGGGCTCGAGACATGGGTGTGGTATTCGGGCCAGGTCCAGGTGGAGCCGTTCCGGATCGACTGGGTCGATCCCTCAACGGGCGCCGCCTGGGTGCTCGAGGCCCGGGCGTGGATCGGCCGCTTCGTATGGGACTTCGGTGACGGCACGATGACCGGGGTGCGCGCCGACACCTACGCGTCGGCCGTCGAAGCCTCCGGCTCGCACAACGATCCGGCCGCCATGCACGTCTACGAGGTCAGCTCGGGTCAGGCAGGCTACGCCGACGGGTTCCCCTTCGTCTTCTCGGCCGTGTGGCAGGGTGAGTTCCGCTGGTCCTCAGACGGCGGGTCGACCTGGTCTCTCCCCGTCCCGATGTCGAACACGTTCACCGACACCGCCGCCATCTCCTACGACGTGGTTCAGATTCGTTCCGTCATCACCGGCACCGGCTGATCCGTGCCCGAACGGGTGGCACAAACTGCGCCCGGCCCGACGGGCCGGGATATCGTTCGGATGTGAGCGATGATCAGCCGATCGGGGTGGGCCGAACCGCCGAGGTGTATCCGGTCGGGGAGCGGATGGTCGTCAAGGTCCTGCTGCCCGGCTTCGACAGCCGTTCGCTCGAGATCGAGGCCCGCAAGACCCAGGCCGCCCACGATGCCGGCGTGAAGGCCCCCGGCACGCACGGGGCTCACGCCCTGGGCGGTCGCGTCGGCTACCTCTTCGACCGGATCGACGGGCAGGTGATGCTCGATGTTCTGCGGAGCCGCCCGTGGGCCTACCGAGCCCACGCCTCGTTGCTGGCCCGGCTCCACGCAGAGATGCACGGGAGGCGAACCGCCCGGCTCCCGTCTGTGAAGGATCTCCTCGCCGCCAAGATCGACGCAGCCGTCCCGCTCGACGAGGCAACCCGCAGGTTCGCAAAGGACAGGCTGCTGGCGCTCGACGACGACGATGCGGTGTTGCACGGCGACTATCACCCCGGCAACGTCATGGTGTCCTCCGGGGGCCCGGTCGTGATCGACTGGCTCGACGCGGCGCGAGGCGCGCCGGCGGCGGACGTGGCGCGTTCGCTGTGGCTGATGTCGCCGGCGGGAATTCCGGCCGGCACCCCCCAACGCGCTGTGCTCGTCCGCTTCCTGGCGTTGTTCCGACGCCGGTACCTGCGCACCTATCGGTCGGCAACCGCGCTGGACTCCGAAGCGCTGAACGCCTGGCGGGTTCCCGTCCTCGCCGGTCGACTCTCCGAGGGGATCGGCCACGAGGTGGGTCCGGTCCTCGCCGAACTGGCCCGGCTCGTCCGCTGAGCATCGATTCACCGGGCGGAACCCGTCGATCTCCGACCCTCGGCTCCCCGGGGTGCGGTGGCGGCCGGATCCCGAGTCCGGGCACGCGGGGAGCGATTCATCCCCTCGTCGGCGGGCGCCACGGGGGTACGCGGAGACCGGGAGACACCTGCGGCGTCCCCGGCGATAATCCCCTGCAATGGACATGGGACTTCTCGCCGCCGCCTTTGCGTTCGGGTTCGGCGCCCGGGCGGTGGGGCTGCCGCCGCTGGTTGGCTACCTGGTGGCCGGGTTCGTGCTGCACGCACTCGGATACGAGTCCTCCCCGGCGATCGAGGCGGTCTCCGATGCCGGCGTGCTGGTGCTCCTGTTCGGGATCGGACTGAAGCTCAAGGTGAAGACCCTCGGCCGTCGCCAGGTGTGGGCGACGGCCACCATTCATGCCACCGGCGTGACGGTGCTGTTCGGGGCGATCCTCCTCGGACTCGGAGCGCTCGGGCTCCCGCTCGCCCGGGACCTCGATCTCGGTTCGGCGGCGATCGTCGGGTTCGCCTTCTCCTTCTCCAGCACGGTGTTCGCAGTCAAAGCGCTCGAAGAGACCAACGAGTCGGCCTCGCTGGCGGGGAGGGTGGCGGTGGGAGTGCTGATCGTCCAGGATCTGCTGGCCGTCGTCTTCCTCCTGCTCGCCGACGGCAGGCTCCCGTCGATCTGGGCCGTTCCGGTGGTCGCCGTCTTCTTCTTCCTCCGGCCGCTCCTCGGCTGGGTGCTGGACCGGAGCGGGCACGGCGAGGTCCTCGCGCTGCTCGGGTTCACGCTCGCGTTGGGACTCGGGGCAGGGGCGTTCGAGGCCGTCGGGCTCAAGCCCGACCTCGGCGCGCTGGCAGCCGGGCTGGTGTTGTCGACCCACCCGCGGGCAGGGGAACTGTCCGATCGACTGCTCGGATTCAAGGATCTGCTGTTGGTGGGCTTCTTCCTGTCCGTCGGCCTGGCCGGTGCCCCGTCCCCGGCGGCGTGGGCGATCGGGCTGATCGCCACGGTGCTCGTGGTGGTCAAGACCGCCGGTTTCGGCTGGCTTCTCACTCGATTCCGCCTCAGGTCGAGAACGGCGTTCCACGCGTCGCTCCCGCTCACCAGCTACAGCGAGTTCGGTCTCATCGTGGTGTCGGCGGCTCTCGCATCGGGACTGCTGGGCCGGGAGTGGATATCGGTGCTGGCGGTGGCGGTGTCGTCGTCTCTGGTCGCTGCGGCCGTGCTGAACACGATTCGGTTCCGTCTCTACGAGCGATGGTCGGGGCGGCTTTCGGCGCTGGATCGGGGCATCCCGGTGCCCGAGGACGCGGTCGTGGACTGCGGGTTCGCCCGGGTGTTGATCTTCGGGATGGGACGGGTGGGGACAGGAGCCTATGACGAGATGGTGGAACGCCGCGGAAGGGTGGTGGTGGGTGTCGATCGCGGGTCGGAGACCGTCGAACGGCACGAACGAGAGCGGAGATCGGTGATCCGGGGGGATGCGCTGGACCGGGACTTCTGGGAGCGGGTCCGGTTCCATCCGGAGGTGGAACTGGTCGTCGCCGCCATGAACAGTCACGCGGCCAACCTCGAACTGGTTCGCAGGGTGCGGGAGTTCCTCCCCGAGGCGAAGCTCGCCGCCATCGCCACCTACCCCGACCAGGTCGAGGAACTGCAGAAGGCCGGTGTCGACGTGGCCAGGAACCTCTACGAAGAGGCCGGACAGGCTCTGGCCGACGATGCGGTAGGCGTGGTGTGGGGTGGCCGCCAGGGTCCGTCAGTCGAAGGATGACAGAGGGATGGCGTATGCCACCACGTTGTCGGCGTACGACCGGAGCGAGCGGTTGAAGTCGCCACCGCAGGTGATGAGGGTCAGGACGGGATCCCCTTCCCGAGAGAAGACCCGCTCGTTGGGTAGTTGGTCTTTCGGGTACTGAGCCGTTTCGAACACGCGGTAGATACCGGTCGAGCCGTCCTCGAAGCCGACCGTCACGGTGGCGCCGGGTTCGATGGCCGCCAGCCGCCGAAACACCCCCGCCCTTCCATCGAACGCGATGTGGGCGGCGAGCACCGCCGAGCCGGGCTCACCGGGCCGGGGACCGTATCGATACCACCCCACCTCGGTGCGGCCGGGAATCTCCATCTCTCCGTTGTCGAGTACCCCCACATCCACGATCGAGACCTCCGAGACGCCGATGGCGGGGATCGACAGCACTGTGGGGCGTGGAGGGCGCTCCGGATTCGCAGTGGCCGGGTCGTAGATGGCGGATCCGAGCGGGACGATGCGCGCTGCCAGCGGAGAAAGCTCGGTGCGGGGTGCAGGTGGCCTGGTGGTGCTGGTCGCAGCCTCCGGAACCGGTTGGGCCGTGGTGGATGTCGGAGCTGACCCGGCGGCCTGATCGCTCGATCCGAGCGCACAGGCCGGGAGCAGGATGAATCCTGTGACGAGCAGGGCGACGAGTCTGTGCATGGGTGGAAGTTCAGGGGCGGGGCTGAGCCCCGCCCCTGAACCGAGGGGTCGATCAGGCGCGCCTGTCGATTGCGGTACGCCGGCGACCGGCGAACGCAGCCATGAGTGCTGCGCCCAGCCCGGCTGCGACGACGAGCCGCATGTCCGCCCCCACGGGGCTGTCGCCGGTGTTGACCGCCGCAGGTGCCGTCCCCAGGCCGACGATCGATTCGGTGAGGACCGTGAGGGAGCCGGCGTCCAGCGAGCCGACCGCATACACGATCAGCGATGCGCCTTCGGCGACGGTCAGATCGGCCGGCCCGATCACCACGGGCGCGTCGGCTCCGGCGGGGACGACCTCGGCGGTGAGGATGCCAGGGGCCAGGTCGAGCTGGCCTTCGGCGCCGTTGGGTACGTTGGCGAAGGCCACGGCTCCGTTCGCCTTGATGTCGACGGCGGGAGCGGCGGCGGCGTGGCGAACCACGATCCGGCCCTCGCCCGCCGCGATCGCCGAGGTGTCGTTGGCGAAGACCCCGAGCGTCGGGGTGCCGTCTGCGTCGAGGTGGGCGATGATCGTGTAGTTCCCCGAAGCCGGGAGCGCCGTGTCACCGGCGTCGATGGCGACGGTGTCGGTTCCCGCCAGCTTCACCTTCAGGCCGACCAGAGTCTCGCCGGCCAGCGCCGACAGGTCCTGGGTTTCGCCGAACGCGAAGTTCTCGAATACGTTGGCGCCACCGACTTCCACGTCCACATTGGTGTCGGGGATTCCGTGCAGCAGGTGGATTCGGGCCTCTTCCTGCGCCATGGCGGGCAGGGCCGCCAGTGTCAACAGGGCAGCGGCGAAGATCGCCGTCAGCGTTCGCATGGGATTGCCTCCTCTAGAGCGTCTGTCTCGGTGTGTACGAGACGAGGCAGGCTCCCGGATGACGGAAATGCGAAAGAGGACCCCAAAAAGCCTGCGGGGCGCCCTCGACGCTGCCCGAGGTCAGCCGGTCGCGACTTCTTCGTGGTCGAAGAGGTGGGCGCTGTGGAGAAAGTGTTCCACCGTGAAGGGTTCCTCCACCTCGTCGAGGTGGGGCGGATAGACCAGCGCGGCGGCGATGGCCCCGATCAGGCAGGCGACGGCGCAAATCGAGAAGGCCAGGGGGAAGTTGCCCAGATCCCCCATCCAGCCCCCCAGGATGGGAAAGACGATGCCCCCCGCTCCGTAGGACAGGAACACCCACGGATAGTTGCGTCCGACCGCGGTGTCGCCGAACTCGTCAGCGGTGAGGGCAGGGAAGAGGGCGAAGTTGCCACCGAAGTTGAACCCGATCAGCGCTGCCCCCAGGTAGAGCAACCAGCGGCTTCCGGCCATCGCCGTGAAGGCGAACAGGAACAGCGCCTGGCTTCCCACCATGAGCACTACCGAGCGCTTGCGCCCGATAGCGTCGCTCAGCGTGCCCCACACGAGCCTCCCGACGCCGTTCGCCAGGCTGAAGAACACCGCCATTGCGGTACCCGCATACGCGCTGGCAGTGACCTCGTCGATCCCGTTGGCGGTGAGGGCCTCGATCGGATAGAGCTTCATCAGTCCGATCGCCATCAACCCGGCACCGGCGCTCACGGCGAAGGTGATCGAGACCAGGTGGAATTGAGGGGTGCGCAGCATCTGCCGGGGCTGGAAGTTCTCTCGACCCGATCCGGCGGCAGCGGAAACCGCGGGAGAGAACCCGGCCGGCAGCCAGCCTTCGGGGGGCATGCGCATGGCGAGGCTCCCGGCCAGCACCAGGGCGGCGAAGGCGATCCCGAAGATCGCGAACGTGGTGCCGAGTCCTCGGTCGGCGATCAGGTTGCCCCATTCGCCTGCCAGTTTGACCCAGCCGAGCGCGCCGAAGCCGAACCCGGCCACCGCCGCGCCGGTGATGAATCCCTTGTGATCGGGGAACCACCGCATGCCCACTGCGATCGGGACGACGTACGCCAGGCCGATTCCGGCTCCGCCCACCAATCCGACGCCGAGGAGCACCAACCAGAACCCGGTCCCGCCGGACAGCCCGGCGATGAGGTAGCCGGCGCCGAGGGTGAGTCCACCGGCGATCGCCAGGGGGCGCGGCCCCCAGGTCTTGAGTTTCCTGCCTGCCATGACCATCACCAGGGCGAAGCTGGCGAGCCCGATCGAGAACACGATCTGGGTCTGGGTCTTCGACCACCCGGCGTCCTGCAATGCCGGGGTGAAGACCGACCAGGCGTAGATGGCGCCGAGGCACAACTGGATGAGCACGGCGCCGATGACCACATGTGACCGCCGCTGTTGCATGCGCCACCCCTCCCAGGTCGCTGTGTTCACCGTACGGAACCCGAGCTTGTGAAGGAAGGGTCAAAGGTCGTCTGACCCCGGTTCGCCGTCGGGGCGCAAGGAGTCAGCCGGGCAGCTGCAGATCGGCGATCACGGCGAAATGGTCGGACGCCTGGGATTGGAACACCCCGGCGTCGACCGCCGATACGTCGGGAGTGTGCAGGATCCAGTCGATCCGGTAGCGGGGGTTGGCGGCGTTGGCGGTGAAGCCGTCTCCCCGGCCGGCTTCGGCCCACGAGTCGACCCAGCCGGCGGCCAGCACCTCTTGCATCTGGGCCCATCCGGGCCGGGCGTTGAAGTCACCGACCAACACGGCCGGAGACCGCCCATTCCACTCGGCGAGAATCACTCCGAGCTGGGCGCGATGCACCGGGAGAAGGTCGGCTTCCGGATCGTCGTCGTGGGCGTCGGGGTCGTTGACGTGCTGGAGGTGGGTGGAGACGAACAGAACCTCGTCGTCGCCGATCTGAACAGGAGCGGCCAGATAGCCTCGCCGGAGCGGAGTCCCCGCCAGCGGGAGCAGCGTGCGCTCGACCTCGCCGAGCGGGTACCGGCTGAGGATGGCATTGCCCCAGGCCGGGTCGGTGGTGCCGAAGAATGCGGTGTATTCGAATCCGAGCCGCTGTGCGAGCAGTGCCACCAGGTCCGTGCCCGCATTGAGCAGGCGGCCCCGCGACACTTCCTGGAGCCCGACGACGGAGGCACCGGAGTCTTCGATGACCCGGGCGATCGCCTCGACGTCCATCCGGCCGGACGTGTCGAAGGCGGAGTGGAGGTTGTAGGTCATGACCCTGACCGTGCCCGGGGGATCCGAAGGGCCGACCAGGTCGGGCCGAAGGGCCGCCGTCGTCCCCACCAGCGGCAACACCAGAGTCACGGCGGCCAGGACCGGCATCGGGCGGTTCACCCCCTCCGTGGCGGATGCGCCGCCGGCCGCGCCCAGCAGTCCGACGATTCCCAGGGCCGCAGCGGCGGCGATGCGGGCCTGGGCCTGGGTGAAGCCGAGGTCCAGATCCATCGGCAGGTAGTAGGCGAGCCCGATCACAAGGAAGAGGACCGACGCGCCGACCAGATAGACGGACGATGCGCCGATCCGACCCCGGCCCGGATCGGGGACGAACGCCATCAACAGCGGTCCGGCCGCCACCACCGCCACGACGGAGGCGGTGTTGAACAGGACCGGTGACGCCTCCGCCGCAACGACGGCCAGGCCGACGACCACCGCCGAGGCGGCCTGAACCCGCCGGGCTCGACCGAACCGCAGCGCCGTCCACACGGCGATCACGTTGAGCAGGGAGATCCGCACCAGGGCATGGGTGGCGGAGACGGCTCCGGCCGCCGAGGTCCAACCCTGTGCCTGAAGGACCAGGAACTGGGCGAAGAGGTAGGGCCCCAGCCCGAGCAGCAACGCCCCCCGTCCCCATCCGACGCCACTTCGCCCCAGGTGTCCGATCTGGGAGAGGCAATACAGCGCCGCCGTCACGACGGCACTGACCACGAGAAGCGGGCCGATCCCCGGCTGGTAGGCGAGGTCGAGGCTGTTTCCGAGTCCACGGATCGCCGTGTCGACGGTCAGCCCGAGCAGCACCCCGCCAACCAGGGCGTGTCTTCCCAGGGCCAGCAGCAGCGGCAGGAGACCGACGAAGGCGGCGGTGGCGACGGCAGCGGTCCAGAAGTCGGCGTCGGCCCGGTCGATCGCCTGATTGGCGATTCTGGCTGCGCCGAGGACGGCGAGACCGGTCCACATCGCCGAGCGCACACCGACGATGCGGGCGAGCACGGGCAGGAGGGCTCCTGCGAGGAACGGGGCGAGGGCGACCGGAATCAGGTCCAGGGTCGCCACCCCGAGGGTGTCGCGGAGGTACCAGGTGATCGAGGCAAACAGAACCCGCATCGACTGGGCGCCGAGCACGAAGGTGAGGGCCCCCAGCACTGCTGCGATGGCGTCGGTGTTCGATCGTCGGGAACGAGTCGACATCAAGGCTCCAACCTACACAGCTCGTCTCGATCCACTCCGGATGTGTCTCGATGCCAAAAGGGAGAGCTCCCGGCCGGATGGCCGGGAGCTCTCTGTCTCAGGAGGTCGGTGTCGTGGCTCAGTCGCTGAGCGCTGCGATTGAGGCCTCGAGCATCCCCTTGATGTAGCTGGGGTTGTGGACGCCGAAGCTGTGGTCGACGTAGACCATCATGTAGTTCCACCTCGCAGCCACCACTTCCTCGGGGAAGAAGCCGGTGACGGTGCGGGCCCCCTCCGGATCGAGCTCGAGGTCGACGATCCCGGCGTCGATCAGCAGCGCCTTCAGCTCCTCCAACAGCTCCATGACTTCGGTCTGGGTGCCGTCGATGTCGAAGTTCTCGGCATCGGAGTGGCAGGCCTGGCAGCGTTCCACTTCGGCCTCGTAGGTGTGGTTGCGCTCTTCACCCATGTGGCAGCCCACGCAGGTGTCTGTGACGTTCTCGTAGTGCGGGCTCGAGTCATCGTCGACGAAGAACGCACCCTCGCCGAGCATCATCTGCGCCTCGATGCCGTAGTGCGGGCCGAACCGATTCGATGTCACCTCGTACTCGGCTCCGTCGGCGAGTGTGAGCACCGGGAACTCGTTCCGGCTCTGGTGGCAGTTGGAGCAGAGGTTTCCGTCGCCTCCGTCGTACGTACCCGGGGAGTACTCCAGCTGCACCGGCTGGGCGTCACCGGTCAGTGCCCAGTCGTTGCCGGTGTACGACGTGTGGATCTGGTGACAGGTCCGACAGTCGTACGGCGAGACGTTGGTGATACCCGCCACTGATTCGTCGTGCGGCGGCAGGCCGGCGCTGATGCGGGCCTTGGCGCCCTCGTGCCCGTGGCAACCGGCGCAGTTGGTGCTCTCACCCCGGATGAAAGCCTGACCGGTGCCGTGAACCGACGCCTCGCGGAACTGGGCCTCCTTGGACCAGATGATGGTGGTGTCGTTGTGGCACTCGGTGCACGACAGTTGGGAGACGTCGAGCTCGGCCGCATTCCCGGCGGCGCCGGCAGGACCCTGGGGGCCGGCAGGGCCGACGGGGCCGGCAGGGCCTTCGGGGCCCGCCTCTCCGGCACACGCCGCCAAGGCGAGCGCCATGCCTGTGAGAAACAGAAACTTGAACAAGGCTTTCGCGCCCATCTCGACCTCCGAGTCGAACCACCTAGTGCAATTGGGGACATAGTCCCCGTTCTCAGCCGTGGGTTCACGGGCCGTTCGGCCCTAAATCACACGGTTTCGACCGGAATTCAGCGTAATCCGACACTATGTCGGATGCGAGCCCATTTGGGGGAGACTTCTCAGAGTTCGGGCGTGCGTCCGGCGAGCACGTCTTCGATCGCCCGCACCAGCAGTACGGGGTTCACCTCGCCCTGGACCTTGCCGCGGATGATGCCTTCGGCGTCGACGAAGTAGGTCTCGGGAACGCCGAACACTCCCAACTCGACGGTGGCCCGGGAATCAGGGTCGACCACGTATTGGTAGTGCTCGCCCCCCCGGCCCAACTCGTCGAGAAACTCGATGGCCTGGCTCTTCGAGTCCTGATACACGATCCCGATGAACTCCACGCCGCGGTCTCCGTAGATCCTGGACGCCCCGGTGAGCGCCGGATGCTCGATCCGGCAGGGAATGCACCAGGAGGCCCAGAAGTTCACGACCAGGACCTTGCCCTTGAGGTCGGAGAAGGTGAGGGAACCGTCCTTTTCGAGGTAGTCGAGGGTGAGATCCGGGAACGGCTGGCCGATCAGCGGCGAATCGACCAGCCGGGGATCCTGCCCGAATCGACCTCCGAAGACCCAGGCCAGCACCGCCGCTCCCAGGACGATGGCGGCGATGGCGATGACCGGGCGCCGCCCGGGCTGTCGGGGCGTTTCGGTGACGGGCTCGGGGCCGATGTCGGTCATGGTGCCGCCGTCCGCGCCTCCTCCAGTGATGCCTCGATCTGAGACACCACGTTGTCCGAGATGTTCGGCAGCGCCAGCGCCACCTCGAACTGTGGAATCGCGCCGGCAGGATCGTCGAGCCCGTACATGGTGTTGAAGGCCCGGAACAAGATCGCTTCGGAGTTGGTCGGGTCGATGGCAAGCGCCCGGGCGAAATACTCGTCGGCCGGCTCGGCCTGCTCGGTGATGTACGCCATCCATCCGACCCTGGCGAGCGCCTTGGTCTCCTCTGCGGGGTTCGTGGTGTTCTCTGCGATGTACAGGTAGTGGTCGAGGGCCGATCCCCACTCCTCCGCCTCGTAGTAGCGGTCGGCGAGCGCCATGCGCATGGCGGTGATGTCCGGATTGGCCGCAACGACCGCCTCGAGCTGTTCATTCGTCACAGACGCCGGATCGACGGTGAGCGCCCCGGGGCCGTCGGATCCGACCGAAGCGGGATCGGGCTCGGCGCCCTGCGCCGCGAAGAAGATGGCGGTGGTGAGTGCGCCGACGAGGACGACTGCCCCGACGACGACCCGGCGCGGCGACCGGGCGGGACGAACCTGGGGGGCGACGGAGGCCGTCTCTGGCTCGGACTCTGGCTCCGGGGTGGGTCCGGCATCCTCCGGAGTGGGACCGACCAGATCCCGGAGGCGACCGAGCTCCTCCTCGTACCCCTGCCGCAACCGACCCGCCGTGACATCGTCGATCTCCCCGGACTGAACCTGTTCGGCGAGTTCGGCGAGGTCGCGCCTGACGACATTCAACCGTTCGATCAAGCGGGCGCGTTCGGACGTCATGACTGCTCCACGGGAAGGGATTCGGGACGGCGCCGCCTGCGCGAGATCAGCCACAGGCCGCCTGCGATGGCGGCGACGGGGGTCAACCACACGACGACGGTCTTGCCCTGGAACGGCGGATCGAGGTAGATGCCGTCGCCGAAGCGACTCTGGAAGAAGGCGACGATCTGCTGGTCGGTCTCGCCGGCCGCCACCTTCTCCTCCAGGAGTTCCATCATTGCCGAGGCGGTCTCCGACGGCGAGTCGATGATCGCCTCGCCCTGGCACACGGGGCACTTGATCGCAGCGCCCAGCGTGGCCACCCGGTCTTCAGGGGTGGGGTCGCCGAGCACGAAGCCGGCGATCACCACTCCTGCCAGGGCGATGGTGATCACCCATCCTCCAATCGACCGCAGGTCAGCGTTCATCTGCTGCGCCCTCCAGCACCGGACTCGCCCGGCGGGCAGGCCTGGACACCAGCCTCGACCACAGCACCGCCAGCCCGGCGATGAATCCACCGACCCACACCAACCAGATGTAGGGGAACCACAGGACCTCGATCGTGACGTTTTCGGGGGTCACATTTCGCAGCGACAGGTACAGGTCGCCGGTGATGGACTCGTCGACGGCGGGAGTGGCGACGCTCATGTCCGAGATCTCGTAGCGGTTGATGCGAGGCTGCTCGGCCCCGATCACCCTCCCGTCGCGGGCGATCTCGACGTCCGCCCCGATCACCAACCGGTGGGCTTCCTGTCTCGTGAACTGTCCGTTGAACGTGATGTCGTAGCCGGCCACGGTGGCGGTCTCACCTGGCCTGAGCACGACCTCGGATTCGACGCCGAGATTGGCCGAGATGGCGATGCCGAGCGCCAGCACCGCCACCCCGAAATGCGAGATCTGTCCGCCCCAGTAGCCGGCATCGTTGCGCATGATGCGCAGCGTCGCCGCCGGGAGCGCCAGACCGAGCTTCGCGCCGGACGTCTTTGCCGAGTGGTACAGGTTGCGCAGGATCACGAAGATCGCGAAGGTCGCCGTCAGCACCCCCAGCAACAGGAACGGGTTGCGGTAGGACAGGACCACGGCCAGGGCGGTGGCGCCGAGCGCCAATCGAACGGGCGTCTTGACCCGCTGCCACACCACCGACCCTCGGGCCGATCGATAGGGCGTGATCGGCCCGAGACCCATCGCCAGCAGCAATCCGTACGACAGAGGGATGGCCATGCGGTCGAAGAACGGCCGGCCGACGCCCACCTGATCCCCCGAGAACGCCTCCACGAACATGGGGTAGAGCGTCCCGACCAGGACGACGAGGGCGAACACCGTGAGCAGCAGGTTGTTGAACAAGAACGCGCCCTCCCTGCTGGCGAGGGAGTCCAGGCGTGGCGACGAGGCGACGAGATGGGCGCGGACGGCGAACAGGCCGAACGAGGCCACGAGCACGATCATCAGGAACCACAGCAGTACCGGGCCGATGGCAGATTGGGTGAAGCTGTGAACCGACACGATCACGCCGGAACGGGTGAGGAAGGTCCCGAGGATGGTCAGCGCGAATGTGGCGATCACCAGCACGAAGTTCCACGCCTGCAACATGTCGCGCCGCTCCTGTACGACGGCAGAGTGGATGAAGGCCGTTGCGACCAGCCAGGGAAGGAACGAGGCGTTCTCCACCGGATCCCACGCCCAGTACCCGCCCCATCCGAGCACCTCGTATGACCAGAGACCGCCGAGCACGATGCCGAGTGTGAGGAAGCCCCAGGCGATGAGTGTCCACGCCCTGGTGCGCTTCAACCATTCCGTGCCGCTGCCGCCCAGCATCAGCGCCGACATGGCGAACGCGAACGGCACCGCCATCCCCACGTAGCCGAGGTAGAGCATCGGGGGATGCACCGCCATCAGGATGTGGTTCTGGAGCAGCGGGTTCGGTCCGCGCCCTTCGAGCGAGGCGAGTGACGCGCTCCAGGGCCAGTTCGACGCCTCGAAACACCCGACCATCCCCGGCTCGACGCACACGCGGAAGGGGTTCGACACGGTCAGCATCAACCCGAAGAAGAACAAGGTGATGATCCCGAGCACGAACATGGCGCCGGCGCCCAGTCGATCCCCTTGGGAACGCCTCGCCACCTGGCGATAGACCGTGTACACGTACATCGCCAGTACCAGGCCCCACAACAGGATGCTCCCCTCCAGCGCCGCCCATCCGCTGGCGAGTTTGAACAGGAACGGAGTGGTCGTGGCGGAGTTGTTGGAGATGTACTCGATCGAGAAGTCGTCGGTGAGCAGCCCGACTTCGAGCGCGGCCATCGCCACCACCGCCCCGCCCACGATGCCGTACACGGGGAGCTTGAGAGGAGCGGTCGGGCCTTCCGGGTCGCGCATCGCTCTCAATCCGCGGACGATGAGGGCGAGGGACGAGCCGGCGGCGACGAGCACGGCCAGCATTCCGACGATTGCGATCACGGAGACTCCTATCCCTCGGTGGGAGGAACGTAGGGCTCCTCGCCGTCTGACGAGCGGTACTCCTCGTCGTGCTTGATGATGAGCGTGTCGGTGGCGAAGCGGTCGCCGTCCCAGGCGCCCTCGACCACCACGCCGACGTTGTCACGGAACAACTCGGGCGGGGTGCCGGTGTGAACGACGTCCACCGAGGCTCCGCCTTCGACCACGGTGAAGGTGGCGCCGTCCGCAGTCTCGGCGATGGAGCCGCCCTCGACCAGTCCGCCCAGGCGGAACCGCTCACCGTCCGGGAAGTCGGCTCGCTGGGCGATCGCCTCGCCGGGGGTCAGGTAGTAGACGAGGTTCTCGTTGAGCCCGCCGAAGAGGATGTAGCCGAGCGCGAGGATCACCAGACCTGCGGCCGGAAGGATGAAGCTCTTGTACGGCACGGCTCAGCCCTCCGCCCTGCGCCGGAGCGCGCGAGCTTTGCCTGCCAGGTACACGCCGTAGGCGACCATGAATCCGTAGACCACCACGTAGGCGAAGAGGACCCATCCTTCAGACATCGTTCGTCTCCTCCCGGAGGTGTGGTTCGGTGATCCCCGACCCCGCCAGCTCGAAATCGGCGATGGCCTCGGCCTGGTCGAGTTCGTCCTCGATTCGAGCCAACCGGGCACGCGAGGCGGTGAACGCCACGTAGACGATCGTGAAGGCGGCCAGGTTCACCAGGAGGGCACGCACGAATGCCGGGTCGATGGGGGAGTCGGATCCGGTGAAGGTCGGACCCTGGTGCAGGGTGCGGAAGAGCTGCACCGAGAGATAGACGAGCGGCACCTGGACGAATGCCACGATTCCGAGGATGGCGGATCGGCGCGCTCTCGTCTCATGGTCGGGGATGCTCCGGCGCAGCGCCAGGTACCCCACGTAGACGAAGAACATGATGGCCGTCGACATCATCCGGGCATCGCCCCAGTCCCAGAAAGTCCCCCACACCGGATATCCCCAGATCATCCCGGTGAGCAGGGCCAGCGCGGTGAAGAAGACCCCAACTTCGGCAGACGATGCGGCGATCCGATCCCAGCGGAGGCTCTTGCGCATCAGCCAGATGATCCCGCCGACCAGCGTCACGCCGAAGGCCAGGAATGCCAGCCAGGCGGACGGGACGTGGACGAACATGATCCGGGCGAATTCTCCCTGGGTTCGTTCGCGCGGCGCCCCGACGGCCACCGCGAAGCCGATTCCGATGGCGACGACCGCCAGGGCGTTCAGAGCGGCGTTGGCCCGCTTCATATCGAGGACTCCTCCAGGGTCTTTGCGGTGGCGACGCCGATGACGGCCATCGCCAGGTTGATCGTGACGAGCATCAAAGTCCACACGAGGATACTCGTCCCGGCGCGCAGCGCTTCAACGAGCTGTCCGGCTGCAAGCAGCATCGGCATCGAGAGCGGTGCCACCAGCAGGGGGGTGAGGGTGCTCCGGGTCTTGAGTCCGACGGTCACAGAACCCGCCAGCGTCCCCACGAGGGAGAGGCCGGAGGCGAGCAGCACGATCACCACCGCAAGCCACGGCCATCGGTCGATACGGCCAGGGTTGTAGAGCAGGATGGTGACCGGGACCAGCACCAGTTCGAACACCAGCATCAGCAGCATCGAGGTGGCGGCCCTTCCCACGAACGTCGCGGCCGGATCGGTCCCGAGGAGCACCAGCAGCTCGCGCTGGGCGGGGCCGTCGGTGGCGGTCTGGCGGAAGGCGACCAGCATCCCGAACAGCAGTGCCACCGCCAGGAACATTCCGGGGCCCACCCTGGCCAGCAGTGGTTTGTCGGTGCCGATCGCCAGCGGAATCAGCATGAGCGCCACCGCCCCGAAGGGAACGGTGATGTAGAGCGCCTCTCCTGCCCGGCCCTCGATCATGAGGTCTTTGCGGGCGATCTCGCGCACCTGCCGCCAGAAGCGTGGTTCGGTCATCTGGAGCCTCCGTCGGGGACCAACGTTCCGTTGGTCAGGGCATAGGTGGTGTCCACCAGGGGAAGCATGCGGTCGGGTTCGTGGGAGACCAGCACCACTCCACCGTTTCGGCTCCGCACATCTTCGACCGTCACCTCCACCAGCTTCTGGGCGGCGCTGTCCAGTCCGGCGTGCGCCTCGTCCAGAAGGAGGAGCTGTGGCTCGGTGAGGAGCGCCCGGGCGAACTCGACACGGCGCTGCATGCCGTGCGACGAGTGGTCGGCCCTCCGGTGCATCGCCCCGCCCAGTCCCACCTGTTCGAGAATCTCCTCGACGCGAGCGGTGCCGACCCCGGAAAGCCTGGCGACGAACGACAGGTTCTCCACAAGGGTGAGCTCTCCCCACAGTCCAGGATGGTGGCCGAGCAATGTCAGTCGCCGCCGCGCCTTCACGACCCGATCGCCGCCGACCTCGATGTCGAGTACCCGCGCCGATCCCACGGTCGGCTTCATCAGCGTGGCGAGGATCCGAAGAAGGGTGGACTTGCCGGAGCCGTTGGGACCGACCACGCCGACCACCTGCCCGGGGCGAACCACGAGGTCGACCTGGCGCAGCACGGGCATTTTTCCGAAACGGACCCCGACACCTGTCAGTTCGGCGATCGGAGCTGGTTCAGGCACGGGGGAGGAGTGTACGCCGACCTGGGTGGGCCCTCCGTCCGGTCTCGACGAGTGACCCTTCTGCGTGCTACAAAGTGAAATCCAGGACAAGCGACAACCGCAGTCGAGGTAGGTATGAGTGACGACCCGGGCACCCCGCCCCCCGCCGACGAGCCGGTGGACACCGCAGGCGAACAGGCGACCGACCCCAGCCGGCGGACCTTCCTGATCCGGAGTATTGCCGCCATCGGCGGGGGAATCACTGCTGCCGTCGGCATTCCGGCGGCGGTGTTCGTGACCGGATCGGCCAGGGCCGCCACGACAGGAGAAGACTGGATTCGCCTCGGATCGGCCTCGTCGGTCGAGCCCGGTGCTGCCCCGGTGCTGATGAAGGCCGTCGTCTCCCGCAGAACCGGCTATCTGGTGGAGGAGCAAGAGGTCTCCGTCTTCGTGACGACCACCGACGGCGTCGAGTTCTCCGTGCTGTCGAACATCTGCACACACCTCGGGTGCCGGGTGCGATGGGTGGAGGACCAGAGTGGGTTCTTCTGCCCCTGTCACAACGCCGTCTTCGGTCCCGACGGGGGAGTGCTCACCGGGCCGCCACCGCGTCCGCTCGACAAGTTCGAGGTCATGGTCGAAGAGGGCCAGCTGTACTTCAAGGAGCTGTGACGATGTCATCGAGGGTCGGGAATTGGCTCGACGAACGCACGGGGTGGAAGGGCAACTGGACCGCGGTCTTCCTCCGGAAGATCCCCAAAGTCAACTGGGCCTACACCCTCGGCAGCGCCACCCTGTTCGCAATGGTCATCCAGATCGTCACCGGAATCCTCCTGACCATCTACTACGTGCCGGAGCCGACCCAGGCGTACGCCAGCGTGACGTACATCACCAACGAGCTGTCGTTCGGATGGCTGATCCGGGGTCTCCACCACTGGGGAGCGAGCGCCATGGTGGCGCTGGTGATCCTCCACATGCTGCGGGTCATCTTCTACGGGGCATACAAGTACCCCCGCGAGGTGACCTGGATCACCGGGGTCGTGTTGCTGCTTCTCACCTTCGCGTTCGGGTTCACCGGCTATCTCCTCCCCTGGGACCAGCGGGCCTACTGGGCGACGGTGGTCGGAACGGAGATCGGCGCGGTCCCGCCGATCATCGGCGGGTTCATCAAGGATCTCATGCTGGGCGGGCCGGAGATCTCGGGAATCACGCTGTCCCGCTTCTTCGGCGCCCACGTGTGGGTTCTCCCGATCGTGCTGCTGGCCCTGGTTGGGATCCACCTGTATCTGGTGATACGCAACGGGATCTCGGCACCCCCGAAGCGAGGGGAGTGAGCGATGAACAGAGAAGAGCAAGAGCGATACCGCCAGGAATACGCCGAGGCGAAGCGAAAGGGCATCCCATTCTTCCCTGACGCCGTGTTCAAGGACATGGTGGTCGCCTTCATCCTCTTCGTCGCCATGGTGTTGCTGTCCGTGTTCGTCGGCGCCAGTTTGGAAGAGGTGGCCGACCCGAGCGACTCGAACTACACGCCCCGTCCCGAGTGGTACTTCCTGTTCCTCTTCCAGTTGCTCAAGTACTTCCCCGGCGATCTCGAGGTCATCGGGGTCTTCTTCATCCCGATGCTCGCGATCGGGTTCCTGGTGGCGTTGCCGTGGACGGATCGTTCGGCCAAGCGCCACTGGTCGGGACGGCCGGTCGTGACCTCGATCACGCTCGCCCTGCTCGCCGGCTCGGCGTTCCTCACCGTGCAGGCGTTCCTCGAGGAGGCGCCTCCGGCCGCCGCAGCCGAAGGCGGTGACAAGACAGCGCTTCTGTACACGCAGAACTGTGCCGGTTGCCACGGATCGACCGTGGTGGTCCAGCCCGGTGTCGACCTCTTTGCCGTCATCCAGGGTGGAATCCATGACGAGATGCCGGCCTGGAACTCGGATCTCGCCGACAACGAGATCGACGCACTGGTCGGCTTCATTCTCTCGCCCAACGGATATCAGGTGTACCTGGACAACTGCCGGGCGTGCCACGACGTAGACAGCCTCGCCGAGGCGGACACCACCCAGCTGCGGGGGGCGATCGACGAGGGCATCGGCTTCGAGCCCCACGCAGGCCTGGGTCTCCCTCCCTGGCGCGACACGCTCAGCGCCGACGAGAAGGCCAGATTGCTCAACTTCCTGGCCGCTCCCGACGGACAGCGTCTGTGGACCCAGGAGTGCTCCTCCTGTCACGGGGTTTCCGTGGCATTCAGCGGCGAGCGGGAGGACCTCGAAGAGGTGATTCGCCAGGGTGGTGGACACCTGGAGATGCCGGCATTCACCGGTCAATTGTCTGCGGTGGACATCGAGACGCTGGCCGTGTACGTCACCGACCCTCAGCAAGAGCCGGACGGGCCGGTGTTGTTCAGCCAGTACTGCGGCGCCTGTCACCCGACCCGGGTGCCGCTCGCACCGGACATCGGCACGGCTCGCACGATCATCGCGCTGGGCGGGGCCCACGAGGACATGCCCGTGTGGGGCCAGATCTTCACCGACCAGCAGGTCGATGCTCTCGTCGACTACGTGATCGCTGCAGCCGAGCTTCCCGACCTGGGCGAAGCGGAGGAGCTGTACCTCCAGAACTGCGCCTCGTGCCACGGCGACCTGGGCGAGGGAGGGGTCAATCCGACCCGGCCGGGCGATGTCATCGCTCCGATCTCGACGGCCGAGTATCTGACGACCCGCGACGATGCGACGCTGCGGGCGATCATCTCCCAGGGTCAGCCCAACTTCGGGATGTCGCCGTTCGCCGATTCGTTCGGTGGCCCGTTGACCAGAGAGCAAGTCGATCTGATCGTCTCGTTCATGCGTGCATGGGAGGCTGATCCGCCGGTCGAGCTTCCGCCGGATACGCCGAGCGGACCCACGGCCGCCCAGGACGCACGAGATCTCTACCTTCACCTGTGCGCCCAGTGTCACGGTCAGTCCGGTGAAGGCGGCGTGGGGCCGGCATTCGACGTGCTGTGGCAGGATGCCAACTCCGATCGTGACATCTTCGATGCCATCAACCTCGGGCACCAGGCCACTGCCATGATCGCCTGGGGTGAGATCCTCACGTCCCAGGAGATCGATGACCTGGTCACCTACATCAGGACCCTGACCGGAGAGCCCGGGGTCTCGAGCCCCCTCACCTACGTGGCGACGATCCGTCCGATCTTCGAGTCCTACTGCCTCGGTTGCCACGGCTCACTGGGAGGTTGGACCGGAACCAGCTACCAGGAGGCGATGACCACCGGTACCAACGGCCCAACCATCATCCCCGGCGATCCGGACAACAGCCGTCTCGTGCAGTCATTGGTCGGCACCCATCCCGAAGGCGTCGTGATGCCCCCATCGGTGACGATGAGTCAGTCGGACATTCAGAAGATCATCGACTGGGTGGCGGCGGGGGCGCCCGAGGGCTGAGCTCTCGCAGACCTGGGCGGACCTCTTCGACCGTGTCGCTGCCCGAGCCGTAGCATCGCCGGGTGAGGTGTCCCGACTACGCAGGAGCCGGCCTGGTCAACCTGGTCGCCGAGCTCGAGCGGCGCCTGATCGGCGATGCGCCGACGGTGGGGCTGCGGTCGGATCTGGCTGACACCCTCCCCTCGGGCGACACGTTCGTGCTGGTGCTGTTCGACGCGCTCGGCGACCTCCAGCTCGGCCGCCACCGGGGTGGCGCGACGCTGCGTTCGTTCCGGACGGGGGCGCTCGACGCCTCGTTCTCGACCCAGACCTCGGTGGCGACCGCCACGATGGCGACCGGGCTCCCGCCCTCTCGCCACGGGCTCATCTCGTACCTGCTCCGGATCGAGGACTTCGACCCTGCGGTGAACACCCTGTGGTGGTTCGGAGCCGACGGCTCGACGCCCGAAATCGACCTCGAAAGGTTCCTGCCTGCGCCCAACCTGGCCGAACGGCTCGCCGGGCGCGGTCGTCAGGCGGTGGTGGTACAGCCGCGCGGGTTCGTGGGAAGCCCGCTCGACCGGGTGCTGTACCGGGCAGCGGTCATCCGCGGGACCGACGGGTCCGACGTCGTGGATGCGGTGGTGGAGGAGGCTTCGCTGAAGGATCGACTGGTGGTCTGCTACCTCCCCCAGGTTGACGCCGCCGGGCACGCGGAAGGGACGGAGTCGCAGGCATACGCCGATGCGCTCCGAGAAGTGTCTGGCATCTGGTGCGAGATCGGTTCCCGGCTGCCCGACCACGCGGTGATGGTCGGAACCGCCGATCACGGGATGGTCGACGTCGATCCGTCCGATCGGCTCACTTTGGACCCGCCCGTTTCGCTCGAACTGAGCGGGGATGATCGGGTGGTCTACGTGCGCGGCGACCGCCACGAGGCGATGGCGCTCGCCGCCGGCCTGCCCGTCACGTGGACGCCGATCGAGCATCTTCCCGACCTGTGGGGACCGCCGCCATTCCACGATCGGTTGCGGGACCGGCTCCCCGACGGGCTCCTGATCGCCGACGACGGCGTGGCCCTCCACTACCCGGGCAACCAGCTCCCGATGGTGGGCTATCACGGCGGTCTCACCGAGGAGGAGCTGCGGATCCCGCTGCTGGTATGGAGCAGGTGATCGGAGCGTTGCGGTTCCGAGACCCGCCGGTCGGCCGGTGGATCCGCCCGAGGCGATCCGAGCCGTCTAGGGTCGAGGGTTCTCGAGCGAGGAGAGAAGCGTGAATCGAGTGCTGTGGGCCGCCCAGATCGTGGCGGGTGTGTTCTTCATCTACGTGGGGATCTCTCATTTCATTCTGCCCGAGGGACTTCCCGCCTTCATGTCGTGGATGTACGACCTCTCCACCACCGTGCATGTGATCTCGGGGACGGCCGAGCTGCTGGGCGGACTGGGGCTCATCCTCCCCGCCGTGACCCGCATCCAGCCCCAGCTGGTGCCGCTCGCCGCCGCCGGCCTGGCGGTGGTGATGCTCGGGGCGATCATCTATCACGTCTCCCGGGAAGAATTCTCGAATGTCGGCGCCAACGTGATGTGGGCGCTGGTCACCGGATTCATCGCCTACGGGAGGTGGCGCCTCGCCCCCCTCCCCGCCAAGGGAGCGCAGGCCTCGAGCTGAGGCCCTCCTGACGGCCCGCCGTCCGATCCGTCGACTCCCATGAGGGACCGGCGGTGTCCTCGCGGCTGTTCGGTCGGCAGACGCCCCGGGGTGGTCGCTACGCTCATCGGCCGACGGGAGGCATAGGTGCGCAACGGACTTCCAACGGGGACGGTGACGTTCCTGTTCACCGACATCGAGGGGAGCACCCGGCTGTGGGATGCGTTTCCCGAGGAAATGCGGATTGCCCTCTCGACCCACGACGAGGTGGTCGCCGCCGCCATCGAGCGCAGCGGTGGCCACATCGTGAAGAACACCGGCGACGGGATCTTCGCCGCCTTCGCGTCTGCGGTCTCGGCGGCGGAGGCGGCAGTCGAGGCGCAGAAACGCATCACCGAGGCGGCCTGGCCGGACGTCGTCGGGGGCCTCGGAGTCCGCATGGCCCTGCACACAGCCACGATCGAGCCGCAAGGCGGCGACTACCACGGGCCTGACGTCAACCGGGTGGCGCGGATCGAGGCGGCCGCCCACGGCGGCCAGATCCTGATGTCCGCCACCACCGCCGCACTGGTCAGCGGCAACCTTCCGCACGACTGGGCCACCGCCGACCTCGGGACCCATCTGCTGCGCGGCCTGAGCGAGCCCGAGCACATCCGTCAACTGACCGTGCCGGGGATGCGATCGGCCTTCCCGCCGCTGCGGACGAGCTCGATGCTCGACACCCGCCTGCCCGAGCCGGCGACGGCCTTCGTCGGGCGCCGGGGTGAGATCGAGGAGCTGGCCGGGATGCTGGCCGACACCGGGACCAGGCTGGTCACGCTGGTCGGTCCCGGAGGCATCGGCAAGACCCGTCTGTCGATCGAGGCTGCCCGCGCCGCGTCCGAACGTCAGGGGGTCCCAGCCCATTTCTTCTCGCTGGAAGGGATCCGGGCCACCTCCGATGTGGTGAAGGCATTGGGCGACAGCGTCGGATTCGTATTCGACATCCACATCTCCGGTCAGATCCCGGAGAAGACCCAGCTGTTCGACCGTCTCCGCGCCCAGCCCCTCCTGTTGCTGTTGGACAACCTCGAGCACCTCGACGACATCGGCGACCTCGTGAGCGAGATGATCGACAGGATTCCGGCGCTGACGGTGCTGGCGACGAGCAGGCGTCAGCTCGATCTCTCGTCCGAATGGCGATACGAGGTGCGGGGGCTCGACGTCGCCTCCAGCGACGACGCCGTCGAGTTGTTCGCCAACGCGGCCAAGCGAGCCGGCGCCGAGGTCGACCTCGCCGGTCCGGGTCGCGACACCATCGTCGGCCTCTGTGAGCGGCTGGGCGGGATGCCCCTTGCGATCGAGCTTGCCGCGGCATGGGCGGGCATGCTGTCGCCCGAGGAGATCGCCGCCGAGATCGACAAAGACCTCGAGCTCCTCGAGGCTTCCACCCGCGACACGCCGGACCGGCACAGAAGTGTGCGAACCGTCTTCGATCACTCGTGGGGGCGCCTCGACGAAGACCTCCGTACGACCTATGCCCGGCTCTCGGTGTTCGAAGCGCCGTTCGATCGCGAGGCCGCCGCCGCAGTGGCGGGCGCAACCCTCCCGACGCTCATGCGCTTGGCCAAGCAGTCGCTCATCACCCGATCTGCGCCAGACCATTACGCCCTCCATCCCCTCCTGCGCCAGCTGGCCTCGGAGCACCTGGGATCGGAGAGGGACGAGGTGGCGCAGCGATACGCCCGGTACTTCTGGACGTTCCTTCACGACCGGGGTGAGGCGCTCGGTGGGAGTCTCGAGATGATGTCGGTTCGCGATGAGGTGGCCGAGCAACTCGGTCACCTTCGGGCGGTGTCGGATCGATGGATCGACCGGTTCACCGACGCCGAGGTCGTGTCCGTGCTCGCCGTTCTCAACGACTTCTACTTCCTCCACAGCTGGGTGGACGGGGTGTCCCATTTCGAACGGCTGGTGGCCCGCCTGGAGCGGCGGGAGACGGCAGACACCTCAGACGCATTGCCCAACCTGTGGGCCCGCCTGTTCTTGACCAGCCATCGCGTGTCGTTCGTGACCCCCGACGAGCTGGCGGCCGGGCTCGATCCCCTGGAAGAGTCGGTGCGTCGACACGGTGGACCCCTCCTGGCCCGGTGGCTGGTGGAAAAGGGCATCGAGCTCACACTTCGCAACGACTTCGAGGGATCGATCCCGCTGTTCGAGCAGGCCATGGATCTGCAGCCCGATGGTCGCGCCGAGTACAACACCGAGCTGTACGCCTGGTTCGGGTGGGCCAACCTCCAGCTCGGGCGCCTGGACGACGCAACCAGGATCTTCACCAGGGGCCTCGAACTCACCGTCGACGCGCACCACTCGCTGGGAGAGGCGTTCCTGCTCAGCAAGTCGGGGTTGGCAGCAGACTCCGCCGGCGACCACGACCGGGCCCTCCGGCTCCACCACGAGGGCCGGGAGATCTTCGTCAAGGCCGGAGATGTCGGCGGTCAGGGTTACACACTGAGCCGGCTCAGCTGGACCCACTACCTCAAGGGGGAGTTCGAGCAGGCCCGGCGCTACGCGCTGGAAGGGCTCGCCAAGTTCGAGGAGATCAATCACCGGTGGGGGATCTGTGTCTCCTATGGCCGCCTGGGCCTCGCCGAGATCGAGCAGGGACGACTCGCCGAGGCTGCCGATCACTTCCTCGTCTGCCTTGACCGCGCAACCGAGTCAGGGCTGGTCGAGCAGCAGCACTACGCACTCACCGGGATCGGACGTGCGCTGGCCAAGGCCGGGCGTTGGCCGGAGGCGCTCGCCGTCCTGGGTCACGAGGTCGCCGCGGAACGCAACCCGTACAGAGAGTTCGCCCAGAAGGGCCTGGAGCTGGCGGAACGAGCGGATCTGGCGGCGCCCAACGCGGAGCCTCTCGACTTCGACGAGCTCGCCGTCAATGCTCGCCGGTGGGCAGGCGAACTGGCGCGGTCGGCAGACGTACGGTGACTGTGGCCATCCCGAGCGGGATCGTCTCGTTTCTCTTCACCGACGTCGAGGGATCCACCAGGCTGTGGGACGCCGACTCCGCCGGAATGGCGGCCAGCCTGGCATTGCACGACGACATCATGCGAGGGGCGTGCGCCGCCCATGGAGGGCACGTGTTCTCGACCGCGGGCGATGCCTTCGCCGTCGCCTTTGCGACCGCGGCGGATGCCGTCTCGGCGGCCACCGACATCCAGGTGGGGCTCCGGCGGGCCGACTGGCCGGGACCCGCACTCGTGGTGAGGAT
>DATCZS010000169.1:0-9101 GCA_036525795.1 Acidimicrobiia bacterium | reverse complement strand
CCGCAGGTCCGAGACGGAGGGGGCCGCATTGCCCCCCTCCCCCCTCGGGGGAGGTGGATCGGACCGCAGGTCCGAGACGGAGGGGGCCGCATTGCCCCCCTCCCCGCCTCCGGCGGTACTCCCCCCAAGAGGGGGAGAAACCAGAGCCAACGCCGTCTCCCCCCAAGAGGGGGAGAAACCCGTGCCTGCAGGGCCGGAGGGGGCTGTGAGGAGAACCCCTTCAGTCGAGGGTGCGGATGGGGGTGCCGGCCAGCCAGGCCGAGATGTCCTCGACCGCTCCCTCGTAGAAGATGCGATAGGTCTGTTCGGTGACGTAGCCGATGTGAGGGGTGGCGAGGATGCGGGGCTCGGTGCGGAACGGGTGGTCGGCCGGCACGGGCTCTGCGTCGTACACGTCGACCGCGGCGCCGGCGATCTGGCCGGATCGCACCGCCGCCAGCAGGGCGGCGGAGTCGACGATCGGGCCCCGCGACGTGTTGACCAGATAGGCGGTCGGCTTCATCAGTTCGAACTCGGCCGCTCCCACCAGCCCCCTGCTCCGCGCCGACAGGCGCAGATGCACCGACACCACGTCCGCATTCGAGAACAGCGTGTGCCGGTCGACGCGGCGCACCCCGACCTCGGCGGCCCTGTCTTCGGTCAGATTCTCGCTCCACGAGATCACGTCCATCGAGAACGCCCTGGCGAACCCGGCCACCTGCGACCCGAGGCGGCCCAATCCGATCAGTCCGAGCGTGGTCCCCCGGACGTCGCGTCCGATCTGTGCCTGCCAGCCGCCGGCCCTCATCGACTCGACCTGGTCGACCAGGCCCCGGGACAGCGCCAGGATCAACGTGAAGGTCAGTTCGGCGGTGGCATGGCCGGGCGAAGGGGTGCCGCACACGGTGATCCCCAGGTCGCGGGCCGCATCCGCGTCGATGGCGGCGTTGCGCATCCCGGTGGTCACGAGGAGGCGGAGGTCCGCCAGCGCGGCCAGCAACTCGGCCGGGAACGGCGTCCGTTCCCGCATGGCCACGATGACCTCGAAGCCGCCGAGACGATCGACCAACGCCGCGTGAGATCCGATGTGCTCGGAGAAGAACACGACCTCGGCGTCGAGCGAGCCCCAGTCGGCGCAACCCGACGCCACCCCCTGGTAGTCGTCGAGCACGGCGATGCGAGTCATCGGCGCCGACGGTAGCGGTTTCGACCACCGAGCCGCCGCCGGAGCCGGGTAGTGTCCGCAATCGATTGCTGGACGAAGCGAGGTCTGATGCCGATCGGCTCGAAGCACGCCGGACACGCCCTGGTCGACCTGCTCCACGCCCACGGAGTGGGGGTGGTGTTCGGTCTTCCCGGAGGCCAGACCGCCGCCCTCTACGACGCCATCGACCACGACGATCGGATCGTGCACGTCGGAGTGCAGGACGAGCGCAGCGCCGCCTATGCCGCCGACGCATACGCCCGTCTCACGGGCAGGGTCGGGGTGTGCGACGCCACGGTCGGTCCGGGGACCGCCAAACTTCCGTCGGGACTGGGCGAGGCGCTCAATTCGTCGATCCCGGTGCTGGCCCTGGTGAGCGACCTGCCCATGGCCACCGAGGCCAGGCGCTATCGGGGCGCCACCTCGCAGGCCCTCGACCAGGAGGCGCTGCTGCGCCCGGTAACCAAGTGGGTCGGGACCGTTCGGCGAATCGACGATCTGGGGCCGGTCATCCGCCGGGCGTTCCGGGAGGCGACCGGTGGCCGGCCGGGCCCGGTGGCGGTGATCCTCCCCCAGGATCTCCTCGACGGCCCCCCTCCGGTGGACTCGCAGAGCGACGATCCACACGCCGCCCGGTTCGGACGCTTTCCTTCCACTCCGGCGCCGCCCGACCCGGCCGACCTCACCGACCTCACCGAGCTCATGGACGGGGCCGAGCGGCCGCTGCTCGTCATCGGGGGAGGCGCCCATCGCCAGGGCATTCGGGCGGTGGCCGGGAGACTGATGGATGCCGGCTACGCCGTGGCGACCACCCTGTCCGGAAAGGGGGCGGTCGACGAGACGCATCCGATGGCAGTCGGGGTGCTCGGATCGCTGGGGACGCCCGCCGCCCGCACGATCGCCGACGCTGCGGACCTGTTGATCCTCGCCGGCACCAAATGGGGAAGCGGCACGACCTCGGGATGGTCGCTCCCCCACCCGGGCCAGCGGGTGGCCCAGATCGACATCGACCCGGTGGAGTTGGGAAGGGACCGGCCGGTCGACGCTCCCGTGTGTGCCGACGCCCTCGCCACTCTCACCGCCCTCCGGCCGGCCGACGTGGCCGGGGACGCCTGGCGCCGGCAGGTGGCAGAGGCCAGGAACGCCTGGCACGACGAGCGGTCCACGCTGTGTGCATCGGCGGCCGTTCCGATCGACCCGCAGCGGGTGATGGCCGAACTGGGCCGGGTCATCCGCGCAGACGATGTGGTGATCGCCGACGCCAGCCTCTCCAGCGGCTGGGTGGGCTCCTTCCTCGAGACCGGCCCGGACGGTCCCCGCACCCTCTTCCCGCGTGGGCTGGCCGGACTGGGATGGGCCATCCCGGCGGCACTCGGGGCGGTCGAGGCGGGAGCACCGAGGGTTGTGGCGGTGATGGGCGACGGCGCCGCCCCGTACGCCATCGGCGAACTGGGGGAACTGGTGCGCCGTCGCGGACCGGTGCTGGCAGTGGTGCTCAACAACGGGTCGTACGGGTGGATCCGCTGGTACCGGAGGGTGGCCTTCGGCCGCGGCTGGGAGGAGCCGGACCTCCCCGACACGAGCTTCGCCGCCGTGGCCGGCGCCTACGGCCTGTGGACCCGCCGCGTCGAAGCCCCAGCCGACCTCGCATCTGCCTTCGACGAGGCGCCGGACGGTCCCGCCCTGATCGAGGTGATGACCTCGACGTGGCAGACCCCGATCGCCGCCCATCGTGACGCCCTGGAACGAGAAGAACGAGCCGACTACTGAACGGAAGGACGACTCATGCACGGTGATCATCCGTGGCTGCTGCCCAACATGACCCAGCCGGACGCCGCCGCGGCCCTCGAACGGGGCACCGCCATCCTGGTGACCGGAAGCATCGAACAGCACGGCGGACACCTGCCGCTCGGCACCGACTTCTTCGCCGCCCTGACCATCGCCCTGCGGGTGGCCGACCGGATCTCGGCTCCGGTGCTCCCCGTGTCTCCGGTGGGCGTCGCTCCCTACCACCTCCCCTGGCACGGCTCGCTCACCCTGCGGCCCCGGACCCTCATCGACCTGATGGTGGACGTCTCCGGCGGGCTGGCTGCGGCCGGAGCCAGGACGCTGCTGGTGGTGAATTGGCACGAAGGCAACACCCCCACCAACCGGCTCGCCGCAGACGAGATCCAGCGTGCATACCCCCTCCGGGTGGTGATCGCCGAGACCCACATCATCACCAACTCGATGTTCCCAGACGAGATGGAGTTCACCCACGCCGGGTCGATGGAGACGGCGGCGGTCCTGGCCCACGACGAGGGACTGGTTCGCCTCGACGAGATGCTGGCAGGCGACCCGGTCGAGTTGGGTACGGACGGCCATGCCCTCTTCCGGCGCCGCGACGTGTTCCCGATCATGCGTGACTTCCGCGAGGTGGCGGCCACCGGCTGGTACGGCACCCCGTCCTCGGTCACCCCCGAGCGGGCCAGGGAGATCATGGACGCCGTCGCCGACCACGTGGTGGCGTCGTTCGAGGAGGTCGTGGCCGCTCTGGAGGAGAGGGTGGCGATCATCGGGGAGGCGCAATGAGTCAGATGCGAGCCGTTGTCCTCCGGGACTGGAACGACCTGGCGGTGGCCGAGGTCGACAAACCCGAGCCCGGACCCGGTGAGATCCTGGTGAAGGTGACCGCCTGTGGGCTGTGCGGCACCGACCTCAAGATGGTGCAGGGCAAGTTCTCAGAACGGGGCTGGCCGCCCTCGCTGCCGTTCGTCATGGGGCACGAATGGGGCGGTACCGTCGCCGAGATCGGGCCGGGCGTCGTCCGCACCGACCTCGCAGTGGGCGACCGGGTGGTGGGAGAGAACCACATCGGCTGCAGGGCGTGCTCCAACTGCCGGACCGGGCGCTACAACCTGTGCATCCAGGCCGGGAAGGTCGAGTTCAAGCTGTATGGACACACCGCTCCCGGGGCGCTGGCCGAGTACGCCGCCCGGCCGGAGGTGATGCTCCACAAGATCTCGGATGCGATCAGCGATGCCGCCGGGGCGCTCGTCAACCAGGGCTCGCTCACCGTCCACGCCATGCGCCGGGTGGCGCTCCAACCCGGCTCGACCGCTGCCGTGTTCGGGCCAGGCCTGCTCGGCCTCATGTCGACGGCGGTGGCCAAGGCGATGGGGGCGGCCAAGGTGATCGTGGTCGGCCGCGGGCCGCGGCTCGACCTGGCCACCCAGATGGGGGCAGACCACGTCGTCGACTACGAGCAGGCCGATCCGGTCGAGGCCGTGCGCGAGCTCAGCGGTGGCCTGGGGGTCGACTCCGTGTTCGAGTGCGCAGGCAACCCCGCGGTGATCGACCAGGCGCTGGGGGTGGTCCGCCGCGGCGGCAAGATCGCCCTGCTCGGGCTCACCGGTGGCAAGACGACGCCGATCAGCCCCGACAAGCTCACCCTCGACGAGATCGACGTGCTCGGGGTGCGGTCGAGCCCCAACGCCTACCCGATCATGATCAAGCTGTTGGAGTCGGGAGCCGTCGACGTGGCCCCTCTGCTCACTCACGTCTACCCGATGGAGGGGGCGGCAGAGGCGTTCGCCGCCCTCGAGTCGCGGGAGGCCATCCGCCCGATCGTGCTGCCATGAGAGAGCACACCCATGTCTCGATGTTCGACGACCCGACGTGTCGCTGCACCGAACAAGAGGCCATCAACCTCGACGTGATCACCCGCTACCGGATGGCAAACGTGTCCGAACGGGCGCCCTTCCTGGCGCCGGGCTACCGGCGACATCGGGCCGGTTTCCTGCACCTGGGCGAGCTGTGGGGAGGGAAGGGCCTGAAGGACGACACGCTCACCGACCGGCGGTTCGTGCTGGTCCACCTCGAGCCCCGGGGTGACACCGTGTTCGGTATCTGGCGGGTGACCGGAACCCAGACCGGCGACTTCTACGGTGTCCCGCCGACCGGCAAGCCGCTCGACGTGGTCGAGGTGGGACTGTGGCGGCTGGAGGACGAACTGATCACCGAGGCGTGGTACTTCGGCGACGGCCTCGGTGTGCTGCGCCAACTCGGAGTGAACCCACCGGATCTGAGCGGGAGCTGAACGATGGATCTCGGAATTCAGGGACGGAAGGCCTTGCTGACGGCGTCGAGCCGTGGGCTCGGCAAGGCGTGCGCGGTGGCATTGGCCCGGGAGGGCGTCGACGTCACGATCAACGGGCTCGACCAGGCACATCTCGACGCCGCCGCCGCCGAGATCCGGGGGTTCGGAGTCGAGGTGACTGCGGTCGCCGCCGACATCAACACCGCGGACGGCCGGGCGGCACTGCTCGAAGCCTGCCCCGACCCCGACATCCTCGTCAACAACAACTGGGGTCCGCCGCCCGGTGACTGGCTGACGTTCGAGTACGAGGACTGGCTGCGGGCGGTCGAGGCCAACATGCTCGCCCCGATCATGATGATCAAGGCGGTGGTCCCGACCATGCGCGACCGCCGATTCGGACGGATCGTCAACATCACTTCCCAGATGGTGAAGTCGCCGTTTTCGGTGATGGGGCTGTCCGCCGGCGCCAGGGCGGGGCTCACCGCCGCCTGCAAGGCGTTGTCTCGCGAGGTGGCGAAGGACAACGTGACCATCAACAATCTGCTGCCGGAACGGATCGACACCGAGCGGCAGCGTTACATGGCCACCAGGCGAGCCGAGTCGTCCGGGATGACCTACGAGCAGGCCCGTGCCGAGATCGTCGACAGCATCGCGGCGGGGCGGATGGGCACACCCGACGAGTTCGGACGGGCGTGCGCCTTCCTGTGCAGCGCCCACAACGGCTACATGTCGGGACAGAACATCCAGCTCGACGGGGGAAGCTACCGGGGAGCGTTCTGAGGGGCTCGTCGAGCCCTCGGTCGACTGGCGGATCGCATCGTTGGTCATCCGGGCGATGGCGTCGAACGATGCCGGGCGGTCGACCCGTCACCGGCCACTGCGCCGTCGCCCCTGCCTAGGTGTCCAGGTCGACCGAGTCCGGAATGCGCCACCTGGCGAAGCTCGGAAAGGCTCGGGCGACGACGAGCGCCCCCAGGGCGGCGGCCAGACCGCCCGACCAGGCGGCCACCTGAGGTGAGAACACGGCGGCGACGGTTCCCGCCTCGGCATCTCCGACTCGGGGGCCACCGGCGACCACGGCCAGCTGCACTGCCGAGAGCCGTCCGCGGAGCCGGTCGGGAGTGGTGACCTGGAGGATCGTCTGGCGGAACACCGCCGAGAGGGCGTCGGCTGCCCCGGCGATGGCCAGGGTGATGAGGGCCAGCACCAGGGTCGTGCTGACTCCGAACGCGGCGATGGAGATCCCCCAGGCGATCACCGCAACGACCGTCGCCCTCCCCGACGCCCTCACCGCCGACACCCGACCCGAGAACAGGCCGGCCAGGAGCGCCCCGGCGGCCGGGGCGGCGAAGAGCAACCCGACGGTGGTTTCGTCTCCGCCCAACACCGAGGTGCCCCATTCGGGGAAGAGTGCCCGCGGCATCCCGAACACCATCGCCGTGATGTCGATGATGAAGATCCCCTGCAGCGGCTTCGAGGTCCGGAGGAAGCGCAGGCCTTCACCGATCGATCTGAGGCCCGGCCGCGTGCCGCCTCCGGCCGGGAGCAGCGGACCCATCACGAGCAGGGTGGCAAGCGCTGCTCCGAAAGTGATCGTGTCGATCCAGTAGGCCGCCGCGAGGCCTGCCCGGGCGATCACGACTCCGCCCAGGGCGGGTCCGACCGCGGCCGCCAGCTGATACATCAGGACCTGGAGCGCAAAGGCGGCGGGAAGCCGGAGGACACTCACGATTCGCGGTACCGACGAGCTCCTGGCCGGGGAGTCGATGGCCGACATGACCGCGTTCGCCATCACGAGCACGAACACGAGCCACACCGCAGGGGACTCGCGCATCGCGTTCAGGGCCAGCCCGACGGTGGTGGCCGCCATCAGTATCTGGGCGACGATCAGGATCCGTCTGCGATCGTATGCGTCGGCCAGGGTGCCGCCGATGAACGACCCGACGAACAGGGCAGGGAACTGTGACAGGCCGAGCATCCCGACGGCGAAGGTCTCGCCGGTGAGGGCGAAGATCTGAATGGACGTCGCCACGATCGTCAGCTGGCGACCGATCTGCGAGATGACCTGGCCCGAGAACAGAAGACGGTATTCGCGGGACTCCTTGAGCGGAGACAGGTCGACGAGCAGTGAGCGGAACAGGTGGACCTCGCGGATTCGGAGGCGACAGTATGACTGCTGCGCCGGAGGGTGATGCCGACCTGCGGCCGACGATCACATTCGCAGGGGACCGATCACATTCGTGCGGATCCGAGCACGGACTTCGGGAGCATCACGTGGCATCCCTTGTTGACGTTGACGAGCTGGGAGATGCGGACGTCGGCGGCCAGGCTGCACAGGGTGTAGGCGTCCTCGGGCGCGACCCCGGTCAGTTCGACGATGAGGGCGATCATCGCCCGGATCGCCTGGCGGGCGGCGTCGTCGAGATCCTGATCGATCCCGATGGTGATGTGATGGGTCGGGGTCTCCGCCCGCGGCATGTCGAGCGCCAGGTCTTTGCGGACGACCACCTCGAAGGTGCCGGTCATGGGGGTCTCGGCAGCGGACAGACAGCTCTCGCCGTCGCCCTGCACGGCATGGCCGTCTCCCACCATCAACCCGGCACCCGCATTGAACACCGGGAGATACAGGGTGGACCCCTTCACCAGCTCTTTGATGTCCAGGTTGCCGCCGTGGGCCTGGGGGGCGATCGACGAGATGGTTCCCCACCCGGGCGGGGGGAGCGTGCCGAGCACCCCGAAGAACGGCTGGAGGGGGATCTCGGCTCCCCAGGGCATCCGGGCGACCATCGCCTCCTCGTCGAGCTCGATCGCCATCACCCGCCGGTTGGGGAAGTCCTCGGGCAGCGTGCCTCGCAGCGGCATGATCATGTTCCACGCCCAGTCCTGACGAAGCCGGACGTCGAGTACCCGCACTTCCAGCACGTCCCCCGGCTCGGCTCCCCTCACGCCGATCGGGCCGGTCATCATGTGGCCGGGGAGGATCTGGGTGCGGGTCGTGATGAACTCGCGATGCTCGGGCAACAACCGGTCCCACATCGAGTCGGGGAACTGCCCCGGGCCACCATGGATGGTGTCGACGACCACGGTGTCGCCGGATTCGATCTCCAGCACCGGCTCGAACTCGGCCGAGAAGGCGCCCCACTTGACGTGATCGGGGTCGGCGGTGAGGTGATGTCTCATCGGATCAATCCCGCGGGAACCGGTAGAAGAATCCCTCTGCCGCCTCCCGCTCCGGATCCTCGTCGACCACCTCGCGCAACAGCATGTTGGCGTCGATCCCGCGCGGCATCCCCGCGTACACGGCCACCTGGGCGATGATCTCGGCGATCTCGCGCACCGAGTAGCCGAGGTTTCGCAAGCCCTGGATGTAGAGCTTTGCCTCCGGCTGGTAGCCCAGGGCCACCATGGTCGAGAAGATGATGACCGCCCGGGTCTTCAGATCGAGGACCGGATTGCGCATCACCTCCCCCTGCGCGGCCGCGATGGGAGCCATCGCCTCCACCGTTTCGGGCAGCCGCGGGAAGGGCGGGAGGAAGTCGGGCCCCCAGATCTTGCGGAACTCGGCGACCGCAACCGGGTCGTAGGTGATCTCGCCTTCGGTCACCAGATTCCTCCTCGCTCGGAATGACCCGAGTATTGCCGCCGATCGGGTGCCACACCGGGCGGATCCGGGCGAACGTTCGGCCGGGGGCCCCAATGTGAGAGCGAAAGCCCCGGTTCGGGTTCTCAGCCGACTACGGCCACCGGCGCCACCGCCTCGATGTCGGTGACCACGTCGATCACCACCGGCCGGTCGGCCTCCAGCGCCCGCTCCATGGCGGGAGCGAACTCGGATGGCTT
>DATCZS010000168.1:0-2501 GCA_036525795.1 Acidimicrobiia bacterium | reverse complement strand
ACCTCGACAGCCGGCCCATCGGTGGTTGCAGATGTCCCCTTCTTGATCCCGTACGCGGCGATGCTGTTGATCGCCGCCTGGGTCGTGGCATCGTACGTGGCGATGTCCGTGAACCCGGCGCTCGGAATCGACGAGGGGCATGAGGCAGACGTGTCATTGATGTGACCGGCCGCACCGGCAGGCACCGCACCCATCACCAGCAAGCTGGCGAAGAGAGCGAGGACTGCGATGCGAGCGACCCAAGACCGCTGCCGGGTGAGTACCGAATTCGGCACTATGCCCTCCCTTTCGTTGCTTTCGTATTCTCCGGCCGGCCCGCGGGCCGGCCCGTCGCGGCGGTGAGACTACCGATCGCGCAGAGAGATCGGGACCTTTTGGCTCCCGACTTCGGGCGGGCGGGACTCTCAACCCCACGACCTGTGTCGAACGCCTTTCTCGGCATTCGTGTGGTACGACGAAACCGGTCCCATCCTGTTACATACTGGGCGTAGCCACCAGGGGCGTTGTTCCCTGGGAGATTCAGGCGACCGAGGCGCGGTACGAGGCGATCACCTCGGCGGGATCACCGACCATCCGCACCGAGCCCCTGTCGAGCCACATCACCCGGTCGGCCATCTCCTCCACCTTGGGGAGCACGTGGGACACCAGCAGCACGGCGGTGCCGCCGCTCATCAGCTCCTGCATCCGGTCGAACGACTTGCGCTGGAACGACTCGTCACCCACCGACAGCACCTCGTCGACCACCATCACGTCCGGGTCGACGTCTGCGGCCACCGCGAACCCGAGCCGGGCCAGCATGCCGGACGAATAGGAACGGATCGGCACGTCCATGAACTGGGTCAGCTCGGCCCACTCCCCGATCGCCTGCGCCCGCTCCCGCATCTCCTCGGGGTCGCGCCCCATCAGCGTCCCGAACAGCACGATGTTCTCGATGGCGTTCAGCTCGTGGTTGAACCCCGCCCCCAGGGCGATCATCGGAGCCACCAGCCCCCGGACGATCACCCGCCCCTCGGTGGGGGGGAGCACCCGGGCGATCACCTTCATCAGCGTGGTCTTGCCTGCCCCGTTGGGACCGATCAGCGCCAGCGTCTCGCCCCGGCGAACCTCGAACGACACGTCCTTCACCGCGAAGAACCGCTCGGTGCGGATCTGGCGGCGCAGCAGCTGAAAGGTGAACTCCTTGAACGTGCCCGCCCGGTCGTGGGCCATCATGTAGGCCACCGACACACCGTGCGCCTCGATCAGCGGCTCGTGGGAACCGGGACGCCCGGTCACAGCTGGCTCACCAGGGTCCGCCACGACTTGCCGAACAGCCACACCCCCAGCACCAGGAACCCGACAGCGGAGCCGAACACCGTCGCCCACATCCACGGCTCCCCCAGCGTCCCCCGATAGGTGAGGTCGCGGAACAGCTCGAGGTGGGAGAACAGCGGGTTGAGCCGCATGAAGATGTGGAAGCGCTCGGGGAGGATCTCCAGCGTCCAGAACACCGGGGTCATGTAGTAGACGAGTTGGACGAGCACCCTGGAGAAGTCGAGGATGTCGTAGAAGTACACGGCCAGCGAGGCGAGGGTCAGGCCCAGCCCGGCCACCAGCCCGAGCATCGCCAGGATCGACAGCGGCGACAGCACGATCGTCCACGGGATCCCCACTCCCGCCCACAGCTGGACCACTGCCAGCGCCCCGAACGAGATCAGGAAGTTGACCGCCCCGGCGATGGCGGTGGAGACGGCGAACACCTCGGCCGGGACGTACACCTTCGACAGGATCGCCGACGAGTTGGTGATCGCCGCCCCGGTGGCCAGAAACCCCTGGCCGAAGAACGTCATCATGATCACCCCGGCCAGCAGGTAGACCACGTACGGCTCGGTGGTCTCCCCGAAACGGTTGCCGATCACCACCCCGAACACCAGCCACATGATCCCGGTGGTGAGCAGCGGGTTGAGCAGCGTCCACCACACCCCCAGCACCGAACGCTTGTAGCGGGTGGTCAGCTCCCGGCTCACCAGCAGCCGGATGAGCCCGCGGTAGCTCCAGATGTTGCGCCCCTCGGTGAGAAGCGGGGTGCGCACCTGGGCCGAGTCGTAGACGGGAAAGCCGGTGGTCATGGACGAGGGTGAGGCTAGTGCCGGCCCGGGTCGTCGCCGGCGCACCCGGGGCGGCGATCAGTCGGCGAAGTAGCGGCGATAGCGGGTCGGCAGGTAACGCAGCCGCAGCGCCCGGTAGTTGGTCACCGCCGACCGGAGGTCGTCGGGGGTGGCCTTGGCGTACTTGCCGTCTCCGCCGCCGGGGGCGATGCCGAGGAACGCCGCCAGCCGGGCGGAGACGTCTCGCTTTCCGGCGGCGTCGACGAACTCCCGGTATTCGAGATCGAACACCGCGCCCTTGCCCAGCCGCCCGACACACACGTTGCGGGTGTGTATCGCCTGGTCGTGAAGGCGCTGGGACTCCTCCACCCAGTGGTGAAAGCGGCGCAGCCGGACTCTGGTGGGGGCGTACCG
>DATCZS010000167.1:0-5734 GCA_036525795.1 Acidimicrobiia bacterium | reverse complement strand
TTCGATTGATGGTCGCCGGCCACGATCAGATGCACAGGGGCGGCGACGCCGGACACGGCGTGATCGGGATCGTGATGCCACAACCCGTCGAGCACGGCGCGGTGTCGATCTCTCGACAGCCTGGCACGCACGAATCCGTCTCCGACAGGCTCGAAGTTCGCCCTGGCACCGACCAGCGCCGACTCCGGCCAGCCGGAGAATCGAACCCGGAGCCGCGCATCGAGCTGTTCGGGCGTGAGACCGTCGAAGCGAGGCGGGGCCAGCACGTCCCACATCTGCTCCCGATCCTCGAACGCGTCCGCCATCCGCAGGAAGCCGCCGTCGACACACACCACCGATCGAACCAGGTCCGGATGGCGGGAGGCGCACTCGAGCACCACGTTGCCTCCCCAGCTCTGACCGGCCAGAACCACCCTCTCGCCGCCGAGGGCCCCGATCACGTCTGCGACGTCGTCTGCCACGGTCGGTAGGTCGTAGCCCGCATCGGGGCGGTCGGACTCGCCGTGACCTCGAAGATCGACCGCCGCGTTCGGGATCCCGGACTCCGACAGGACCTCCCTCACCCCGTCCCACAAACGGGCGTTGGAGGCCAGGCCGTGGACCAGGATCACGGCCGGCGGCGCCTGGGGGAACGTCGATATCACCCGCAGGTTCACCCCGTCGCGGGTCGCCACCCGACGCGACGTCACCACCCCCATGAGCCAGGACCGCCCTTGAACGGGCCGACGACCTCAGCGGTGATCCACCCGCCGTAGAAGCCCCCCTCCTGGGGGAGGACCGGGGTCCCGTCGACCGAGCATTCGAACCGTGATGGGTAGAAACACAGATGTCCGGCGATCGCTTCGAACCCGGGCACGGGATCCGGGTAGCTCCACACCGCCCGCTCTGCCACCACGCCGCCGACCGTGACAGACCAGTAGCGAGCCACTCCCTTCCACTCACAGACGGAGCGGCCCGGGACCGGGGTCAGCAGGTCGAGGCGAACGTCGTCAGGGGGAAAGGCAAAGGTGGGCGGGTGGCTGGTCTCGAGGATCCTGATGGTGCGACTGCTGGCCGCCACCGTCTCGTCCCCCAGCCGCACCCGGGCGGGACGAACGTCTGGCATCAGTGCCGGCGGCCGCGGGTAGTCCCACACCGATTCCTGACCCGGACCGGGCGGGATTGGCTTGGGACGCTGCACCTGAGCCGGCTCCTCGACGTGTCGTTGTGCGACCCTACCCCGAGCGTCCAGGCAATCGTCAATGACAGGAGGAGGAGCGCAATGGTGGTACGCAACGTCGGGTGGGTCGGAATCGTCGTCATGGTCGGCGCTCTCGTCTACGGGTTCTCCGCAGGCGAATTCGGTGCCGAGGGTTCGGCAATCCTCGAGCTGGCCTGGGGAAGGGTGACGCTCGTAGACCTGTACACGGGTCTCGCCCTCATCGGAGCCTGGATCGTCTGGCGGGAGCGTTCGGTGGTCCGCGCGCTCCCGTGGCTGATCGCCATGGTGTTCTTGGGAAGCCTGGCCGCAGCGGCCTACGTGGCGCGCGCCGCCACGTGGGAGAGAGGAGATACGCCCTCCGGATGAGGCCTCGCAACGGAGAGTGGTGGACGGCGACGGCCGGGGCGATCCGTCGGGAATCCGACATACCCGGGAATAGGGTTGGGCTTTTGGAGCTTTTTAGTGATAAATCTACGGCAGCCGAGCAGAGGAACCCATGGCACTCGCGTGGCGGGTCAGCGAAGACGTCGACGACGCCGAACTCGTTCGCCGCGTCGGCCGGCGCCATCAGGGCGCCCTCGCCGAGGTCTACCGGCGGCACTCCGGTGCGGTGTTCGCGCTGGCGCTGCGCATCACCAAGAACCGCACCCTGGCCGAGGAGATCACCCAGGAGATCTTCGTGCGGCTGTGGAACAGATGGGAGTCCTACGATCCCGAACGTGGGACCGTCCGCAGCTTCCTCCTCGCCCACACACATGGCCGTTCGGTCGACCTCATCCGATCGGAGTCTTCGCGCCGTATGCGTGAGGAACGCGAAACGAGACAACTGGTCGCGGCGGCAGGTCCCACCCTGGAGGAGGAGGTCGTCGAGATGCAGATGGCCGAACATGTACGAGGAGCGTTGGCGAACCTCACCGACGGGGAGCGCAGCGCCATCGAGCTGGCCTACTTCGGTGGCCACTCCTACCGCGAGGTCGCCGAGATTCTCGGCGAGCCGGAGGGCACGGTGAAGAGCCGCATCCGGACCGGCCTGAAGCGTCTGGCGGGATCCCTCCGGGAGATGGGACTCGAACCGTGACGGACGAGCCAATGAGAACCCACGAAGACATCAAAGACCTTCTCGGCGTCTACGCGCTTGACGCGGTCGACGACGCCGAGCGAGAACACATCGAACGCCACCTCGCAGAATGCGAGGAGTGCCGGACAGAGGTGGACGAGCACAGGGGGGTGGCGGCCATGCTGGCAACGGTCGACCTCTCCGGTCCCCCGAATGTGTGGGAAAGGGTCGACGCGGCCATCGCCACACCCGGCGATGCCGGCACGCACCCAGGCAACGTCATCCCGCTCCGGCGAAGGCCTCGGCTCACTGCGGCCCTCACCACGGCTGCCGCAGCCATCTTCGTCGCCGTCGTGGCGGTTCAGGCGGGCCAGATCAGGTCCCTCCGTCAGGACGTCAGCGCATCGAATGCTGCGATCGACTCCCTGGAAGAGCAGATCGCCTCCGGCGACTTCGATCCCGCGGTCTCGCTGATCGCCGCCCGGCCCGATGTCCGGACCCTGGTGCTCGATGGAGAGGCCGGGCGGGCGACGGTCATCCTCCTCCCCGACGGCAGCGGTTATCTCGTCGGCGACTCGCTCGATCCGATCGGCTCCGGGGAGACGTACCAGCTGTGGGCGGTACAGGCCGGAGAGGTCATCTCGGCGGGGTTGATGGGGCCCGCCCCTCACACCGTGCCCATCCGGGTCGATCTCGACTCGCTCGAGGCGCTGGTGCTCACGAAGGAACCGCCGGCCGGAGTCGTGGTGTCGGATGGGCCGGCGGCCGCCGCCTGGTTCGCTGACGACGTGTGACCGTCTGCTGCTAGAAACCGCCCATGCGGGCCCGCACACCCTTGTCGCGTCGACTGCGAACGGTTCCACTCCTCTACGTGGCGACGGTGCTCGCCTGGACGGCCTCGCCGGTCATCGTCGCAGTGTCACTCCTCATCGACCTGGTGCGGTGGATCTCCCGCCGCCGACCGTTCATGGCCGTCCGGCTGACCGCATTCCTCCTCGCCTACCTCACGGCCGAAGCGGTCGGGGTTGGGCGCCTCTTCATCGGCTGGGTCGTGTCCGGATGGGGGCGGGACCCGGAGCGACTTCGCTCCAACGCATTCGCGATCCAGAAGTGGTGGGCCGGTTTCGTGTTCGGCGCCGTTCGTCGCATCTTCTCACTCGACGTGCGCGCCGCCGGGCTGCGCGCCATCGAGGACCCGCCGTTCATCCTGCTCTCCCGGCACGCGTCCATCGTCGACAACCTGCTGCCGTCGCATTTCGTGTCGCGTCCTCACGACATCCACGTCCGCTATGTGATGAAGGACGAGTTGGTGGTCGACCCCGCCCTGGACATCGCCGGCAACCGGCTTCCCAACCACTTCGTCCGTCGAGGGGCGGGCGAAGGCGACAGGGAGTCTGCGGCAATTCGCCGGGTGGCGGCGACGATGGGGCACACCGAAGCCGTGCTCATCTACCCGGAAGGCACTCGCTTCACCCCCGAGAAGCGTGAGAGAGCCCTCGCCATTCTCGAGCGGCGCCGGCCCGACCTCCATTCGCGGGCGTCGCGGTGGTCTCACGTCCTGCCGCCCCGGCTGGCCGGAACACTCGCCCTGCTCGAGGGGACGGATGCCGACGTGGTGATCCTCTCGCATCGGGGGCTCGACGGGTTCGCCCGGGTCGCCGACATCTGGCGGGGAGCGATGGTGGGGCACCGCGTCGACGTCCGGTTCGAGCGGGTGGCAAGGTCGGGGATTCCGGGCACGCGCTCGGGCAGGGCAGAGTGGCTCTACGACCGGTGGGAAGAGATCGACCGCTGGGTGGGAGACGGCGCATGACGCCCCGCGCCGGCCCTCGGATGGCCGACATCGAGGGCCGAGCGGCGAACGCGACTCCTCGCTGCCATTCGGGCCGGACACGACGCTCCCCCACCTTCGTGGACGGGAGTGAGGGAGGACACTCATGACGACTGCGATCGTCTGGTTCCGGAAGGACCTTCGCCTGCGCGACAACCCGGCGTGGATCGATGCCACCCGTCGGTTCGAGACCGTGGTGCCGGCCTTCGTGGTGGATCCCTGGCTGTGGGACCGGTGCGCATCGCCGCGGGTCCGGATGCTGGCGGCCAACCTGCGGGCGCTCGACACCGGCCTCGGCGCTCATGGGGGACGGTTGCTGGTCGAGCAGGGCAACCCGACCGCGGTGATCGCCGGCCTGGTCGACCGATTTCGGGCGGACGAGGTGATCGTCAACGCAGACGTATCCCCGTACGCTGGGCGCCGCGACGCCGAGACGGCCGATCGCGTCCCGCTGACACGCCACTGGGGAACGCTCGTCCACGCTCCCGGGTCGATCCTCACCGGCACGGGAACGCGGTACCACGTGTTCACCCCGTTCTCCCGGCGCTGGTTCGAGACCGGGTTCCCCGTGTTCGACGATCCGGGGCGGGCCGCGGTCACCGACCACCCGGGCATCGGCGTCCCGGACCCGGGGGGCGCCCCCATGGCCGGGGGCGAACTGGCGGCGTGGGAGCGGCTCGAGAGCTTCGCGGCTCGGGTCGACAGGTACCCGGATGAACGGGACCGGCCGGATCTCGACACCACCAGTCGGCTGTCGGTCGACCTGAAGTACGGCACGATCTCCCCGACCGCCGCCGCCCTCTACCTCGGTACCGCAACCGAAGGGCGGCGGGCGTTCGTGCGACAGCTGGCGTGGCGTGACTTCTACGCCCACCTCATGGACGAGCGCCCGGACACCGTCGACCAGCCGATGCGAACCGAGTACCGGGGGATCTCCTGGCGGGACGATCCGCAGGGCTTCGAGGCCTGGGCGACGGGCCAGACGGGCTACCCCATCGTCGATGCCGGGATGCGCCAGCTCTCGGCCGAGGGATGGATGCACAACCGGGTACGGATGATCACCGCATCGTTCCTCGTCAAGGACCTGCTGATCGACTGGCGCCGGGGGGAACGCTTCTTCCGGCGCAGGCTCCTCGACGGCGACATCCCCCAGAACGTCGGGAACTGGCAGTGGACGGCGGGTACCGGAGCCGACGCCGCCCCCTACTTCCGCATCTTCAACCCAGTCACCCAATCGCAACGCTTCGATCCCGACGGGGGCTACATCCGGCGCTGGATCCCCGAACTGACCGACGTACCGAATCGCTGGATCCACGCCCCGTGGCTGGCCGCCCCGCTGGATCTGGCCGAGGCCGGGGTCATCCTGGGTGACTCCTACCCGGCCCCGATCGTCGACCACGCCCTCGCCCGGGAGCGCACGCTCGACGCCTACAAACGAGCGCTGGCCTCCCACGAAGGAGGGTGATACCGGCGATCGGCGATCAGCCTTGCGTCGTGCGACGTGAGACGTGCGACGTGAGACGTGGGACGTGAGACGTGCGACGTGCGACGTGCGACGTGAGACGTGCGACGTGCGACGTGCGACGTGAGACGTGCGACGTGAGACGTGAGACGTGAGACTCGCACGCCCCTCAGGCGGTGCGCC
>DATCZS010000166.1:0-15787 GCA_036525795.1 Acidimicrobiia bacterium | reverse complement strand
TCCGCACCGATCAGCGCGTGAGACCCCTCGACCTCGTGGGTCACCGCCTTGCCGATGTCGTGGAGCAGGGCGGCGCGCTTGACCATCATCGGCTCGATGCCCAGTTCGCTGGCGAGCATCGATGCGACGTGCGCCGATTCCACGAGGTGATTGAGCACGTTCTGGCCGTAGGAGGTGCGGTACTTCAGCCTGCCGAGAAGCGTGACGAGTTCCGGGTGCATCCGCGACATCCCCACCTCGAGCAGCGCCCATTCGCCGGCGTCACGAACGGTCTGTTCGACCTCTGCCTGCGCCTTGGCAAAGGCCTCCTCGATCGAGGCCGGGTGGATGCGACCGTCGGCGATGAGCCGTTCGAGGGTGAGACGCGCCACCTCGCGCCGCACCGGGTCGAACGAGGCGACCGACACGGCTTCCGGGGTGTCGTCGACGATGAGGTTGACACCCGTCACCGACTCGAGGGCGCGGATGTTTCGGCCTTCTCGTCCGATGATGCGACCCTTCATGTCGTCCGACGGCAGCGGCACCACCGACACCGTCGTCTCGGTCACGACCTCGGATGCCAGCCGCTGAATGGCGCCCGCCAGAATTCGGCGGGCGCGCTTGTCTGCCTCCTCGCGGGCCTTGATCTCGAGATCTCGAACGAGGATCATGGCGTCGCGACGGGCGTCATCCTCGACTTCCTGCAGCAGCTGCTCCTTGGCTGCCCGGGAATCGATGCCGGCGGAGCGTTCCAGTTCGGCACGGGCGCTCTCGCGGAAGGTCTCTGCCTCCAGGCGCAGCCCATTCACCTCGCGCTCGCGATCGACGAGCAGTTGCTCACGCGAGGCCAGATTGGTGGCGCGCTGCTCGAGGGTCTCTTCGCGCTGTGTCAGCCGCGTCTCGACCGTCTCGAGCTCGACCCTGCGGTGTTCGAGGCTCGCCTCTTCCCTGTCACGGAACGCCTCGGCCCTGGCACGACCCTCCTCCTCGGCCCGAGCGAGGATCCGCTGAGCTTCGAGACGGGCCGTCGCCACTGCATCCTCGCCGTCCGGCGCCCCGGCGGCGCGGGAGCGGAATGCAGAACGGGCCAGGTAAAAGCCTCCCCCGCCGGCGATGAGCACGGCCAGGGTCATGGTGATCGCAATCGTCCCCAAGTTGTCCATAGGCCCCTCTTCATCCCCTCGAGCCCCGGAACCAATCCCAATAACACGCGTGCCGCGCCCGAGAAGGCACGGCACACACGTTCACAGAGACGTCGAACATCAGGTCAGGCACTCAGTGTTGGCGGCCCGGCCGTCCTCTCGTCTGTCGCGGATCTGTCATGGTTTGGAGCTGTCAGGTTCTTGTGTGTCGTGTGTGTGGCCACACAGTCTACCCGACGCCGGACGAAGCTCCAGAAACCCCCGGACTAGTCCTTTTCGGCGTTCTCCTCGACCGAATCGGGTATCTCTGCCGCAGGTGTGTCGGACTCCTCCGGTGCAGGCGTGTCTGGTCCCTGGCTGAGACCGACCAGTTCATAGATCTTGGCCTGGAGTTGCATGGCGACCTCGGGGTTCTCCCGCAGGAACCGCTTGGCGTTCTCCCGGCCTTGACCGAGCTGATCGGCATCGAAGGTGAACCACGCCCCACTCTTGCGCACCACCCCCTGGTCGACGGCGACATCGAGCAGGCTGCCTTCGCGTGAGATCCCTTCACCGAACATGATGTCGAACTCGGCCTGACGGAAAGGAGGCGCCATCTTGTTCTTGACGACCTTGGTCCTGACACGATTACCGACGTTCTCTCCGCCGTCTTTGATCGATTCGATACGGCGAACGTCGAGCCGCACCGAGGAATAGAACTTGAGGGCCCGGCCTCCCGGGGTCGTCTCCGGGGACCCGAACATCACACCGATCTTCTCGCGAAGCTGGTTGATGAACACGGCGGTGGTGCGGGACCGGTTGAGGTTGGCGGTCAGCTTGCGCAGCGCCTGGGACATGAGACGAGCCTGAAGCCCGACGTGGCTGTCTCCCATCTCGCCCTCGATCTCGGCTCGTGGAACGAGAGCGGCCACAGAGTCGATGACGACGACATCGAGCGCCCCGGAGCGGATCAGCATGTCGGCGATCTCGAGAGCCTGCTCACCGGTGTCGGGCTGGGAGATGAGAAGCTCGTCGACGTCGACTCCGAGCGCCTTGGCGTAGGACGGATCGAGGGCGTGCTCGGCGTCGATGAACGCGGCGATTCCGCCGTTGCGCTGCGCCTCGGCCACGATGTGGAGGGCGAGCGTCGTCTTGCCGCTCGATTCCGGTCCGAAGATCTCGACCACCCGACCCCGCGGCACCCCACCGATTCCGAGGGCGAGATCCAGGGAGAGGGCGCCGGTGGAGATCACGTCGACCTTGCGGGTCGCCGCCTCCCCCATCTTCATGATCGAGCCCTTGCCGAACTGTCGCTCGATCTGGCTGACGGCCATCTCCAGTGCGTTGTCGCGTTCCACCTCGGTCTCCCTCTCTCGGTGAGCTGTCATGGCCGCACCGTACGGGCGGAGTCTGACAGATTCCCGGCCGAAATCACATCAGTGTGAGTCGGGACGCTACACGAACAGATGTTCGACTGCAAGCATCTGGTGGGCGGTCCCGCCGACCCGGTGAGAGAGGCGCACTGCGATCGGACGCCCCCGGTCACAAGGCGAAGGTCTCGAGGGTCTCATACCTGGCGCCGCCGGATCCCGGCGTCGACGAGTAGATCGTCAGGTGATCGGCCGGCCATGTCACCGAGATGGCTTCGCCGGCGTCGAGTATCGACGCGACGTTCTGCGGAGGACGGATTCGGGACAGCGTCAGGTGGGGATGAAAAGGACGGTCCTCGGCCTCGATCCCGATTCCGGTGACGATCTCCTCCATCTGGGCGGCGAGCGCAGTCAGTTCCTTCGATCCCTGGTCCACCCCCACCCACAGCACCGCGGCCCGGCGGGGATTGGGGAACGCCCCCATACCGGCCAGGCGCACCCGAAACGGTCCCCCCCTGTCCGCCTGATCGAGGTCGCCCAGCAGCCGTTCGAACGAGACCTCCTCCATCCTCCCGATGAAGCGCAACGTGAGATGCCAGTTCCCGGGAGCCGCCACCCGCCCGGGCAGATCGGGAATCGCGACCAGCGCGTCGACCAGGGCGAGACGCGCATCCTCGGTGGGCGCGATCCCGACGAAGATCCGACCTAGGTTCGCCACCACTCCCCCGACAGGGCGAGTCGCATGAGGTGCAGCCCGGCGGTGGACGCGTAGGTGCGGACCCGTTCTCGATCCCCGGGCAGGCGCAGGGTGCGCACACCGGTACGTTCCGGAGTGGCGACGGCGATGATCATCGTGCCCACCTCCGCCTCCTGGGGGTCGGGGCCGGCAGCACCCGTCACCGCCACCGCGGCGTCGACGGCGAGCAGGGCCCGGGCGCCTTCTGCCATCTCGGTTGCCACCGCCTCCGACACCACCCCATGGGACAGTCCGGCATCGGTCACGTCGAGCATCCTCCGTTTGAGGTCGGTGGCGTAGGAGACCACGCTCCCTCGATACACCGCCGATGCCCCTGGTACCGAGGTGAGCCGGGCGGCGATCAAGCCACCGGTGGCCGATTCGGCGGTGCCGATCGTCCAACCCCGTTCGCCGGCGAGGTCCAACACCACCTTCTCGACCGTGTCGTCGTCTGCACCGAACACCGACGAACCCAGCCGCTTGCGGACGGTCTGTTCGACCGGTTCGATCAGCCGCCGCGCCGCGTCGGCGGTCGCCGCCTTGGCGCTGATCCGGACCTTGATCTCTCCCGAGGAGGCGAGAAAGGCGATCGAAGGATTGGAGGCGCCGTAGAGGTCGTCGAGGAGCTCGGCGACCGCCGACTCCGACCGGCCCCACGACCTGATCAACCGGCTCACCAGAGTCCGCCCGTCGCCCGATGCCGCATGCAGACGGGGAAGCACATGGTCACGGAGCAGGGTCTCCATCTCCTGGGGAACGCCGGGGAGGGCGAAGAGCCACGTGCCGTCGTGTCGAACGGCGATGCCCGGGGCGGTCCCCTTGGGATTTGGGAGCTGTTCGCCGCCCTCGGGGTAGTCGGCCTGGCGCAGGTTGTTCTCGGGCATCTCCCGCCCAACCGACTCGAACCGGCGGCGGAGCTCGTCGACGTATGCCTCATTCCGGACCAGCGGGCGGCCGCACACCGCCGAGATCGCCTCGCGGGTGATGTCGTCCTGGGTGGGGCCGATCCCGCCGGTGACGATGACCGCGTCCGCCCGCGACATCGCCAGTCTCAGCGCCTCGGTCATCCGCTTCTGGTTGTCTCCCACGGTCTGGCCGAAATGCACGTCGAAGCCGTGTTCGGCCAGGGCGGCGCCGATGGTGGCGGCATTGCCGTTCACGATCTGGCCGAGCAGGAGCTCGGTGCCCACCGCCACCACCTCCACGATCATGGGAGGTGATCTCCCGTCACGGCGATCGGCGATCGGCGCTCAGGGCTCGACATCGAGGACCACCCCTTCCAGGTCCGTGCCGATCGAGGACGTGATCTCGGCGCTGACCCATTCGCCGGGAACACCGCGATCGAGCAGCACGACGCCGTCGATCTCCGGGGCTTCACGGTACGAGCGCCCGACGGGTGTGTCGTCTTCGACCTGGTCCACCAACACCCGAAGCGTCCGGCCGATCAGGGCGGCATTGGCATCCGCCGTGATCTCCTCCTGGATTCCGGCGAGGTGGCGCAGGCGATCCTCGACTTCACCCCGATCGACTCGACCGGGCATCTCCGCTGCGGGCGTTCCCACCTCGGGCGAATACGGGAAGAAGCCGGCCCAGTCGAGACGTGCCGCAGACAGGAACGAGGCGAGTTCTTCGACGTCGTCTTCGGTCTCCCCCGGGAAACCCACGATGAACGAGCTGCGCAAGGCGGCGTCGGGGGCGGCGTCTCTGATGTCTCCGATCAGCTCCAGGTGGCGATTGCCGTCCCCCGGCCTTCTCATCCCGCGCAGAAGCCTCCGGGACGCGTGCTGGAGCGACAGGTCGAAGTACGAGGCGACGACCGGGTTGGTCGCCATCTCCTCGATCAACGAGGGTCGAATCTCCTTGGGGTACAGGTAGAGGAGGCGGATCGACTCGATTCCCGAAACCACGGACACGAAACGCAGCAGGTCGACGATGTTCCAGTCGTCCTCGACGTCCCTGCCGTAGGCGGCGAGGTCCTGGGCGACGAGGACCACCTCGGACACGCCTGCCCGGGCGAGCCCGGCGATCTCGTCGCGTATCTCGATCGGCCGACGCGACCGCTGGGCGCCGCGGATCAGCGGAATCGCGCAGAAGGTGCACGGCTTGTCGCATCCCTCCGCCACCTTGACATAGGCATACGGAAGCGTTGGCGCGGGCCGATCGACCACATGGAGGATGTCCATGATGGGACGACGCCGCACCTCCACCGGGCGCCACGAGGTGAGCCGATCGAGGGTGCCGACCAGCTCTCCGTACCGGTCGAGACCGAGCACGGCGTCGACCTCGGGAAGGGCGGCTTCGACCTCGACGCCGAACCGCTGCGCCATGCACCCGATCACCACGGTCTTGGCGTCCCGGCGTTTCGACCCCTGCAGGTCGAGGATCGTCTCCACGGACTCGCGCCTGGCCTCCTCGATGAATGCGCAGGTGTTGACCATCACCACGTCGGCCGACTCGGGGGATTCGGCGAGGGTGTACCCGGCCTCGCCGAGCATCACCTCCACCTTCTCCGAGTCGACCTGGTTCTTGGCGCAGCCGAGTGTGGTCAACCAGACCGAGGGAGCAGACATGTGGGGAGAAGGGTAGAGGAGCCCGGGCGCTTCGAACCCGACCGGCCGGGATTCAGGAGTTGGCGCCACGGTGGGCGATCGCGGCCGGGAGAACCGGCACCGGCCTCTACCGGGTCACAGGGGGACCTCGAACCGGCGGCGGCGCTCGAACCGGAGCCGGGTCGAATAGCCGGCGGCTCGCGCCGCCGCGACCACCTGGTCGTGGCCCCATCCCGCCTCGCCGGGAAGGTGGGCGTCTGACGCGAGGGTGACCGGCACGCCCGAGTCGTGAAACAGGCTCAGGAACGCCGGCGACGGGTACACCTCGTTGGCCGGCTTGCGGAGGCCCTGCGATGACACCTCGACCGCCGTCCCCGAACCGGACGCCGCCGCCACGACGGCGGCATAACCGGCACGCGGCTCGGCCGGGAGGCGAAACCCGTACTTCTTGGGAAGGTCCACGTGCGCCAGCACGTCGACTCCCCCGGACGACGCCAGCTGCACCACGAGCTCGAAGTAGCGCTCCCACGCCCACTCGAGCCCTTTGCGCTCGAATCCGACCGTGGCGGCCGACGAATCGATCGCCCAGCCGCCGATCCAGTGCACCGACCCGATCAGGAAATCCCACGGGTACGGGTCGATCAGCTCGAGTACCGCCTCGAAGGTCTCCGGGAAGAAGTCGATCTCCAGGCCCAGGGCAACCGGGAGGCCCCGATCCCGGGCGCCGAGCACCGCCGTCACATAGCTCTCGAGTGACAGCGTGCGATCGGCTTCGACGAACGCCCTGCTGTGTTCGGCGAGCTCGACATCCGGTTCCGATTCCCAGAACGGTCCGAGCACCGGCTCCGACTCCACGCATCTGTAGAGGTGCTCGGTGAACCCGAGTTCTGTCACGCCACGGCGGGCGGCCTCCTCCACGTACGACTCGATCCATCCGTCGGGGTACTCGCCCGGCGGAGGACCGCCGGGTTCGGGGTCATGGGGATGAAGGTGGAGATGGTGGTCGCTCACGCCTCAGTCCCGGAACTGTTCGACCAGGGCCTGGAGAGGTCCGGGCCCCACGGCGTCTGCCAGCTGATTCCACGTCGCCTGGCCGATACGGTCATCGGCCTCCAGCTGGGACGCTGCCAGGTACACGGCATCGGCCAGTTGCGCGAACACGCCGATCTGGTCCTTCTCGACGGCGGTGGCAATCGCCATGCGGGCTCCTGCCGGGTCGTGGCGACCGAGCGCCTCGACGGCCCGCTCGGCGGCGGTCAGTGCCTGGCGCTGCTCTTTCCCGTCCATGGCGCCAGCGTACCGGGAGGCGATGGGTAGGGAGCCACGTCGACACCGGCGGAGGACCGCTCCGCCCATCGGCGACTCCGGGAACCAGATCCCCCGGCCCTCCCCGCCTCGAACCCGGCGTCACGCCAGCATCAGCGGGTAGAACGCGAGGTAGATCATCAGGAGAGCGGCGCCCGACAGGCGGGTGTGCTTCTCCCGGATCGCCAGCACCGCCGCCACCACCCCCACCACCCCCATCGCCGCCAGTGAGCCCCGAACGGCCAGATCGGCCGTCACCGCCACGGGGGCCACCATGGGCCCGGCACCGATCGAGAGCGATGCGTCGACCATCGACGAGCCCATGACATCGCCCACCGCCATCTCCCGGTTGCCGGCTCGAATGGCGGTGATGTCGACGACCAGTTCGGGCAGCGAGGTGCCGATCGATGCCCCGAAGAAGCTGATCACGTACTCGGGCACACCGACGACCTCGGCCACCACCACGAACCCCTGCACCGCGAGGTATGCGCCCGCCCCGACCACCGCCAGGGAGAAGATGGCGGCGGCGATGCGGCGCAGGACCCGGCCTCCCAGCGGAAGCTCGGGAACGCCGGTCTTGGGAAGGATCCTCCACAGCACCGCCGAGGCGACAACCCACATCGCCATCAGCACGGAGGCATCGACCCGCGACAGGAACCCGTCTGCGACCAGCACCGTTCCCACCCCGAGCATGACCGCGGTGGCGATGCCGATTCCCCCAATCGATCGACGGGAGACCGCGAACGGCCCGACGATGAAGGGGAGCAACCCGAGGACGAGGGTGATCTGGGTGACGGTCGATCCGACCGAGTCCCCCACGTTGAGGTCGCCGTGACCGGAAATCGAAGAGGCGATCGAATTGGCGATCTCAGGCAGGTCGGTTCCGATGGCGATCAGGGTCAGGCCGATCACGAACGGCGGGATCCGGCTGCCCGCCGCGAGCGAGGCGGCATTGCGCACCGCCACCCGGCTCCCCCCGATGGCGGCCGCGAAACCGAGGAGGACGGCGCCGAGCGCCAGCGCGAGTTCCACGCCTCCAGCATCCTCCCTGCCCGCAGCGGGGCGGAAGGGTCAGACGGAAGATCCCGCGTCACACCTCGCGGAAGATGTACGGCCGCAGCACGTCGAGGCCCGCCTCCATCCTCGCCGGGTCCAGGTACCACAGCGTGGCGGCGAGCGTCGACAGCAGCGGGGTCCCGTCCTGGGGCGTGAAACAGAAGCCCACCACCTGAGAGCCTCCGCGCACCGAGACCGTGTCGAGCGCCACCACCGTCTGGGAGAGGATGCGCCCGAAGTAGCCGTGATCGCGGCCGAAGCTGAACACCTGGTTCGCCGATCGCTTGTGGGTCACGGCGACACGGGTGTTCGCCATCAGCTTGTCCATCACCTCGTCGACGGTGATCTCGTGGTCGAGGTCGATCCGGAAGTGGATCGCGTGCATGTACTGGGTGTTGAGCTTCAGCGCGGACGAGTGGAGGTTGAGGTCGTATCCGAGGGTGGCGAAGAGGCCATGGGCATCTCGGGCGTGGTGGGTCCCGAAACGCTCGTCCTTGTGCCGCTCCACCGAAGGCGACGGGACGAATCCGGAGTCCTGGCTTATGTCGTTCGACCGCCGGATGCACAGGAACTCGCCGTCCTCGACGTGGTTGGTGCCGTCCGGGTCCATGCCGATCGACTTGAGGAGCACGGCGATGTTGTGGGTGTTGCACGACACGATGTGGAGGAACCGGTCCGCACCGGCCTCCAGCGCCTGGTCGTTGATGCCCCGGGCATACATCTTCCCGAAGCCGAACTCGGATCCCTGGGCGAGAAACCCGAGTGGCCCATGAGCCGACGAGTAGAAGTCATCTTTCATCTGGTTGCCCACCGGCGTGCAGTCGATGACCACCGACGCCCGTTCGATCGCCTCGCGGGCGCCGAACTTCGGTGCGTGGCCGAGTTCCTCGAACGCCTCTCTCCGGTCGTCGTCGGTGGACAGCACCGCCCCGCGACGCACCAGGTCGTTGACCTTGCTGCGCTCGGTGATCAGCGGGGTGCGCTTGTGGAAGGTCACCTCGTCGATCCCGAAATCCTCCCGATGGTCGGCCAACAGGCCGATCAGAGGCTCGCCGATGGTCCCCGTTCCCACCACGTGCACGATCTTGGTCATGGCTCCTCCGTACATCAGGTGCGTGATCGCAAGCCTAACGACGCAACCACCCGCGTCGATCAACGAGACAGACCGGGCCTCCGGCGTCTCCGAACGGCCGGTGCGGACCTCCGGGGACCATCCCCCACCGTTGCTCCGTCCCGGGGTCGATGCGCTCGCCGCGACGCCGACGGGTGGCACCGGCACGCATCCAGCACCCGGCGCCCGCCGCGGATGGCGCAAGATGCTGCGTCTTTGCGCGTCGCGCACGGAGTCCTCCGGTTCGAGCGCGAAGGAACGCGGTATCTTGCGGTCTCAGCTCGAACGCCAAGGACTCCCGCGATGGATCTCGACCCCCTGATCTTCGGACACCGCCTGCGCCACTTCCGCCGCAAGAAGGGCATGACCCTCGACGACCTCGGGGCGGCCATCGGCCGCCCCGCCCCATTCCTCTCCCTCCTGGAGAACGGAAAGCGAGAGCCGAAGCTGAGCCAGATCGGAGCCCTCGCCGCGGCGCTCGACGTCTCCTCCGCCGACCTGCTCGATCCCGCACCCCCGAACCGGCGGGCAGATCTCGAAGTCCGCCTCGAACGGGCCCAGGCCGACCCGCGCTACGAGCAGCTCGACCTCCCGCACCTCAAAGCCACAAGCCGCCTCCCCGACGACGCCATCGAGCACATCGTCGCCCTCTTCGAGGCGCTGATCGTTGCAGGCGACCGCCTGTCTCCCGGCTCGGTCGGGGCCGGGCGAGCCAACGCCGACCTGGCCGCGTGGCTGGCCGGGCGCAGCGGACATCTCGCCGACCTCGAAACGACCGCTCACGAGCTGCTGGAGCGGGCCGGATACACCGGCCCTGGCCCGCTGACCGGCCGCCACCTCCGCGACCTCGCGGCCGCGTTCGGGTACGTCGTCAGGCCCGTCGACGACATGCCCCCCTCGCTCCGCTCGATCGTCGACGACCGGCACCGGCGCATCTACGTCGCCCAGCGCAACGAGTTGCGGACCCGGCAGGCGCGCAAGGCGGTCATCCAGACGGTGGCCGCCATCGCATTGGGGCATCGCTCCCCGCACGACGTCCACCAGTTGCTGCGCCAGAGGCTGGAGACGGCGTACGTCGCAGCCGCAGTGCTGGTCCCCGAACGGTCTGCAGTCCCTTTCCTCCGAACCGCGTGCGCCGAACGGGATCTCTCGGTCGAGGACCTGAAAGAACAGTTCTACGTCTCCTACGAGATGGCAGCCCAGCGATTCACCAACCTCGCGTCCCACCACCTCGGGATCAGAACACACTTCCTCCGCACCGACCGTTTCGGTGTGATCCTGAAGTCATATGCAAACGACGGCGTCCCGTTGCCCGCCGACGAGCACGGGGGTAGCGACGGTCGTCGGGTGTGCCGCCACTGGGGCGCCCGCACCGCCTTCGAATCAGACGAGCGGTTCGACATCCATCACCAGTTCACCGACACGCCGGCGGGGTCGTTCTGGTGTGCCACCCACCTCGAGCCCTCGGAGAACGGACACGCCTTCACCGTGGGGGTCCGGTTCGAGGACGCCAGACTGTTCCGCGGGCGCCGGGCCAGTCACCACCGGAGGTCCACCTGCCCGGACCCGGGCTGCTGCCAGATGCCCGACCCCGAGGCCGCCTCCGCCTGGCACGGGCAGTTGGTACGGCACGAGCGGGTCCAGGCAGATCTCCTGGGTCTGCTCACTCCGGCGCTGCATCAGCGCTACGGCCCTGCCGAGATGATCGCCTTCGCCGAACGCCACGCCCGGGAGGAAACCCCTTCACCATCCGAAGAGTCGGGATAGCCTGTTGGGTGGGCGGACCGAGGGAGACGAAATGAGCACATATCACGGATCGCTGAAGGTTCCTGGTGAGACCGGACCCGGACTCGGGGTCGTCGTCGATCTCACCGACGGGCGGATCCGGATCGCCGCCGGCGGGGCGGAGATCGGCGACTGGGCCAGGGACGAGGTCCGGATTCACGCCGACGACGACGGCTTCCACCTGAGGGCGGAGGGCGAGGAAGTGATCCTCGACGTCAGCGACGACGATGCCGCCTTCGCCGTCGACTACGGGTTGCGCGCCGCTCCCCCGCTCCTGCGCCGCCGGATGGCGGCGCTCATGCGCGACAGGGACTAGCGAACCCGATCACGCCAGGAACAGCGTGGGCTCCTCGAGGTTCTCGAGGACCATGCCCATGAAGCGTCGACCTGCGGCTCCATCGATCACCCGGTGGTCGTACGACAGTGAGAGCGACATCACGGGCGCGACCACCACCGCTCCGTCGACCGCGATCGGACGGTCCACTGCCCGGCCCACAGAGAGGATGGCCGTGGTGCCCGGGGGCACGATGGGGGTGCCGAAGCCGCCGCCGGCCGCTCCGATGTTGGAGACCGTGAACGTCTGACCCGTCAGCAGATCGGGGGCGAGCGCACGGTTCCTGGCTCCCTCGGCGAGCTCGGCGATCCGTCCGGAGAGCTCGATGAGACCGAGTTCGTCTGCGCCGCGGGCGACCACCACCATGAGCCCTTCCTCGGTGTCGACCGCAACCCCGATGTCCATCGCCCGGTGGCGGATCAGATCATCTCCTTCGACCGATGCGTTGAAATCCGGATGCGCCCGCAACGCCGGGACAATCGCCTTGACGACCAGGGCGTCGATGCTGACGGGCGCCCCGTGGCGGGCGATGAGCGCCCTGCGCGCCTCGAGGAGGCGCCGCACATCGACCTCGTCGAAGGTGGTGACATGGGGGATCTCCGCCCACGACCGGCTCATGTTGGCGGCGATGGTGCGGCGCAGCCGGCTCATCCGGACTCGCTCGTCATCATGCCGTCCGGCCGGCGCCTCCGCCGGCTCGACTGTGGCGTCGACCTCCGCGGCCGGCGTCTCCTCGGCCAGTTCCGGCTCCTGGGACGCCGGCTCCTGGGACGCCGGCTCCTGGGACGCCGTCTCCTGGGACGCCGGCTCCTCACCCCGGTCCGGCTCGGACGGTTCCGGGGCAGTGGGGCGGGCACCGGACCGTGCCACCGCCAGGACGTCCTCTCGCGTGATCCGGCCATCGGGTCCCGACCCGGTGATCCAATCGATCGGAACCCCCAGGTCGCGGGCCAGCTTGCGAACGAGGGGCAGGGCCTTGACGGCTGCAGAGCCCTCTCCGTCTCCCTGCAGGATCTCGGTCGGAGGAGGCAGCTCCTGGGCATCCTCGGACAGCGAACCGACGATCGGTGCTGCGTCTCCTCCCCGCTGCGGGTCGCCGTCGCCGTAGACCTCGTCGGGTGCACCCACGACGATCAGAACGGACCCGACCTCGACCACCTCGCCCTCGGTCGCACCCAGATGCAGCACCGTCCCGGCATAGGGAATGGGAATCTCGACGACCGCCTTGTCGGTCTCGACCTCGACCACGTTCTGGTCTGCGACCACTTCGTCGCCCACGGCGACCAGCCAGGAGACGATCTCCGCCTCGGCGAGCCCCTCGCCGATGTCGGGAAGTCTGAACTCACGTGCCATGGCGTTCCGCTCCCATCGCTCGACTCACGACCGCAATACCCGATCGACGGCGGCCCCGATGCGGTCGACCCCGGGCAGGTACAGATGCTCTCCCCGTTTCAGCGGGAACACTGTATCCCAGCCGGTCACCCGTTCGATGGGGGCCTCGAGCGCGTAGAGCGCCCGTTCTGACAGCTCCGCGGAGATCTCGGACGCGAAGCCGGCGGTCCTGGGCGCCTCCGTCACGACCACCGCCCGGCCCGTCTTCTCCACCGATTCGACGAGGGTGTCCACATCGAGGGGAACGAGGGTGCGGAGGTCGATCAGTTCTACTCCCACCCCGCGCTCGGCCATCTCGGCCGCAACCGCCCGGCACTCCTTCATCATCGCCCCGTACGAGATGAGCGTGACGTCTGATCCCTCCCGCTCGATCCGGGCCTGGCCGATCGGCAGCGTGTAGGGCTCGTCCGGCACCTCTTCACGCACTGCCCGATACAGGCGGATCGGTTCGAGCACGATCACCGGGTCGGGGTCTTCGATCGCGGCGAGCAGCAGACCTTTGGCGTCGTGCGGGCGCGATGGGACGACCACCTTGAGGCCGGGGGTGTGGGCATAGATGGCCTCCGCCGACTCCGAGTGGTGCTCGGCTGCCCCGATCCCGCCTCCATACGGGATGCGGATCACCAGGGGTGCGGTGAATCGATGCCGCGACCGGTTCCTGATGCGGCCGACGTGATTGATGATCTGATCGAACGCCGGATAGGAAAAGCCCATGAACTGCAGTTCGAGGACCGGCCGCAGGCCGCCGACCGCCATCCCGAAGCCGACCCCGACGATGCCCGACTCGGCCACCGGCGTGTCGATGACCCTTCCGTTCCCGTAGCGGTCCCGCAGCCCGTCTGTGATCCGGAAGACGCCCCCGGTGCGACCCACGTCCTCACCCATCACCACGCACTCCGGCCACGCCGAGAGGGCCTGGTCGAGGGCCTCGTTGAGCGCCTGGGCCATGGTCCTCACCGTCACCCCCGGCTCCTCTCCTGCATCTCCCTCTGTCTCAGGAGATGGGACGGGACCTCTTCGAACATCGATCCGAACATGTCGTCCGGCGTGGGATCGGGGAGCGACTCCGCCAATGCGATGGCCTGGTCGACCTCCCGGGCGGCGGCGTCTGCGATGCGCCGTTCCCACTCGTCGCCCCACCGATCGCGCTCCGAGAGATAGAGCCGGACCCGCTCGATGGGATCGCGCCCCTTCCACTCCTCGGTCTCCTCGGTCCGGCGGTAGCGGAGGGGGTCGTCGGCCGTGGTGTGCGGGCCCATACGGTATGTCACCGCCTCGATGAGGGTCGGCCCCCTGCCGCTGCGCGCCCGCTCCACCGCGTCGCGGGTGGCCGAGTACACCGCGAACAGGTCGTTTCCGTCGACCTGGACCCCCGGCATCCCGTATCCGATGGCCTTCTCTGCGATGGTCTCGGAGGCAGTCTGTTCGGCCCTGGGAAGCGAGATCGCCCAGCCGTTGTTTTGGCAGAAGAAGACCACTCCCAGGTCCTGGGTGGCGGCGAAGTTCATCGCCTCGTGGAAATCCCCCTCCGACGTCGCCCCGTCACCGAAGTAGGTGATGGCGATCTGGGGGTCCCCGAGGAGGCGAGCGGCCCATGCCAGTCCCACGGCGTGGACCATGTGGCCTCCGACGGTGATCGATGGCGGGAGCACGTTGATGTGGTCGGGGGGAGAACCTCCGGCCTCGTGCCCCGTCCGACCTGCGAACAGCAACTCCATCGGATACCCCTGCATCCACATGGCTGCGCCGTCCCGATAGGTCGCCACCATCCAGTCGTTCGGATCGAGCGTGGCGGCACTCCCCACCTGGGCGGCCTCCTGACCCTCGAACGGCGCATAGGTCGCCAGACGGCCCTGTTTCTGGAGAGAGGTCGACTTCCGGTCGTACGTTCGAGCGATGACCATCGCCCGATAGAGGCGGGCCGCCATGTCGATGTCCATCGGAGCATCGTCGAGAAGGTCACCCGACGGCGTGAGTATCTGCAGCATCTGCCCTGTCGTGTCCCGGTCCGCGTGCCGCCGAGGCTAACCGGTCGATCGAGGCCTCTCGCCGGGGACAGAACCGGTGCCTGCGCGCACACCGGAGACGGTCAGGTCTCGGAACTGGCTCCGGTCAACATCTCCCCCAGAGACTCTTCAGTGACGAGCACCTCGCGTGCCTTGGACCCGAGCGAGGGACCGACGACACCCCGGCTCTCGAGGATGTCCATGACCCGGCCCGCCCTGGCGAAGCCGATCCTCAGCTTGCGCTGAAGCATGGAGGTGGAGCCGAGCTGGCTCCTGACCACCAGCTCCATCGCCTGGCGGAGCAGCACCTCCTCCTCGTCATCCCCCTCGGCGGCGGCTGCGGCTGCGGCCGCCTGCGCCACCTCGAGCACCTCGGCGTCCTTGTACTGCGCCTCGCGTTGCGCCTTCACCCAGTCGACGACGGCGTGGATCTCGGACTCGTTGACCCATGCCCCCTGGATGCGATGCGGTCGCGGTTCCTTTGCGGTCACCACGAGCATGTCGCCCATCCCGACCAGCTTCTCGGCCCCGGCGACATCGATGATCACCCGGCTGTCGGTCTGGCTGGCGACGCTGAACGCCAGCCGGGACGGCACATTCGCCTTGATGACGCCGGTGATCACGTTCACGGACGGACGCTGGGTTGCGAGCACCAGGTGGATGCCGACGGCCCTCGCCATCTGGGCGATCCGCACGATCGACTCCTCCACCTCACGTCCCGACACCATCATCAGGTCGTTCAACTCGTCGACGATCACGACGATGTAGGGGAATCGGTCGAACTGCTCGGGATCGAGCCCGCCGCCGTCGAGTTTCTCCCGGTACCCGAGGATGTCGCGGACCTTGGCGTCGGCGAGCAGGTCGTAGCGCCGGTCCATTTCCGCCACCGCCCACTTGAGGGCGTCGTTGGCCTTCTTCGGGTTGGTGATGACCCGGGTCAGGAGGTGAGGAACGCCGTTGTACTGTCCGAGCTCGACCCGCTTCGGGTCGACCATGATCAACCGCACGTCGTCAGGGGTCGATCGCACGAGCAGCGACGTGAC
>DATCZS010000165.1:0-7195 GCA_036525795.1 Acidimicrobiia bacterium | reverse complement strand
GTTCCTCGACCGACGCATCGAGCCCGGTCTGGCAGTGGACGACGAGCGCCTGGCTCCTGGCGACATGTTCGCCCAGATGCGGGTCACCAATTCACTCCAGCACGCCGCATACTTCGATCTCAAGCTGGCCGGAAAGGCCGGCCTGCCCAACCTGCTGACCACGCGAGACATGATCCGCTATGCCACCATCGTCGGCGCGAGGACCGTCGGTCTGGGCACGGTCACCGGATCCCTCGAGCCGGGCAAGCAGGCAGATCTCGTCGTTCTTCGCACCGACCGGCCCAACATCTACCCGATCAACGATCCGATCGGGGCCATCGTCTGGGGCGTCGACACCTCCAACGTGGACCTGGTCATGGTCGGCGGCCGGGTGTTGATGAGAGACGGGGCACTCGCGGCCGACGTCCAACACGTCCGCACGCTGGCGACGAGAGCGCGCGAACGGGTGGTGGCCGCAGCCGGCCTGCTGGCCGAATCGACCACCGGGGAGGGCACATGACCACCACCGGCAAGGCCCCGTCATCGGCCCTCACGAGCTTCGTCGTCGCCTCCCGATACCTCCCCGTGTACCTGGCGATCCTCGTCCTGGTCGTGGTGGCGTCGATCTGGGCCCCGGCGACCCTGCAACGGTCCGGCCTGACCGCGGTGTCCCTCTTCGGCAGCTTCCTCGCCATCACCGCTCTCGGCCAGATGATGGTGATCATGACCGGTGGCATCGACCTGAGCGTTCCGGGGACGTTCACTCTCGGCGCCATCGTGATGGTGGGAGTGGGCCAGCAGTCGGATGATCGGGTCTGGATCGCGCTCTTCGCCGCAACCGGTCTGGCCGCACTCATCGGACTGGTCAATGGCCTGCTGATCGGCGGGCTCAAGCTCAACCCGCTGATCGTGACACTGGCGGTCGGCCAGGTGGTCACCGGGCTCGTCAACCGCTATCACAAGACATTCGCCATCCAGAGTTCGGTTCCTCCGGCGCTGCCCGCCTGGCTCAACCAACCCCTGTTCGGAGAGTCCACCCCGTCGTGGATTCCGTTCTCACGAATCTTCTGGACCAGTGTCGTTCTGACCGCCTTGCTCATCATCGGGTTCCGTTTCACCACGGCGGGACGCCGGTTCCAGGCCGTCGGCGCCAACCCCGTTGCCTCCCATGTCGTGGGACTGAGGGTGAACGTCAACCAGATCGCCGCCTATGTCATTGCGGGAGTTCTCTACGCCATCGCCGGCGTGCTGATCTCGGCACTTCTCCGCAATCCGGGGGTGACCATCGGTGCTCCCTACCTCCTCGGGCCGATCGCCGCCGTGGTCATCGGAGGGGCCTCGCTGACCGGCGGTCTGGCGAGCCCGCTGTCGACCTGGTCCGCCGCCTTCTTCCTCGCCGGTCTCAATCAGATGATGCGGGTCATGGGGCTTCCGACCGCCCTGCAGTTCGTGGTGTTCGGATCGGTGATCATCGGCGGGATGCTGGTCTCGGGCGATCGGATCATCAAGGGCATCGAGCAGCTGCTCCGCGAGCGGCGACGGGACCGGCGACAGGACGCCGACCCGGGACAGGGGCCGGCCGAGGCACCCGCTTGAGCGGGCCCTGGCACACAGAGAGTCTTCACCTCAGAAAGAGAAAGCAACAGGACATGAGTCCCACGGAGGAGCACATGCGACCAACCAAGATGATCGGAGTGCTGGCGATCCTGGCACTCGTCGTCGCGGCGTGTGGCAGCGACGACGGAGCCGAGGAGACCACCACCACGGCTGCGCCCGCCACCACCACCACGGCTGCGCCGACGACCACCGCCGCAGACGGCGGCACCACCGATACGACCGAAGCCACGGGGGAGGACCCGCTCGCCGCGTTCGGCGAGAGCAGGAACGCCGACCCGGCGTTGCTCGAGAAGGCCATGGGGCCGATCGCCGCCCCGGAAGATGACCCGGCGTGGGACATCATCCTTGCGGCAGTCGCCCGAGCGGATCAGGACCTCGATCAGGCCACCATCGACAAGGCAATCGAATGCTGGAGCAGCCCCGAGTGTGACACCGGGACCGGCGGCGACCTGACGATGGGCTTCGCCGACGGCGGCGGCCACCTGAACGTGTGGCGCGGAGTCACCCACATGGAGGCCATCCTCCAGGCCCTCACCTACCCGGAGATCGGCAGGATCATCTCCACCGAGGCACTGTGGAACCCGGATCCGGCGGTCGCCGCAAACGACATCCGCTTCCTCATCCAGCAGGGCGTGGACTTCATCACCGGCTATCCCGACGCCGGCGTGGCCATCGGCGACGCCATCAAGGAAGCCACAGCCGCCGGCATCCCCTACATCCCGTGGTCGGCCGGCTGGGTCGGTCTTCCCGGCCAGGACGGAGCCCTCGTTCCCGGTGAGGACTACCTGACCGTGGTCGGCGAGAACCTCTGCGACCTCGGCGAGACGATGGCTGCGGTTCTCAACGAGAACGTCGGCGAGGGCAAGATCGGCGTACTCGGTGGGACACCGGGCAACGCCCTCTCGCTCGGGTGGCAGCAGTGCCTCGTCCCGGCGCTGAACTCCGGCATCGAGCTGGTGGGCGAACCCGCGGACACGTTCTGGGTGAACGACGTCGCGCTGCAGGTGGTGCTGGGCTGGCTCTCCACCGATCCGGACATCAAGGGCTACGCCTACGAGTACTCCGACGGTATGAACACCGCCCTGCAGGCCTACGACCAGCTGGGCATCCCGGTGGAGAACCTGACACTGGCGATGCGCACCGACGAGATGACGCTGTTCTGCGACTGGGTCGCCCGTGGCGAGCCCTCGACGTACAACATCTTCTACACCGCCGGTGGCAACTTCCAGTCCCGGGTGGCCGTCACCGCGGCGATGATGTCGCTCAAGGGCGCCGAGATCCCGCCGCAGATCGACGTTCCTCACGCAGTGCGCAAGGCGTCCGCCGCCGACTGCGACCCGAACGCACCGACTCCCACGGTGTCCGGCACGTCGCTCGTCCCAGGCGCGGTCCTGCAGCTGATGTTCGGTAGCTGATGACACACGGCAGTCCCTCAGGGGCGTCGACCGGCCACGAGCTCGTACTCGACATGCGCGGGGTCTCCCGCCAGTTCGGTGCTGTCCGAGCGCTGACAAACGTCAGCTTCGACTGCCGGGCGGGCGAGGTCCACGCACTGGTCGGAGAGAACGGCTCTGGCAAGTCGACGCTCCTGGGGATTGCCAGTGGATTCGTCGAGCCAGACCTCGGCGACATCTTCATCGGAGGCAGGCGGCTCCGCACCGACTCGCCTGCACTCGCCCGCAAACTGGGGCTGGCGATGGCCTACCAGGACCTGTCGCTGACGCAGGCAGAGCCGGTGAAGAACAACCTGTTCCTGGCGGCGCCGCCCGAGAAGCGGCCCCCCTACTGGAATCGCAAGCGGTGGGCGCGCAAGCTCCTGGGCGAGTTCGATCTCGACCTGGAGCTCTTCCCGGATGCCCCGGCCGGGACGCTCACCCTTGCCGAGCGGCAGCTGTTCGAAGTGGCCAAGGCCCTCGTGTCCGACCCCAGGGTGCTGTTGCTCGACGAGCCCACGACGGCGCTCGGCCCCGACGAAGTGGAGGATCTCCACCGGGTGGTGGCGGCATGCCGCGACCGGGGTATGGGCGTGGTCTACGTGAGCCACCGCCTGCCCGAGGTGCTCGAGATCGCCGACCGGATCACGGTGCTGCGCGACGGTGTGGACCGGGGCACCTTCGATGCGAGGGCGACCAGCGAGCATGATCTGGTCGACCTCATCGTCGGACGCTCGTTCGAGGGGGCTTTCCCCGAACCGACCATCTCCGAGGACGAGCGCGAGGAGATCCTGGTGCTGGATGCCCTCCAAGGCCAGTCTTTCGGTCCGGTGAGCTTCACACTGGAGAGTGGCGAGGTGGTGGGGATCGCCGGCGCCGAAGGCAACGGACAACCGCAGCTCTTCGACACGCTCTCGGGTCGCACTCCACCGAGGGCGGGGCGCGTCTTCTGCAAGGGCAAGGAGCTCACCCTCATCTCCACCCACGAGACCATCAAGGCGGGGATCATGCTCCTGCCCGGCGATCGCAAGCGGGAAGCGTTGATGACCGTGCTCGGAGTGCGGGCGAACGCCACCATCCAGTCGATCCGCAAATTCGGTTTCATGAACTTCCTCCGCCGGAGACTGGAGCGCAAGCGCGTCCGCGAACTGGTGGACGAGCTCGAGATCAGAACCCCTTCTCTCGAGCAGCCTGTGGAATTCCTCTCCGGGGGCAACCAGCAGAAGGTCGTCGTCTCGCGAACCTTCCTCGAGAAGCCGGCCGTCATCCTCGCCTACGAGCCGACGCAGGGCGTCGACGTCGGCTCCCGATTCGACATCTATGAGGCCCTGCGGGCACGCGCCAACGACGGCGCCACCGTGCTGGTCAAGTCGAGCGACCCGCTCGAGCTGGCCGGACTGTGCGACCGGGTCCTGGTCCTGTCACGCGGGCAGATCATCGAAGAGATCCCCGGCGACGAACTCGACGAGGTTCGCATCGTCGAAGCGATCGTGCGCGGGCCCGGGCTGTCGAAGGCAGGCCGGTCGCCGTTTGGCGTCGCGATGCCCAAGGCACCGACCGGAGGCGACGCAGCGTGACCAGCGAGTACACCGCCAGGAGCGCCGTCGATCGGGCGCGACAGCTCGTCCGCATGGTCGTGCGCAACGCCCGCGACAAGAACAAGTGGCGCAAGGTCGTCAAAGTGCGGCTCTGGATGCCGATCGCGCTCCAGCTGCTGCTGATCGGCCTGGTGATCTGGTACACCGACAGCCGCTCACAAGGCTTCCTCACCGGGGCCACCGTCACCAGCGTGCTCATCATCGCCGTCCCCCTGGCGATCGCCGCCATCGCCCAGACCCACGCGCTGCTGGTCGGGTACCTCGACCTCTCCGTCGGAGCGATGATCAGCCTGGGCGTCGTCATCGCCTCCTACATGATCGTGCCCGAGTCCTCGACCGGCGATATCGCCCTCGGTGTGGGCGCGATTCTTCTCGCCGGAATGGGACTGGGGCTCCTCAACTCCGCCCTGGTACGCGGCGTCAAGATCCCCTCGATCATCGCCACGCTGGCAACGCTCAGCGTCCTCGACGGAGTCTCGCTCACCCTCAGGGAGACGCCGAGCGGCACCATCGACCCCCGGTTCATCGGATGGCTGAAGACCAGTGTCGGGCCGGTGCCCGTTGCGTTCATCGTGGTGGTCGTCGGGGCCATCGTCCTCGACTACTGGCTGCAGGCCACCGGCTCAGGCCTCAAACTCCGCGCCACCGGCTACGACGAGCGCTCGGCCAAGCGAAGCGGCGTGCGGACCAACTGGATGCGGGTCAGAGCCCTCCTGATCTCGGCCACGCTCGCTGCGGTCGCATCGTTCTTCGTGATGTCCCGCTCACCGGTGGGCAACGCCCAGATCGGGTCGAGCTTCGCCCTCAACAGCATCACCGCCGCCGTGCTCGGCGGCGCCTCGCTGGCCGGTGGACGCGCCACCTTCATCGGAACGCTGACCGCCTCGGTGCTCCTCGCGCTGATCATCACCGTGTTGCCGTTCCTCGGCCTCACCCCCGACCACGGCTTGATGATCATCGGCGTGCTGGTTCTGCTCGGGATCATCCTGTTCCAGGTCGGGGACATCAAAGAGCTCACGAAACGGAACTTCCGTCGGGCACGCCGTCTGGTCCTGGGAGCCAACGTCATCAAGCAGGTGGAGATCCCCGACCTCTACCCGGCGGGCACCGACTTCAGCGTCGTCCCCACCGATCGCAAGATCATCAAGGGCGGGACGGTGCTGTCAATCGACCCCGATGTCGGCGACTTCACCGAGGGCGACATCCTGATCGAAGGCGATCGGATCGTCGAGGTAGGGCGGAACCTCGGGGCCGCCGATGCGGAGATCATCGACGCCTCGGGGAAGATCGTGATCCCCGGATTCGTCGACACCCATCGCCACATCTGGGAAGGCATCCTCCGGAACATCGGCACCGACGTCCCGCTCGAAGGTCGGGTCAGCTACATCTCGTTCGTTCTCCGTACCCTGGCACCGGCGTACCGGCCGGAGGACGTCTACGCAGGCAACCTGGTCTCGGCCGTCGGAGCCATCGACGCCGGGGTCACCACCCTCCTCGACTGGTCCCACATCCAGAGCTCTCCGGCCCACACCGAGGCAGGCATCCAGGCGCTGAAGGACTCGGGCCTGCGGGCGGTGTTCGCATACGGATTCCCATGGTGGGGGAAGTGGGAGGAACGCCAACCGAGCTGGTTCGTCCGTGCCGCCAGCGAGCACTTCACCACCAAGGACCAGATGCTCACCCTCGCGCTGGCCGCCCCCGGACCGGAGTTCGTCGACTTCGAAGTCGCCCGGGACCACTGGAAGCTGGCGAGGGAGGCAGACGCGCGCCTCACTGTGCACGTTGGTGTCGGGACCTACGGGCTCGAAGGAAAGGTACAGCGATTCGGCGAAGCGGGTCTCCTCGGTGCGGACACCACCTACATCCACTGCACCAGCCTGAACGACACAGAGATCCAGATGATCGTCGACACCGGGGGAACCATCACGCTGGCATTCCCGGTGGAGATGATGATGGGCCACGGCATGCCGCCGGTGCAGAAGTTCCTCGACCGGGGACTCTCACCCAGCCTCAGCGTCGATGTCGAGACCAACGTTCCCAGCGACATGTTCAACCAGATGCGGTCGGCGCTCGCGCTGCAGCGGGCACTGGCGACGAACTCCGGCAAGCAGCAGGCCACCGCCCGCGACGTGCTGGCCTGGGCCACGCGCGAAGGCGCCAAGGCCAACGGGCTGGAATCGAAGGTGGGAACGCTCACCCCGGGCAAGCGGGCCGACATCACGATCCTCCGCACAGACCGGATCAATGTCACGCCGCTCAATGATCCGTACGCCGCGGTGGTGGCCGGGATGGACACCGGCAACGTCGACACGGTGCTGATCAACGGACGGTTGATGAAACAGGGCGGCCGCGTCCTTCACGTCGACTGGAACGCCGTGCGGCAGATGGTCGACGAGTCCCGCGGCTACGTCCTCGACAAATCGGGATTCCGGCTGCCGAAGATCTGAGGCACGTCTCACGTCTCACGTCTCACGTCTCACGTCTCACGTCTCACGTCTCACGTCTCACGTCTCACGTCTCACGTCTCACGTCTCACGTCTCACGTCTCACGTCTCACGTCTCACGTCT